>CAMUAL010000004.1 GCA_947086925.1 uncultured Clostridia bacterium
TTACCGTACTGCCCCAAGTGGGCGGCACTCACGTAGCGATAAGACGTGCGCTTTTGCTTCGTCCTCGGGCTTTAAAAGTGTGCGGATTTTCGCAACAGGAGCGACGACCGCGCGGGGCTGTACTTTACCGTACTGCCCCAAGTGGGCGGCACTCACGTAGCGATAAGACGTGCGCTTTTAAAGCCCGAGGCGACGCATCATTTCGGCGTAAGCTTCCTCCACTCCGCCCATATCGCGGCGGAAACGGTCTTTGTCGAGCTTTTCCTTTGTGGTGCTGTCCCAAAAACGGCAAGTGTCGGGGCTTATCTCGTCGGCAAGAATAATCTTGTCGCGGAACTTGCCGAATTCGAGTTTGAAGTCCACAAGGTCTATATTGAGCTTGCGGAAATATTCAATCATAAAGTCGTTGACTTTAAATGCAAGTTCGGTAATGGTATCGATTTCTTCGCGCGTTGCGATTCCGATTGCCATTGCATGATAATCGTTAATCATGGGGTCGCCGAGCTCGTCGTTTTTGTACGAGAACTCTATTACGGGGCATTTGAGCGCAGTGCCCTCGGGTATGCCCAAACGCTTGCTCATACTGCCTGCGGCTATGTTGCGTATTATAACTTCGAGCGGCACAATCTTCACCTTTTTTACAAGCGTTTCACGGTCGTCGAGTTCCTCTACATAATGAGTGGGTACTCCCGCTTTTTCGAGCTGACGGAACATATGATTGCTCATACGGTTGTTTACAACGCCTTTACCCGTGATTGTTCCCTTTTTAAGACCGTTGAACGCGGTAGCATCGTCCTTGTACGACACAAGTACAATGTCGGGGTCGGAAGTGGCAAATACTTTTTTTGCTTTGCCCTCGTATAACTGTTCGCCTTTTGTTACTTTCATGTTTTATTCTCCTTTACCAAACCCGATATACGTGCGCTATGGTTTTGCGCCCGCGTTCGGAACTTGTTTCAAATTATAAGCTTGACTGCAACTCTTTGTCGTCGGCTTCGATTTTTTTGCGCATTTCCTCTTTGTAAGCTTTAAGCTTAACGCCGAGTTCGGGATACTTCAACGAGAGTATCTGCACCGCCAAAAGTCCCGCGTTTTCGCCGCCGTTTACACCCACCGTTGCAACGGGTATGCCGCTCGGCATTTGCACCATGCTGAGCAAGCTGTCGAGCCCGCCCATCATAGAGGTTTGCACTGGAAGCGCGATAACGGGAAGCGTTGTGCCCGCCGCCAAAACGCCCGCAAGATGCGCGGCTTTGCCCGCAACGCCTATTATAACCTCGACTCCGTTTTTTTCGGCGTTTATTGCGTATTCGTGCGCCGCCTCGGGAGTGCGGTGCGCGCTTATAACCCTTACGTCGGCTTTTACGCCGAATTTTTTAAGCGCGACGAGCGCGGGTTTTACAACTTCGAAGTCGGACTTACTGCCCATTATTACCGCAACTTTCATATACTTTATCTCCGTAAAACAATTACCGTTTAATTGTACCAAATTCGTGCAAAAAGGTCAATCGAATTTATGTATCATTGTTAGACGGAACGCGCTCAAAATAACATACATAATCAAGTGCGAATATCAAATCATACGTTTTACTTGATTTTTGCGCGATTTCATAGTAAACTATGACTGTACGGCAAAATTCGGGTATAATGGGTATCCGCGGCACACTGCCGTATCCTAACTTTAAATACACGCTACGGAGCAATAAAATGAAAATATCGGCGGCAAGTATTTGCAAGCAAGGCGGCAGAGAATACAATCAGGATTTCGTGTGCGGCACGGTGAACGGAAACGAAGCGTGCTTAGTCGTATGCGACGGACTCGGCTCGTATATAGGCAGTGAAGTCGCAAGCAGACTGTGCTCCACAAAAATAGTCGATTCGTTTTTAAAACTGCGCGAATCCGACCCGCCGCGCGCTTTTCTGCCCGAAACCGTACAATCGTTTATACACTCGGCGCATAATTATGTTGCCGCATACAAAGAGCAAACTCCCGAAATACGTTCGAGCTGTACAACGGTTGCGTGTTGCGTTACAAACGGAGCAACAACGGTAATGAGCCATATAGGCGACACGCGAATTTATCTTTTTAAGGGCGGCAAACTGTCGTACCAAAGCAAAGACCATTCGCTCAGTCAGGTTGCGGTCGACATGGGTCAGATTACCTTGCGCGAAATCCGCACGCACAAAGACCAAAACAAACTTACCCGCGTGCTCGGCAACGATTATTACATTGCCCCCGACTGCGAGGTGCGCACCGAGCCGCTCACCGCAGGCGACGCGATAATAATATGCACCGACGGCTTTTGGGAATACGTTTACGAAGAAGAAATGGAAGAAGACCTTGTTTCATCGGCAAACGCGGACGAGGCTATATTTAAAATGGAACAGCGGCTTTTGGCGCGCGTCGGAAGATACAACGACAATTATTCCGCAGTTGTCGCTATGATAACGGAATCGGAGCAACCCGCCGCAGAGAACGAAAACCACGAAGGAGGCGCAAGTAATGGCAAGAGTCAGAACTAATAAAAACGTATGCTTAAACTGCTTCGGTACTCTCGACTCGGAACGCGTCTGCATGAGCTGTAAGAAAAAAGCGGACGACACCCCGTCGCCGCCACATCACCTTCCGCAACGCACCGTTCTTAACGAAAAATACCTTATTTACCGCGCTCTCGGCGAAGGCGGTTTCGGAATAACTTATCTTGCATGGGACATAAGCATAGGGCTTAAAGTGGCAATCAAGGAATACTTCCCTTCCGGCTACGTAAACCGCATGCCGCGCAGTAATCAGGTTATTATAAACTCGAAACAAAATCAAGCGGCAAGCAATCGCGGATTAAAGCGTTTTATCGACGAGGCGAAAACACTCGCCAAAATAAAAAATCTCCCCGGAATAGTTTCGGTGCGCGACTTCTTTTCGGCAAACGGCACGGCTTATATAGTAATGGAATTTTTAGACGGAATTTCGCTGAAAAAATATTTACAGCGCAAGGGCGGAAAAGTTCCGTGCGACGAAATCGTCACCGTGTTGCGTCCCGTTATGGATTCGCTTGTTCAAGTGCATAAGCTCGGACTTATTCACCGCGACATTTCCCCCGACAACATTATAATCACCAAAAACGGCGAAGTTAAGCTAATCGACTTCGGCGCGGCAAAACAAAGCAATCTCGACGGTAAAAGCTTATCGATTGTATTAAAGCAAGGCTTTGCCCCCGAAGAACAGTACCGCACACACGGCGAACAGGGACCTTGGACAGATATATACGCGCTCGGCGTCACAATTTATTACGCCGTAACGGGAACGCTTCCTCCCGAAAGCATACAACGGCTTTATAAGGATACCATTATACGCCCGAGCGAAAAAGGCGCGATAATTTCACCCACGCAGGAAAGCGCGCTCATGAAATCGCTTGCGGTTTACGCACGTCACCGCTATCAGGACGTAACGCAAATGATTACAGGTCTTTGCGGAAGAAAATCCACTTCCGCCGCCACAGCCACGCGTCGCACTCTTACCGAGAGCGTAGCCGCCGAAAACGCGGGACTTACGCGCGCAAACTCGGCAAGACTCAGCCGCCCCACCGGTGCGGTGCCGTCGCGTCCCGCCTCGCTCACCGAGGTTCACCCCGAGCGCATAAACGCGACTTATACCCCCGGCATAAAGAATATCGACAAACGCGCGGTTTCGAACGCGGACGAGCATAGAGCGTCGGCGGCTCAACCCGCAAGGCAACCAAATGCCGAACGCAATTTGTCGCAAACTTCAAACGCATTTTCGCGCCCCGCTCCCAACGGTAACATTGCGTCGCGCCCCGCGGCCGAGCCCGAACCTGCGGAACGCCCGCAACGCACCATTACGGTAACAAAGGAACACAAGCCCACGCTTATGGAACGGCTGTTCGGCAAAAAGAAAAAATAACACAAAAAAAGATACGCCAAAAATCGGCGTATCTCTTTTTTTGCTTACGGCATGCAATGCGCTTTGCGGTTAATCCCGTTTGACGTCTGATTCATCCGCGCTTTCGCTTGTCATGCTGTTTGCATCGTCTTGCCCGTCGGCGGATTCGTCGACCGAGTGCATATCTTCCGTTTGCGTGCTTTCATTGTCGCGAGCGGGCGAAACGGCTATTCCGAAAATAAGCAGAACGCTTGCTATTCCGCTTACTATGTTTTCCGAAAGCGTCGCCGCGTCGGCATAACCGAGCCGAGTTAAAATAAGAGTAAGCGCGCCTATAAGAGCAACCCAAAAACTCCCCGAGCGCAATTTGCTTAATATCTTTTTAATCATCGGCAGAACTCGTCGTACAGCTTGTAGTAATAGGTATTGCCCACGCTTACGCGCACATTCGGATTGTTAAGCACTATTTCGCGCGCGTCGTTTTTGTTAAGCGTACGCAATTTAGACGCTATCTCGGTGTAAACCTCCAAGTAGTCCTTTTCGGTAGCCTGCCCGAGTGCGTTTTCTTTTTCGCGCTGAGAAAGAGCTTCGCTGTACAAATCGCTCTCTTTAAGCTGTTTGTCCACCTGTGCGGCGTGTTCTTTTTCGGTAAGGGTGTTATTGTACTTCAAAGCCTCGGTCGCCTTTTTATCCCGCTCGTCGGTTAACTGACGCACAAGCTCGGTAAGACGCGTCGCATACGAAAGGTTAAAGTCGTTAAGCGCCTCCTGCCTTTGAGATTCGAGCGCGCTTATTTTCGAGTTGAGCTCGTCTACCTGTTTAAAATACGCGTTTGCCATATTAGTCTTTTTCGCCGCCGCGCCGCTCTCCAACTCCGCCTGCTTGTTTGCCGCAATGCTCGAACGCGCAAGTCCGCGCTTTAACATGTCGTTATCCACGTTCCGCTTTGCCGCCTCGTAGCTCGTTTCTGCCGACTTTGCCGCCGAATCGTAGCTGTCCTTTGCCGACATCAAGTCGGAATCGTACTTTTCTTTGAGCGTTTGTATCTCTTTGTCGATTCCCTTTTCGCCCTGAGATTTGAACGACGAAAGTTCGCTTTCGGCTTGCTCGCGTATGCTTTCGTCGCTCGGCGCGTCGTAGGTTAAACGCTCGTATTCGGGCGCGTCGGGCAACTTAGGCTTGCTCGGCACCTTGCTATCGCCGTAAGAATTTATAAAGTCCTCGATTTCGTCTATCGCGGAATTTTTCTTCTTTTTGTTTTCGCTTGCATTAACAAGCGAATCCCACAATTCGGTTAAATACCGTATTCCGTCATTTTCCACTGTTTGCGCTCCTCCTTATTCTGTCGGCGCATGCTATTCTGCGCCTCAACTTGCTTATCATCCACCGTCTTGTTCTCATTTTTCCGTGTACCCCATTATTTCGCCGCAGTTTAATTTGTATTTACGCTTGCGGCGAAGATTATTTCTTCCCCCAAAACTTCGGCTGTGCCGAACGGATACGTAAAGTACGAATCAGCGTAGCTAACCGCCCGTGCACCGAACACCTTGCCGCCCGTGCGATTGAACATGCGTTTTATTATTCTTCCGTCCTCGCGCGTAATAACGGTTATTATTCCGTCCGATTCCTCTGTTGCATGGCACAGTTCGCCCGCGGACACCGAATATAACGCCTTTCTATACACAGCCCGTCTCCTTTCTTAAATTCGGCTCCGACGCAATCTCTTTTCCTTTTTTTACGCAATCGCGCTTTTTCACGGCGGCAAGAGTTGCCTTTACGTTTTGCGAAACCTCGTCAAGCAATTCCAATCTGCCGACCAATTCGGATATTGTTTCGCGGTACTTGCTTTCACGCGTTCTGCCGTCGCGCAGTTGGTACATCAAAAGCACGCAAAACAACACCGCCCAAAGTCCGTTGCCGATTGCCGCCGTTAAAATTTCTTCCCACATGATTTTCCCCTTTTTGCTTTTACTTTTTTTGTTTTGCCGTGCGGCAATTCTTATGCGCCGCCCACACTCAGCACCGCGCCCTTACCGTTGCCCGTATACGCGCGTTCGCGCACGTTGTACGTTACCGTTGTGTTTTCCGCGTCCGCAGGCAAACGCAACGAGGTGTATTCGGAATTGCAGTAATAGGAATACAGCTTTGTGCCGCGCATCACAAACAGAATACTTCCCGCAAGACACATGCTCGTAACGTCCGACATATCGAATCCCGTTTCAACTTCGCGTACGCCGTTATAGTGGTCGTAAATATAAAGCTTGCCGTCGCCGTAAATTATTCTGCCGTTACATTCCAACTTGTTGCTTAATATAACTCTTTCGTTGTGTACTATGTCGTAAGCAAGCCCGAACCCCGAAATACGAAAATAAACGTATCCGTCGCCTATACCCGAAAATAATCTCGGCTGTCTGTCGGTTGCAAGATTTCCCGCTATATATTCGTTCGTATAGTCGGCGTCTATGGTTTTTACGCAAAACGCAATCGCACCCATTACAAGCGCGTCGCCGCATCGGGAAACGTAAAACATCGGCTCTCCGCCCGTTTCGGTTGCCAACAACCGCACGCCCGTGCGCGTTATCTCGTAACGGCGGAAATACAAAGTATCGTATCGGAAAGCTATATGATACCTGTCGCCCTCGCGCGCCGCTACGAACATGGGATAAATAGGCTTACCGTCAAGCTGTACCGTAAACGAGTCGTAGTTTCCGTTTGCATCCTGCTCGTATATTTTAACGGTTGTGCCGCTTGCCGTAAGAAGCGAACCTCCACGGCATATTTCCCAATAGTCTGCGGTGTCGGTAACTCTCAGTAAAAGTCGCAGTTCGTATCCCTCGATTTTATACACCTCGGCGTATGCCGTGCTTAAAAACAAAACGTACTCGCCCGCAGGGTCGGTTTTTACCGAGCCTTCCGAACCCAAGTTTACCACGTATTCGGCGGCTAACGGGGTAATGGAATCTATTATGCCGCACTTATCGATTTTAATCATTCGGTTTCCGTTTACGGTTATATTCGACACGTTGTCTGTTCCTTGCCCGAGTTTAAGCGACAAGTGCGAATCCGCAGTGGCGGCAACAAAGCGCAAAGCGTACTCGTAAGGCCGCACCGCCCTCATAAGCGAAGTATCGCCGGTAAACAGCACAAGCTCGACTCCGTAAGTAGGGTCGTCTACCCTTGCGTGCATACCGTTTTCCGTAAACGTAAATTCCGTATCGAAAAATTCCTGTATAAGCTCGGTGGTGCGCTCGCATACAACCGACGGATATTCGAAAGTTCCCCAACCCATACGCAACGGAAAATCCTCACCGCACCCCAGTAAACGCCTTACAAGCGGATTGTCGCCGCCGCAAAATGTAACGTAATCGCTTTGCGCGGTTTCGAGATGTATTACAGCCGCTATCTCGGCGGTATCGCCCGAACTCGACAAATCCAAAGCCGCTCGGCTCATAAATCCGCTTGCCGTTTTGTCGGCGCACAGCGAAACGCTTGTATACCGCTTGTTAAGGCAAGCAACCGACGCGGTATACTTCACATACAATCCGTCGCCGCGGCTCGGGTCACAGCTTACTGTTTCCGTAACCGCAGGCGCATAAACGCTCGTGCCGTCGGTAGCCGTAAGCGCGATAAAGTTTGCCCAATGCGGATACTTACCCATGTTTGTCCAGAAATTTTCGGTTACCGAATTATATGCCGTAAATGTCTTTCCGCCGATGCTCACCGTATAAGTGTTATGAAGTTTCATTTGCCATCGCCCCCTCAGTCAAGAAAAGCAACCGACAACCGAACGCGAACCGTGTCGGCACAGTCGAGCGTAGGAGTCGGAATTTTGGCGTAAAGCGTTTTGCCCCGCCTTATAAACAGCACGGGCTTATCGGACTGCTTGCTTAAATACACGTCGTCCGCCTCTGTTTCGAAGTCGGCTTTTATCCAATCGGTACGCGACGAAAAATCCGCGCCGCATTTGAATATGTACACTTTGCGCTCTTTTACGCCCGCAACGGTAAGCCCCTGTTCGTCTTGTCCCAATGCTATGCGTCCCGTCCATTCCCCGAGATTCTTACGCACCTTTTCGGTTAAATTCACATCGTACACAATTCCCCAAAGGTTGTTTAAATCGTCGCGACAAATCACGCAAAGATTTTGTCCCGACGCCGAAATATCGAACACCGAGCCGTGCGCCGCGTTCACCGATTTATCGGTGCCGCATTTTATTACCTTCAAATTACCGTTATCTTCCCTCGCGATAAACGCGCTGTCGCCCACATAGTCGCTTTTGCACATTTCCTCGCCCGAGCTTACCGCCGCACCGCTACCCTCGGCAAGCACGTGAAACTCCTCTAATATTATGCCTTCATCCGATGCCTCTATTTTAAGCCGTTCGCCGTCGGAAGGATAAACCGACGCTAGCAAAGTATATCTTTCGGTTTGCCCCGCGCTTAAATTTACTGTTGCGTAAGCCGCGATTTTGTTTCCGAAGTACATTCCGACTTTCGCTTTACTTGCGCCCGTAGGTGCGCGCACGACCAATTCGGCGGTAACGCCTATGCTTGCCGTGCCGTAAACAAAACAAGGTTCGTAACCGCCGTGCAGTTCGCATCTCGGATAAAACGACGCGCTCACCGCCCGACGCTCGCTTACCTTCGACGCGCTCGTTTTTATGTACGCTTCGAGCTCTTGGGCTTTTAAAAGCGCAAGTTGTCCGTAATCCATTTTCACCTCTCACGCTAATTCAACACGGCGAACCGAACGGATGGGCGCGCCACGCTCACTTGCCCGACCGCAGAAATTTCAAGTTGCATTTTCGTACCCGTGATATTTACTCTGCGCCTCTGAACGGCTTTATTGCCGCGAACGAAAAACGATTTCTCTTTTTTTTCTGTTCGCACCGTAACCGTACAGTCGAACCTCGTATCTATGTACACTTCCGATATAAGCTTGCGCTTTTCGGGACGCGACAAATCCGTCATACCGCTCCGCCACAGCCTTTTCTGCTCCGTGCCGAAGTAATCCGCGCCGCTCTCCAATTTGCCCAAAACGGGCGAATCGGGCGAACACACAAGCAGAGTTTCGCCGTTTATTCCCACTATGGGCGAAAACGACTTTACGTTTATGTCTTTATGAATCGCCGCCGAAGACGTGCGCGGGTCGGCAACTATAAGCAGGCTTTCGCCGCCGTCGCACAACGCCGACAGATAATACTTCCCGCCGAAGTAGCACGACAGCGCGGAATCGCAATTTTCCGTAAGTCCGTCGAGATTGCGGTATATGCGGCTCGCAGAAAGCCCGTTAAACGAATACAGTCCGTCCGACGCGAAAAACAGTATTCTGTCGCCGCACACCGATACGGTATCGGCGAAAATTCTGCCCGACGATACAAACAGATTCGTCACCGAAAAGTCGCTTTGTTCGCCGTATGCCGTAAGACGCGAAATGCCGTAGTCGCGAAACAAATACACATAGCCTCCGAAGGCTACCGCTCGGTTAAGTCTGCCGCTCTCCCCTTCGAGCTCGATAAATCCGCCTTCGTCAAGTTCGGGATTCCAATTCGTGGGGTCGAGGTCGTCGCTGAACCACACTGCGTTCCGCCTGCCGCCTATCGTTACGAACATGCGTTCGTTGTGCATTGCAATGCTCGTAACGTCGGGCGCGTCGGGTACGTTTACCACTCGCAGAGTTTTGTCTATAACGGCCATGCCCTCGGCTCCGCACAGCAAAAACACGTCCTCGCCGTAAAGCCTGTAACTGACTCCCGACGGCGCGCTCGAAAAGAACGCTCCTTCCGTTTCCGTCCACTCGTCGGGGTTTTCGCCGCCGCCGTAAATTTTCCCGTCGTCGCGGTTGTACGCAAGATACCACTCTTTATATTCGCACGCGTATTCGTCGTAATATTTGTAGTAAAACACCTTTGTGTAGTATGCGGGAATATCGGTTGCAGTAACTCCGTAACCGCTTGTCATCGCACCGGAATCGAGCCGCACGTTAAACGCCGCTTCCGCATCGGCGAAGTTTAATACGCGGCTGTCGGATACGCTGTTTATTCCGCCCGAAAGATTACTTGCAAATGCACGCGAGTAACTGCGTTTCGGCGGCGAAACAGAACGCTTCATTCTATATTACCTCCATCTTCTCGCGGGAACGGTTTTACTGCCGCGCGCATAAGCCTGCTCGGTTGCCGCCGCCGAAAATCTTCCGTCCCACATGGCTGCGTCGTCGGTCATGCCGCTTATAAGGCAGTACTCTCTCGCTATTCCGTACGCCACGAGCCTTGCGCTCGGCTTATTGCCCGAGTAAGGCGAAACTCCGTTTAAAGGCGTAAATTCGGGCGCAAACGTGAACGACACTTCGACTTTACCGTAGTAAGGCACGGTGAAACAGTCGAAGTATTCTTTAAACGGAAGCCGTTTCCCGTCGCCCGCAACGCTCAGAATATCGGTAACTTTTTTGCCGAAATCGGCGTAATTCACACGCCCGGCCGAAGCGTTAAGCTCGCACTTCGTTTTAAGCGGAAAATCGCTTTCGGCAAGCTCGCCGATTACGAGATTACAGCACCGCGTAAGAATATCGAGTTCTTTGTAAAGTTCTTCCGTCATAGATTCGGCCGGATTGTTTACGTCGAAATCTTCCGCGTTCAATGCGTCGCAAAGTTCGTCGAGCTGCAAAAAAACCGCGGCGGTATACACTGCATCGAATATCTTCATTTTCACTCCAAATTATTTATTTCGTCATATGATTTAAAGCCGTGCAAAAAGCCGCTTTTACGTAAGCGCGCCGAGCGTCTTTTCCGCCGCAACCGCGGCATGCTCGACAGCCTTTTTTATCTGCTCGCGCCTTAACCGCGCGTTTTCTCTTTCGGTTTCAGCAAACAGTTTTTTCGCATTTTCCGCGCGCGTTTTACGCACGTAGTCTACCGTGCGTACATCGAGTTGCGGGTACGGCACTTTCAGCGCGAACGTATTGCCGCGCTGAAAGCGGTTATGCACCTCGAACGAATGTGTAGCTTTATCGTAAACCACAAAGTAACCTTCGTCTATTGCCTTTAATCTGTCGCATATTCCGAAAAGGTCGCCGCGCAAAATAACCGCACCCGCCCTCATCAGCGCGTTATGCCGCTGAGGCGAGCCTGCCCGTTGGGACGGTCGCACACAAGGTCGCAGTACTTGACGAGAGTTGCCGTGTATGTGGGTTTGCCCTGAGTCTGACGCAGAATTTTGCCGTTTTCGGTTTCGAGATACTGCCAATCGCAAAGCTGATGGATTTTAAACGCCTTTGTGTTGAGCAGGTACATGGTGCCGTCCTCTATAAATCGGTCGTACACAAGCGGTATTCCGTTGTACGAAAGAGTTTTAAATCCGCCCGTAAGCTCCATTACGTCTATATTGCGTTTGTACTGCGCCATATACTCCTGAAAAGCGTATTTAACCTGCGCGGATACGGCAATGAAGTCAACCGCGCTGCCGGCTGTCATTTCGAGTCGGTCGATTGCCTCCTGAATCACGATTTCGTCGAGTGCGCCCACGTTGTCTTTCATGTAAGGCGTCATGCAAGGGTGGTCGGCGCGCGATACGCCGTAAAGACTGCCGCCCGACTTGAAAATCGCGCCCAACCCCGTAATTTCCTTATCCTTACTGCCTTGCACGTACATTGTGCAACCCGCCGCAAGCGACGCGGGCGCATTTTCGAACTTTATTTTCTTGCCGTCGCGGTCAACGTAAGTAATCGCGCTCGTTCCTATTTTCGCACCCGCCGCCGAATAAATATCCACAACCAAACCCTCGATTAAGTTCTGAGGACTGCCCACGGGACACATACCGTTCGATTCCGCGCCAACGGTGCCGAGCAGACCCGTGCCGTCGCCGTAAAGCATTCGTCCGAGATTGAACTTCGATGCGTCCAAAAGCCCTTGCAACTCGTTATTCAACAGGTCGGTGAACGCGCCTCTGCCGTCGGCACTCGCACGCACCGCCTTGTCGGAAATCTCGATTTGTCCGTAAAGATTTTTAAGCGTTGTAACAAACTGCAAATAGTTGGTGCTTTTCGCCGAAGGAAGCGTTCCGTCTTCGTCGCCCGCTCCCACGCCGCCGTTTATGCCGTAGCTTGCCGCTTTTCTTATTTCCTTGCCCCAAACGTCGCTGCTCGTTTGCTCTATTTTACTGAGCAGCGGATTCGTTTTGGTGTTGAGCAGTTCGGTAACCGCCCCCAAATATACCGATTTAAGCGCGTTTTCGGCATTAGTCAATGTTACCATTCTTTTTTCTTCTCCTTTAAGTTGATTTTATGTTAAAGACGCATAAATTCGTCACGCCTTTATAAAGTAGTATTTTGTCGGAATCGGCATATTACCCGACTTATACGCGTTTGTCGAATCTGTCGTAATACTCGGCTTATCCGACGTTTTTTTCGCGTTTGCCGCCTACTGCGACCACCGAACATAACAGTGTCGAATTTTTCATAATACTCGGCTTATTCGACTGTTTTCGTCACCGCCCCTAAAAAAGTCCGTCGATAATCTTTTTCGCATCCGATAAGTTTTTAGGCTTGGGCAGAACGCTGAGTGCCGAATACCCGCGCACCACGGGAACTCCCTCCGAACCGTACAATTCGTCTAAATACACCGAAATCACGGCGTTGCAGATTTCGGAATCGCTTAAAACGATTCGCTCGAAATTGCCGTCTTTTTTCAGAAATTCAAGCACCTTTTCGTCGGTGAGTTCCGGCATAACGGCAGGCTCCGGCACAACCGCATTTGCGGTTTTTGCCGTGTTTTTAATTTTCTCGGCTTCCATTTTCCGCCTCCTGTTTTAACTGTTTGTAACGCTTGTGCTGTCGTATGTGTTCGAGCATCTTTTCGTGCAAGCCCTCGACCGAGTCGCACATGCGGTTAAATTCCGCAGTAAGCATAAATCGCGTGTGTTCGGCTATGTGCAAATCGTCGTCGTCGATTTCGTTTACGCTCGGCTCGGCATGTGCGCAATTCAGATTTTCGCGGCGCGCGTTTGCCGTCTGCAAAAACGCCGTTTCGCGCGTCGATTCCCAACCGCCGTAACCCACGGCATCGAGTACTTTGTTACGCATGTTTTCGCTCAACTTACCGTTTTCGTCGTTTAAAAGTCCCATGTTCAGCAAATCGAACAACATGCTCTGACGCTGTGCGGGCGTGCTCGTAAGCTCGTTTTCCGTTTCGAACACAACGTCGTCGCAACCTATATCCGACGCGGTAAAGCGCAGTAATTCCACGTCGCCCTCGTCGCCCACAAAGCGTATAAGACGCGGACGCCGAGCAAACTGCTTATATAGTCTGAGTATTATGCAAGCCATGTTTCTCACGGCTCCGCGCACGTTTTCGGCGGTAACCGAAAGACGCGTGTCGTCCTGTTCTATAAGCAACTGCAATGCAACGCCGCTCGTCATGCCGCTCGGCACCGAGCTCGACCGCATGATTTCGCTTACTCCCGTTACCGACACGAACTCGTTTAACAGCCTGTCTTCCTCGTACTGAAAATCTGTGGGAACGCGTCCGGGGTCGAGCAGAGTAGGCGGGTTGCTTCCCTGTCTGTACACAAGAATTTTGCCGGGACTTAATCCTTCGGTTTCGAGATTGTCGGTATCTACGCTTCCGTCCTCTACCGCCAGCACTCCCATTGCTATGCGGTTCATAAATTCGTGTTTGCGGTTTTTAACGGCGTTAAAAGCGCGTTGAAGCGGTATGCACCGTTCAATCATGCTTATGCCGTAAAAACACCCCGCTCTTTTTATGCAGTCTTGCTTTACAAACGGCAATCCGGGCGATAAATCGGTACCGCAGTTGTAAGGCAGATTGCCGCAGTACAGCAGCTTTCCGCCCGCAGTTGCCGCATACTCGCCGAACTCGTATTCTTCGCTCGGCGCGGTGTAACGCTCTATAAGTATGCAACAGTTTTCCGCGTGCTCGCGCCCGAACATCGGAGAAGTGCTTACGCCGTCGAGTCCGCCGGGCATACAGCGGTTTGCATCGGAAAGTATGTCGGTACTCTCTGCGCAAACCTCTATTCCGTACTTCTCCTTTATTTCGCCGACAGGCACGGCGCGCGCGTGAATTATGCTTTTGCAGTCCGAAATTTCCTGAGCGGCGAGCGAATCGGGATAAATCTCGAACGGAGGACAAACGGTGATTTCTATGTCGCCTTCGTACACCGCCTTATTGTTTTTGTGCCCGAGCTTTTTTCCGCTTTTATGATTCCACACAAGCTTGTAAAATGCCGAACCGCATGTTTCGCTCCACATTGTCGCTTTGCCGATAAGCTCGTCGGTGTTGTGCTTTAAACATGCCGATTCGAGTATTTTTGCCGCCGCCTTTGCGCTCAGTCTGTCGTTTTCGTCGCCGCTTGCGGGACGCACGCTCATTTTCGGGCGCACCCGTTGAAGTTTTGCCAATCGGGTTTCTATGAGCGGCGCAATGTGGTTAAAGCACTGACGCTCCTGCCAATAATAGTCGCGCTCCTCGCCCGTAACGCTTCCGTCGGGTCGGGCGTATACATACTGATTGCCTATAAGAAAGTTGCAGTTAAGTTGCCACTGCGCCTCGAATGCACGCCGCTTAGCCGCCCTGCCGTTGAAATCCGAACGCAGTTCGTTTACTTTTTCCTCTTCCCAAATCACTTTATCGCTTGACACTTTTGCTCCCCTTTTTTACTGCCGTTTCAATACTTTTCGGAACAATCGTACTGCCTATAAGACCGTAAAGCTCTTTTAAGCAGTCGTCGCAAATGTGCAGACTGCTTTTAATCCCCACGCGGCTGAGCTTCACCGTTTTAGTAGCAATGTTCTTGCATGCACCCATTTCGCACCTAATCTTGTACTTCGCATCCGTCAGTTCCATTTTTTCCTCCTGTTTTTACGTTTTTTATAAATTCGTCGACAAGTCTTTCGCGCTCGTTTTCGAGTTCCGCCAAACTTACGCTTCGGCTCGTTTCGTCGCTTAAAAGCATTTTAATAGCCGTTATATCGGGCGGTACGTCTTTGGTGGTAATCTTGCGCTTAACAAGCACCGCTTCGCCCTCGGAATACGTAAATTCTTCCTGCGTTTCGGTGGCGGTGTATCCCGCGGCTTTTTTCATAAGGCTTTTTATAAGCCGCTTTTGCTCACTCTCTTTTAAATTCATACCCGCCTCGTAATATCATAAACGTCCGAATCGGTTTGTGCTTATAAGCTTTTCTTTGAATTTCAGAAGTTCCCCCTTCACCGCAGGCGCGGAAGCGGCATGCGGCTTGGTCATTAAGTAATACCTGAGTTCGTCCAGAGCATGGTCGTCGCGCTTAACGGGCGTATCGTCAGCCCCGTACTTATAAGCTTTAAACTCGCGTATAAGATTACGGCACGTATCGAATATATATAGTTTTGATTTGCCGTTTCCCGTAAGATATTCTTTAACGCGGTTTATCCCCGCAAACAGATTTTTTTCCACTTTGGGATTAACGCTTATTCCGTTTTCGCAAAACAGCTCGGTTACGCTCTTAGAGGCGGCAAGCGTGCGCTGATTCGCCGCGCTGTCGATAAGCGCGTAAATTTCGCCGCGGCGGTTTCGCTTCCAACCTATTGCGTCGGATATCTCCCTTATTTTGGCGCAGTGGTATTTAACGTCGCGCCCCGCCTCGAAATGCTCCGCTACAACGTATACAATGCCGTCGTTATCAACCGCGTACCAATGGCAGGAAAGCGGATTGTTCAGCCCGGGGTCAATCGAAAGACAGTCCTGCCATTCTTCGGGAACGTCAAACGGCGGTATTACGTGCACGCTCTCGTCAAATTCGGGATAAACCGTCTCGCCCGAGTCGGCAAAGTCGCCGTACCGCCTTGTTTTCAGAACGTCGGCGGGCAGCGCCGCGCTCAATCTTTTTACTTCCTCGGAATCGAGGTACGGATTATCCGCCCACTCCATAAAAATGCACCACACTTCGGGGTCGGCGGCGGAATTAAGATAAATTTTGTCGTACACAAACGTCATGCCTTTAAGCGGCGTCATAGTGCCGAATATATCTCCCTTGCGGTCGAATACGCGCATACGGCACTCCTCGTAAATATCTTCGGGCGGTTCTTCGTCGAACCAAACAAAATCAAGACTGCTTCCCTGAAATTTCTCGCGCCCCGCCTCGCATGATTTAAAGTAAACGTAGCTTACGGTGCCGAACACGTTTTTAACCGCTATGTAGTCCACGATTCCGCCGGCAACCGAACCCGCCGAACCTTTAATCATGCCAACCGATTCAATCCACTCGGGATTAAGATACGAAAGCAGTTTTTTCTGCGCAACCTCGCGCCCCGCGCCGTAGCTCACCGAAACCGCCCACCCCGTAACAGCCCCCTTTATTTTGCGGTATGGGTGATTTCCCCTCAGCATCCACGCCGCCTCAGCCGCTCCGCACTCTGTTTTGCCCGTGCGATTACCGCCGAACACCCAACGGTTGCGCTTTAAGCACTTATGAAAATCAAGCTGTTTAACGTGTACTACTTCGCCGCTGTTGTAAAATTCAAGACGATTGTTGCGTTCGTATTCCTCGATATTTTTGCGGTTTATTACAAGACGGCGCAAAATATCTTCCTGTGTGCAAATCTGCGACTTTTTCCCGTTTTTCATTCGATTCTCCGCTTAGATTCAACCGCGCAACACTCCGCGTAAATGCCGTCCACGTTTTTTTGCGCACTTTCCGCATATTCTCTCAAAATACCCGCAAGCGTTAAGCGTATAATGATAATATGAAAAAAGCCGCCGCAATTTTATCGACCGCCGTTATATGGCTGTTCTCTTTCGCCGCTTCGGGCGAAAGCTTTGTTACGTATGCAAAAATAAAAACAGACACCGCCTTGTTTAACGGTTCGGGAGAAGTTATCTGCACTCTGCCCGCAACTTATTTTGCCGTTATCGACGGCGAAATTCAAAGAGGAAAGTATCCCGTTTCGTATCTCGACCTGTCGGGCTACGTAAATTCGGCGGATTTGGAGATATGCGACTTCGAGCCTGTAACCAAATTCGCCGCGCTTACGGCTACTCCCGATAACGACGGCATGGCGGTAAACCTGCGCAGTGTTCCGTCTACGTCCGTCGGAGAAGTTTTAACCGCCGTGCCCAACGGCGCAAGCCTTACATTATACGGCGGCACTACGGGAAGCGAGCTTTTTGCCGGTGCGGGCAACGAATGGAAATACGTGCGCTACGACTCACCGTCCGGCAAAATTTACGGCTATGTATACGCGCCTCAGCTTAATTGCGACGCCGTTAAACCAAACGTAATCGAGGCTGTTCCCCGCCCGTCGCAAAACGTAACCGAAACCAAAGGAGGAATAAATTTAACCAAACCCGCGGCAATAGCCGTAGCGGCGGCGATGTGCGTTCCCGCGGGAATTATAATGCTTGTGCTGTTCTACCGTCCCGAAAGCAAGCGCACTCCGCGCCATTCATCGAAATAGCATTATTAAGTCCTTTGCCCGCTTCCGCTCTTTTAAGTCGGTTGCATTCCGCTCTGTAAAGCGGCAGATTTTTGTATTCCGATAAGTCGCTCGTTTTAACCCCCAAATCGCAGAGCACGCCGATTGCCGCCTTAACCGCCTTTTTTACGCGACGATTACGGAAATCGAGTCCGAATCGCTTTAATGCGGCGTAAGCTATCAAATCGGCTTCTTCGTTGCCGAGCACGGTTCTTATTCTGTGTTCCATAACCGCAAGATTAGCACACAGCCGTTTGTATTCGCCCAACTTATAAACCTTGTCCATGAGCGGCAACGTAGGACTTGCGGTGTCCACTGCGGCGCGCATTATCCTTTTATCGAGTAAGTCCTCCAACACAGGCAACTTACCCGCTATGGTTATAATTGCAGCTAACTCCGTCATAGAAACATAACCTCCGTTTCTGTTTTCCGCAATTATAATAACATATAATTGTTGACAGCATTTGTCAACAATGCTATTTTGAGAAAACTTTTTATAAAAAAATTGCCGTCCTTATTTTAGGCGGCAATTTTCGCTGTTTTTTAATTTATTCGGCTGTTTTCGACTTATATTCTTTCGGCTGTTTTAATCAGAAACGCACGCGAATCGAGCACTTCGGGCACAATACCTTTATAATCGAACAAAGCTTTAAGGTCGCCCGTAATGCACCCCGAGTCGATTGTTTCTTTAACCGCCTTTTCCGTTTTGTCGGCAAATTCGCAAAGAGCGGGCACGCCGTCTTTTTCGCCGCGTTTCCTTAACGCCCCCGTCCACGCAAAAACGGTGGCAACGGGATTCGTAGAAGTGGCTTCGCCTTTAAGATATTTGTAATAATGCCGTGTAACCGTGCCGTGCGCCGCCTCGTATTCATACGCGCCAGAGGGCGAAACGAGCACGCTCGTCATCATGGCAAGCGACCCGAACGCAGTAGCAACCATATCGCTCATAACGTCGCCGTCGTAATTTTTAAGAGCCCAAATCATGCCGCCGTTACTACGTATAATCCGCGCAACACTGTCGTCTATCAGCGAGTATTCGTATTTAATACCCGCCTTTTCGAAATCGGACCTGTATTCTTTTTCGTAAATCTCGGCGAAAATATTTTTAAAGTCGCCGTCGTAAGTTTTCGATATGGTGTCTTTTGTGGCAAACCACAAATCGCGCTTTAAATCGAGCGCGTAATTAAAGCACGAACGCGCAAAACTCGAAATACTCTTGTCGGTATTGTGTATGCCCTGAACAACGCCCGCACCGCTTATTTCGGCTATTTTCACGCGGTCGCACTTGCCGTTTCCGTATTTCACTTCGAGTGTTGCCTCGCAATCGTCGGTAACGCGTATTTCGCTGTTTTTGTAAACGTCGCCGTATGCGTGACGCGCTATAACAATGGGGCTTGTCCACGAAGGAATATACGAGCGTATCGACTTGCACAAAATCGGCTCGCGGAACACCGTGCCGTCGAGATACGCGCGGATTGTTCCGTTCGGCGAAGCATACATCTTTTTAAGCTTGTATTCTTCCACCCTCTGAGCATTGGGAGTAATCGTTGCACACTTAACGCCAACACCGTGTTTTTTTACCGCCGCCGCCGCATCGTAAGTAACTTTATCGTCCGTTTTATCGCGGTTGATAAGCCCCAAATCGTAATATTCGCAATTAAGCTTAACGTGCGGCTCGATAATGATTTCTTTTATCAAGTCCCAAAGCACACGGGTCATCTCGTCGCCTTGCATTTCAACTATCGGTGTTTTGTATTCTATCTTTGCCAAAATTCATCACCTCAACCGAGTACGGTGCGTACATTATACTATTTTTTGCACACTCCCGTCAAGCAATCGCCGCTAAGCCTTTTATAAGCAAATTTGAGCCGCTTTTGCGCCGCCGCCACCTTTTGCGCACGCTCGATTGTTTTTGTTATAACGCCGCTCGTTCCGCAAGCGAAGAAGTATGCCGCAAGCGACCCCGGAATCGTGTTGATTTCGTTTACGTACAGTTCGCCGTTGCAATATAAAAAGTCCACACGCGCAACGCCGTCGGCCCCTACGGCGTTATACGCCTTAACAGCCAAGTCGCGGATTTTATCGCGCAGTTCGTCCGAAATCGCGGCGGGAAATTCCCTCTTGACGTTTTCCGACTTGCTCAGATATTTGTCTTCGTAGGTTAAAAATTCTTTCCACCCAACGGGTTTTTCAACTTCGCTCGGCTCGCCGCAAAGCACCGCGCAGTTGTATTCATCGAAGTTTTCGAGGGCCTGTTCTATTACGGCCACGGTGTCCCATTCAAGCGCAACGCGCACCGCCGCAAACAACTCGTTGTAATCGTGCGCTATTCCTATTCCTATACTGCTGCCCGCCCCGCGCGGCTTTACTATAAGCGGAAATTCAAGCGAGCTTTTAATTTTGCCGAGTGCCGCATACGAATCGTTTACGTACTCGTCCGCGCTTAAAGTAACATACGGCACAATGGGAAGCTCGGCCGCTTTGAACAGCTTTTTCATTATGTCTTTATCCATTCCCGCCGCGCTTGCCGTAACGCCGCTGCCCGTAAACGGTATGCCCGAAATCTTTATAAGCCCTTGTAAGCTTCCGTCCTCGCCGTTTGCCCCGTGAGTGCAAAGAAGGCAACAATCGAGTTTGAAAATTTTCTTGCCGTTTTTGGTATAAAGATACGGCTCGGAAGGGCGCAAATGCACAACCTTCCCCGGATACGAGCCGTGTAAGCCGCTGTAAAGCTTTATATCGGCATATTCCTTGCCCGTATGCCAAACTCCCCGCTCGTCAATATACACGGGCACGGCGGTGATGCCGCGCGGAAAATCGCACAACGCCTGCACTCCCGTAACTATACTGACATTATGTTCCGAACTCTTTCCGCCGAATATCACCGCAACCGTCATACACGCACCTCTTTAAAACTTTTCTACCGTTTTTATATATGCGCATACTATTGCGTTTGTTACGCAAACGACTTCGAAATAAAAAACACCTGCGCACATGCGCAAGCGTTTTTTCGGTATCTGCTTAATTAAAAAATCAATACAACAATTTATACTTGCCGTTTTTGACTTTGTATCTGTATGCGAACGGCAAGGTTTTGTTAAGGTCATGCTCGGCAAATACAACCGCAAACTGAAAAAAGATTTGCATTGCCGAATACATATAAAAATTGTCAAGTAGCGAAATAAGCACAATGCCGCCGGTAAGCGCAGCCAAAAACAATCTTTTTATCGTAGGCTTTTGCGTAAACAGAGAAGAAATTTGCATGTGATTTAATGCAAGTCCCGCATAACCCAAAATGCCGCCCGTAACAAGAAACTGCAACGGCGTGTTGTGATAATAAGTCTGCGTACGCATTTCATTGTGTATGCCCGCTCCGAATACGGGACTCGTTTTCCAAAGCTCTATTCCGGCCGACCAAAGCTTAAAACGCCCGCGGTCGCCGAACTTGTTGTTTATAAAGAATTGCAACATTTCTATAAGCATGCTTTTCATAATCACGGCAACGGCGATTACCGCAACCACGGCAACTATTCCGCAAACGGCAATCTGCTTGCGCCTTTTACCCTTTGCAAGGCACAAAACGTACATAGCAGCAAATAACGGCAATGTAAACAAAAGCGATGCCCGCGCATATGTAAACACTTGTGCAATAAGCATAAGAGTAACCGCCGTAAAGTAGTACCATGCGTGCTTGTCTTCGGTATACATAAGATAAAAGACAAACGGCATGGCAACAAATAAAGTCGCGCCGATAGTGTTGCTTACTCCCCAACCGAGCAACATGCTGTCTTTATTGAATCCGCTTTCTATAAAAGGCTTGTTGATAAAATACGTCGCGCATAACTGAATACCCACGTTGAGTCCGTACACAAGCGCAACATAACAAAAATATCTGAGCGTCTCTCGTGTAGGCTTAATGCACGTGCGCATTACAAGATAACCGACAAACGTACGCCTTATAATGCGAATGCCGTCGCCCGTGCTTAAAATATTGTAGTACGGCGATAAAAAACCGTTTACGAGAAGTCCCGCCGACACCGCTATAAAACCCACTAAAAGTCTGCTTGATTTTACTTTGCGGAAATCCGCATTCACTATTATGTGAAAAGCGATTGCGATTCTTACAAGCACACGCCAAATATTCCCGAATACAAATGAAATTTCGTTATACTTCGCATAGTTGCGATTACCGACCGAACGCGCCACTGTGTAAAACACAAGCACCGCAATCGCCGGCATAGCATCGGGACACAACAATAAAACCGTTATGGCAAGCACAGCCAAAAAAGCATAAGTAATTTCGTCTATTCCCAACATATTGAGCGCAAGCGTGACAATTCCCAAAGCATAAATATAAATCGGCGAATAAAAAAAGTCGCTTATCTTTCGCACACTATCGCCCGAACGGAATTTCTTGTAAGCCGCTATGGGCTTTAAATTTTGAACGTGCCGCCAAAGTCGGTCTACGGCATCAATTATTCCGGTCAAAATCATATCTCCGTTTTTTAATATTTATTTTTTTCGACAACGCTCAAAGTTGCCGACGTTGCTTCACCGGGCATTTTCCCCATGTTTTTACGCTTGCAGGCAACTTCCGACGCTATTTTTTCGTGCTTAGCCGCAAGCATTTCCGCCGCAGCTGTATTTCTGAATTCGCTCGGCACAATAGTGAATATCTCTTTTTCGGTGGCTCGCTCGTCTTCCGAAAACGCCGCCGCTTTAAGATTTCCGAGTTGCGCGGAAAACTTCTTTTCGTCTATTTGCTCCAACCTTGTAACGAAAATCCCCTCATGCTGAGTGCTGTCAACCGCCTCGCGGTCGTACCTTAATTCCTCAAAAAGTTTTTCGCCGGGGCGCAAACCCGTTACCGCAATGGGAATATCCTGTTCGGGCACAAGACCGTTAATCCTAATGAGGTCGCAGGCAAGGTCGTATATGTATACAGGCTCGCCCATATCGAGCACGAATACTTCGCCGTTCTCCGCAAGAGCCGCCGTTTGCATAACAAGACGCACCGCCTCGGGTATCGTCATAAAGTAACGCTTTATATTTCGGTCGGTCAGAGTTATGGGCCCGCCCTCTTTAATCTGCTTTAAAAATATGGGTATAACGCTGCCGTTGCTTCCGAGTACGTTTCCGAACCGCACCGCCGCCATCTGCATTTTGCACCTTTTTCCCATGGTTTCGACTACCATTTCGGCAATGCGCTTGCTTGCCCCCATTACGTTTGCGGGATTCACCGCTTTGTCGGTAGAAACCAAAACAAACCGCTTTACTCCCGCCTTTTCGCACTCCTCTATTGTGTTGAGAGTTCCGAACACGTTGTTCTTGACAGCCTCGGTGGGTGCAATCTCCATCATAGGAACGTGCTTATATGCCGCGGCATGAAAAACGATTTCGGGGCGGTACAAATTGAGCGTTTCCTTTAACTTGTCGCGCTCGCGCACCGTTCCCACAACCAAAGTGTAACGCCCCGCATACTTATTCTTAAATTCCTCGTTTAAAAAGAACATACCGTTTTCGTGCATATCGAAAACTATAAGATGCCTGCAACCGTAGTTAAGCGACTGTCTGCAAAGTTCGCTGCCTATACTTCCCGCGCCGCCCGTTACCATAACCACTTTGTTTCTTACGGCGGCGTTCATAAGCTCGTCGCGCACCTTAAATTCATCGCGCCCCAAAAGTTCTTCTATTTTAATATCGCAGAGCGAAAGCACGTTCTGCGCGCTCACTTCGCTTACATTGCTCATTTCGGGCATAACCTTGATTGTAATACCGAATTCTTTGCACTTGCCGTAAATATTGCGCAGTTGCCCCTTGCTTATACTCATAATGGCAATAACGATTGCTTCGGCGCGGTACTTTGCTATTACGTCGCCAAGCCTGTCCATGCCGCCCTCAACCTTAATGCCGTAAATCTTTTTACCCTGCTTATCGGGGTCGTCGTCGATAAACGCAACGGGAAAATATCCGTCTTGCGGATTGTTTATAAAGCGGTTTATAAGAAGCGAGCCCACATATCCCGCTCCTATAACTACGGTGCGAAGCACGGGTTTGCCGCTTTTGTCCTTGATTCCCGCTTGCCGTCGCAAATATATCGCGTAATTTACTATGCCGTTAATAAACCTCGCCGAACTCGAACCTATAATCGAAAACAGCAGATACATGAGTATCTGCGGCGTTAGCAAAACAAACTCGTCGAACACCGCACCCATGATAACTTTAAACAGAATTATAATGGCAAACGACGCAAAGTACGAAAGCACGAATTTGAAAAATTCTATGCGCCCCGCATATTTCCATACGGTATTGTAGCAATCGAAAAACACGAACATCGCAATCGTTATAACCACCATGGCAAGCATGGCAATCCATTCGAAAGGTCTGTAACCCGCCAACAAATCGTTCATATCGTCGCGGTAAAACATAATCGCTCTCGAAACCCAAAACGCGCCGAACGCAAAAATAATATCCAGTGCGGATACGATTATTATGCTCTTGATTCCGGCATGTTTCAGCCTGTTGTTCATCTTTTGCTTCATAACGACGGCTTTATTCTTCTTCCTCTTTTATAACGTATATGTCTCCGCCCACATAGCTTCTGCCTGTGTTCTCTATAACCGCACCCGTAATTTTATCGTACGCCCCGACTTCGGAGGTAACGCGCAATAAGTTTTCTTTATCTGCGGTTTTATGATTAACCGCAATCAATACCTTATCGCTTATTTCGCCGAGTATACCGTGACGTCCGTCGCCCGTATATGCCGCGGATATTATAATGCGGTCGTATTCGTCTTTCAGCTTATTGAATTTATCTGCGTTTTTAAGCATAAGCGACCACGACTGCTTTCCGTACATAACGTCGTATCCGTCGGCTTTTACCGTGCAGTCGGCTACCTTACCGCCTAACAAAAACGCTTCTAACGAATCGGAAAGTTTCGCGTCGTCGGTAAAGTCGATTCTCAGGCATTTATAACCGGCACGCGGAGAGTATTCCGAGTACAGCACCGCCGCCCTGTGCACGGTGTCTTCGCTTCCCGAAATAAGCAAAACTTTGCTCCCGTTCATTTCGCGGTCGATTAGCGGACATACTTTGTCGGTAACCGTGCCGCTCGTTGCGTCAAACAATTTTCTGCCGGTAAACGGAGCAATCTCGGCATAAGAAATTATGCGCCTGTCCGTAAAGAACATTGCAAGCTCGACAATAAGTCCCGCTATAACGCCTATTATAACTCCTATCGCGCCGCCTTTAAGCATGCCGAGTTCGGTTTCTCCCTCTTTAATGTCGCCGAACACCGGAAATTTGTTTAACGTGTTTTCGCCGCGCGCAAGCATGCTGTCTATATCTCTTGCGTACTCGTACGCCAAATCGATGTATTTTTCTACCGCGGCTATCGCAAATTTCTCACGCTCGGCAATAAATTTCGTACTCATGGTAAACGAAACATACAGCATGTTACCCGAGTTGTGAATGTCGAACGATTGGAAAAACAATGACTTCGCCTTGCCTTCGGTAAGCGTTCTGTTCTCTTTAAACGCGCGCCATTCTTCTTCGATAAGCGAGTAAAGATTTATTTTTATAAATTCCGCCTTCATATTGTTGAACGCGTCCGAACGAATATTACTGTATAAATCCTCGGGCTTTTCCGAAATCGAACCGAGATAATCGGCAAACTCGCCGAATCCGCCCACTACTATTCCGCCATTGTAAACCACAAGCTCGGTATTGCTGTTAAGTGCTCCGTAGGCAATTCCGCCGCCCAAACCTATCACCGCGCAAACCGCAAGAACAATCCAATATCTCAGCGCGTAAATAAAATAATTCTTAAATGTAAAGTATTTTTCCATAAAACCTCTCGTATGGCGGTGAAAGCGCGCGGAGAACCGCTTTATACAGCCCGCTCATACCTCTTAATTATACTATTTGTTTAAAGCAAGTGTCAATCTTTTTTATATTATTTCCATTTTAACGCACGGTTATAAAACGATATTCCGCATAGCGGTTATTCAGGCGCATATACACCTATCACGTAACGCAAACGCCGAATAGCGTTGAAACGCGCCCGTATTATGCCGACGAAAAGGCGGCGCAGACGGGTTGCGGATTAACGCAACAGGGGCGTTGCCCGCGTGGGAGCGTATACGGAAATACGTGACCGAGTGGGCAACGAACACGTAGCGTTAAGATGCGCCCGTATACGCCGCCGTGAAATATTTGACAAAACGGCAACATATACTATACAATAATAACCGTATGCTTTGCAATATAGCTCAAACAGTGACCGACGCACTTATAAAAGTATTCAAGTTTCCGGAATTAGTCACGGTGCTTATTTCCATACTGCCAATAATAGAAGCGCGAGGAGCGATTCCCATTGCTTATTCTTACGGAATAAAGCCTCCGTTTGCTTTTTTATACGCATTTATCGGTTCGTCGCTCACCGCCCCCGTTCTTATAGCGGTGCTTCTGCCGTTTGTAAAGTGGCTTTCGCGCACAAAAATTTTCAAAAAATTGGGTCAGGCTCTTTACGCCAAATTCGAAAAAAAGTCGAAGGGGCTTGCCGATTCGGCACAACCGCCCGAAAGCAACGCGGAAAATTCAGCCGAGAAGAAAAAAAGCGACTTTAAAAAAATGCTCGGGGTGTTTGCGTTTGTTGCCATTCCCATGCCCATGACGGGAGTGTGGACGGGCAGTGCGGTTGCGGCAATAACGGGTTTAAAGTATCCGAAAGCATTGCTTGCGGTGGTTTCGGGTAACTTAGTGGCCTGCGGAATCATAAGTATATTATGTTGGTTTTTATCCGATTACATCGACTACATAATACTTGCAATCGGAATTATAGCGATTTCGGTAATTGCGATATTCATTATAAAAGTGATACTGCACAAGCCGAATAAAACCGAAACCGACACCGAAACGGAAAACAAGGAGAACGACTGAACATGTGCGGAATTGTAGGATACACGGGAAAGCGTCAGGCAACCCCTGTTCTGTTAGACGGACTTACGCGCCTCGAATACCGCGGCTACGACAGCAGCGGCATTGCAATCGCGTGCAAAAAAGGCATACAGACAGTTAAAGCAAAAGGGCGACTCGGCGAGCTTAAAAAGATTACGGGCGGAGTAGACCCCGTGGGCAACGCAGGCATAGGTCACACTCGTTGGGCAACGCACGGTGGCCCGAGCGATATTAACGCCCACCCGCACGCAAGCCGCGACGGAAAATTCTCCGTCGTGCACAACGGCATAATAGAAAATTACATCGAACTGCGCGAATTTTTAACCGAGCGCGGCTTTACTTTCAAATCGGAAACCGACACCGAGATTGTTGCAATGTTGCTCGAATATTACTATAACGGCAATATGTTGGAAACAATTATAAAAATGCGCAACAAAATACGCGGCTCGTATGCGCTTGCTATTCTGCACGAAGGAGAAAACGGCACAATATGGGCACTGCGCAAAGATTCCCCGCTTGTACTCGGAATAGGCGACGGCGAAAACTTTATAGCCTCTGATATTCCCGCAGTGCTACCGTACACGCGCAAATTCATAATCCCCGACGAAAAAGAAATAGCTGTGGTCACGCCCGAAAAAATCACGGTATTCAACCGCAACAAAGAGGAAATCGCAAAAAAAGTTACGGTATCGGAACTAAGTGCCGACGCCGCCGAAAAAGAAGGGTTTCCCCACTTCATGCTTAAAGAGATATACGAGCAACCGGGCGCCATTAAAAAGACGATACACAGCCGAATAACTCCCGACGGAATAAAACTCGACAATATAAAACTCGACTGCAAATCGATACGTAAAATTTACATTGCGGCATGCGGAAGCGCGTATCACGCAGGCGCGGTAGGCAAATATTTTATAGAAAAATATGCGCGAATCGACGTCGAAACCGACCTTGCAAGCGAATTTCGTTACCGCAACCCGATGGTTGATAAAGACTGCCTCACCGTAATAATAAGTCAATCGGGCGAAACAGCCGACTCTCTCGCCGCTCTGCGCGAGGCAAAAAGTCGCGGAAGTCGCGTGCTTGCAATAGTAAACGTAGTCGATTCCAGCATTGCGCGCGAGGCGGATTACGTACTTTACACCCGCGCGGGGCCCGAAATTGCGGTAGCAACCACAAAGGGCTATACAACTCAGCTTGCCGTTCTGATTCTTTTGGGACTTAAAATCGGAAAGGAACGAAATAAAATATCGCAATCGGATTACGACGAAATCCTGTCGGAGCTAAGCGGTTTGCCCGAAAAGCTCTCGCGGTTTACCGACAATGTAAATTCTCTCGCTCAGCAGCTTGCGGGCAAATATTACCTCGCATCCGACGCATACTTTATAGGGCGCGGCGCGGATTATTCGGCGGCATTAGAAGGCGCGCTCAAACTTAAAGAAATATCTTATATTCATGCCGAAGCGTATGCGGCGGGCGAATTGAAACACGGCACAATATCGCTTATAGAAAACAATTCGCTCGTACTCGGTATTGCCACCGAACCCGAACTTACCGAAAAAACTTTGAGCAATATAAAAGAAGTCCGTTCTCGCGGCGCAACGGTAATAGGGATAACGCACGACCCCGACAAAATAAAAGCCGAGTGCGCCGAACTGATTGCCCTGCCCGCCTCTCACCCCGCGCTTATGCCGATATACACGGCGGTTGCGTTGCAACTTTTTGCTTACTATATGGCGGCGGCGCGCGGCGGCGACATAGACAAACCGCGAAATCTTGCAAAATCGGTAACGGTAGAATGATTTTGACCCGAATTTGACCCGAAAAGGCGTAAAGGAGAACAAAAGAAATGAAATACGTAACCGTATTATTCGACGGCATGGCGGACTACCCCGACGAAAACGGACAAACGCCAATGAGCTTAGCGCACAAGCCGACAACCGACATGCTTGCGCGCACCGCGGAAGCGGGACTCGTAGGCACCGTTCCCGCAGGCTTAAAACCCGGGTCGGACGTTGCGAATCTCTCGGTTATGGGTTACGACCCGCGCTCATGCTACACGGGGCGTTCCCCGTTGGAAGCGATAAGCATGGGAATCACGCTTGACGCAAACAGCGTGACGTACCGCTGTAACCTTGTAACGCTCTCTTGCGACGAGCCGTACGAAAACAAAACCATGCTCGACTATTCGGCAGGCGAAATCACCACCGCCGAAGCGAAAGAACTCATACAATATCTCGACGGTAAACTTTCAACGGATAATCTTAGATTTTACGCGGGGGTATCGTACCGCCACTGCTTAAAGCGAAACAGCGGAACGGTGGGCGCGGTTCTCACGCCGCCGCACGATATTTCCGACCGCAAAATAACCGAACATTTGCCGCGCGGCGAATACGCAAACGAACTGTGCGAACTCATGAAAAAAAGCTACAATCTGCTTAAAGACCACCCCGTAAACGTCAGCCGAGTAAAACGCGGACTCAATCCCGCAAATTCGGTTTGGTTCTGGGGCGAAGGAACAAAGCCCAAACTCGAAGAATTTTATTCGCTTTACCACCTCAAAGGCGCTGTTATATCGGCGGTGGATTTGATAAAGGGAATAGCAATCGGCGCGGGGCTTACAAGCATAGACGTAGACGGAGCAACAGGAAATATTCACACGAATTTCAAGGGTAAAGCGGACGCGGCTATAAACGCTCTGAAAACTCACGACTACGTTTATATACATCTCGAAGCTCCCGACGAATGCGGACATCAAGGCGACAAAGCGGGCAAAATCCGCGCGATAGAGCTGATTGACGAAAAGATTGTATCGCCCGTATACAAAGCGTTATGCGAAAGCGGCGAAGATTTCAAAATACTTATACTCCCCGACCACGCCACACCATACACATTAAAAACCCATACGGGCGAACCCGTCCCCTATCTGTTGTACAGCCACGGCAAAACCCACAAGGGTGTAAGCTCGCTTACCGAGAAAACCGCCGCCGAAACGGGCAACGCCGTTAAATACGGTTTCGAACTTATAAAGAAAATGATTGAATAATTTTTCCGCCCTCGAAAGCGAAAAATCAAAAATTAAACCGCGTTAATAACGCGGTTTTTTATTGCCTTTACAAGCAGCGTCTGCGCTACAAACGCCGTCCGAAACAGCGTGAGTCATGCTCCGCCGCAAAACGCTTATATTCTTACAAACACTCCGCGTCCGTCAAGATATTTTTTCAACTCCGCAATGTGAATTTTTCCGAAATGAAAAACCGAAGCCGCAAGCGCCGCATCGGCGTGAGCAATTTCAAACGCATCGGCAAAGTGGCTCATTTCACCCGCTCCGCCGCTCGCTATAACGGGGATATTCAGGCTGTCGGAAACAAGCTTTGTAAGTTCGCATTCAAAGCCTTTATTCGTGCCGTCGCGGTCAATACTCGTAAGCAGAATCTCTCCTGCGCCCCTCTTTTGCGCCTCAAACGCCCATTCGAGCGCGTCAAGGTCTTCTCTCGCCTTGCCCCCCTTAGAATACACGCGGTATCCGTCGCCCTCTTTTGCGGCGTCTATTGCCACCACAACACACTGACTGCCGAACTTGTCCGCAAGAGTGTTTATAAGGTCGGGACTGTGTATCGCGGCGGTGTTTATGCTAACCTTATCCGCACCCGCTCTCAATATTGCGGTTGCGTCGGAGGCGGTGCGTATTCCCCCGCCCACGCTGAGCGGCACCGCAAGACGCTCGGCTACGCGCATTACCGTTTCGGCAACGGTTTCCGCGCCTCGCACCGATGCCGTTATATCTAAAAACACTATTTCGTCCGCACCCGCTTTTTCGTAGGCAACGGCGGTTTCAACGGGGTCGCCGGCGTCGGTAAGATTCACAAAGTTTACGCCTTTTACGACTCTGCCGTCTTTAACGTCCAAGCACGGTATTATTCTTTTTGCCGTCATTACAAACTTTCCTCCCCGCAGATTGATACGAAATTGCAAAGTATTTTATGCCCCGTTTCCGAGCTTTTTTCGGGGTGAAACTGAGTTGCGAACACGTTGCCGCACTCCGCCGCCGCAGTAAACGGCTCGCCGTACTCGGCAGTAGCCGAATTGCATTCGCACGAGTGCACGCCGAACGAATGAACAAAGTATGCAAATTCGCCGTCCGAAACTCCGTCGAGCAAACGCCCCTTACACCCGCCGAGCCGAGTCCAACCCATGTGCGGAATTTTGAGCTTTCCGGCTTTAAGGCGCGTAACTTCACCCTTTAAAAGGCTAAGTCCTTGAACCCCCGCGCTTTCTTCGCTCGATTCGAACATCAACTGCATGCCTAGGCATATGCCGAGCAGAGGTATATTTGCCGAAACAGCCGTTTTCACGGCGTCGAAAAAACCCGATTTTTTCAGCATATCCGCGGCGTAGCCGAATGCGCCGACACCGGGCAGAACAATGCCGCGGTACTCGCCTATCGCGGCGGGATTGTTTATAACCGCAACCTCCGCGCCCGCTCTTTTAAGTCCGCCTTCCACCGAGTAAAGGTTTCCCGCGCCGTAGTCTATTACGGCTATTTTCGTTTTTTTCGTCATTCGCTTAAAATCCTCGCAAAAGTCAAAACACTCCGCACCTACAACGTATTTCGGTACGGTATTGTAAGTATAATATTTTCGGCGTTTTCCGTCAAACATTTTGCGACTGTTGACAACGCGCCTATATTATGGTATTATTTAAATATGTACGAATATCTGTTCGGCGTAGAAGCTCTACCCATGTACGGAGTTATGCTTGCCGTAGGACTGCTTGCCGCCGTTTTAACATTCAGAATAATATGCACCAAAAAAAAGGTAGACGACAAAACATACACGTTCTACTCGCTTTTGGCAATAATAAGCATCGCTCTCGGAATCGGGGGCGCGGCACTCTTTCAGTCGGTTTACGATATGATTGAAGCCGCCGCAAATGGCAATAAAGTAACATTCGGGTACTCCGGACTCACGTTTATGGGCGGACTTATAACCGGAGTGCTCGTATACGTAATAGGCACGCTCATTTTCGCAAAGGGCAAAGTAAAACGCAACTTTTTCGAGTGCGCGTCTTATGCCGCTCCTTGCTTGGTGCTCGGGCATATGTTCGGGCGCATAGGCTGTTTTTGCGCAGGTTGCTGCTACGGCAAACCCACCGACAGCTTTATAGGAATAAAATTCGTTACAACCGATACAAAGGTACACCCCACCCAGCTTTACGAAGTTATATTTTTGGCGGTGCTGTTTGCGCTTATGATGGTATTACTCTTTAAATACAACCGCTACAAAATACTGCTTCCGCTTTACGGAATGGCATACGCGGTATTCCGCTTTTTGATAGAGTTCATACGCGACGACGACCGCGGACAGTTTATCCCCGGATTATCCCCCAGCCAATTTCAGGTTATACTCTTGTTTTCGGTTGCGGTCGCGCTCGCCTTGCTTATTTACAAATTTAACATTATTCCATTTGCAAAAGCAAAAGACGCCGTGCCGAAATCGACTCCCGTTTCCGCGCAATGCGAATTAACCGACGAATCCGACGATAATAAAACCGAAACCAAAACCGACGAATCCGAAACGGAAAAAACCGAACCGAAATCTCATTAAGCTACTGATTCGTGAATCCTTTACCCACTACTTCGCTTGTGCCGCTTACGTATGCAAACGTATCGGGATATTTTTTCAGAATTTCGCGCAGTTGCGAAAGTTGACGCTTGCGCAGTATGCAAACAAGTTTGGTGCGTTCCGCACCCGTATACATACCCTTTGCACTTGTGGCGGTTACGCCTCGGTGCAATTTTTCTATAATCTCGCGTGAAATTTCCTCGGCATGAGAAGTTATTATTTCGAATTTCAGCGCCGACTTAAAGCCTTGCAGAATCGTTTCGGTAACCTTGCCCGACGCGAACATTTCAACAAACGAGAGAAGCACGGGCACAATCGAGAAATCGTAAACGAAGAACGAAACTATTACAACCGAACTGTCGAGAATAAATATAAACCATGCCACGTTTGTAGCCGAATACTTTTTCTGAACGATTGTTGCGATAATATCGGTGCCGCCGTTACTGCCGCCGAGTTTAAGCATAAGAGCGATTCCCACGCCGCCTATAATGCCGCCCGCAAGCGCGTATAAAACGCGGTCGGCACCGTTGGGGTCTGCCGCCTTGCACACAATGTTTTCGAATCCGGGAATATGCTCGAACAAAAGCATAAAACACGTCGAGAGAATAATTGCGCCGCTCGAAATTATTCCGAACCTCTTGCCCAAAAATATGAACGCGATTATTATAAGCGGAATATTTATAGCAAACAGGAAGTAACCCGCATTCGGATTACCGGGAAGCTTGTTTGAAAGCATCGACGCAATACCCGTAATTCCGCCCGGAGCAAACTCGTTCGGCACTATGAATATGTAAACCGCTATTGCCCTTACCATGCCCGCGCCGAGTACGCCGAGTATAAGCAAAATGATTTTTTTTGCGGACATCTTCTCACCTTTGGCAAGCTCGCGCTCGTCTTGGGCGTTTTGCATTTGTTTCTTGCTGACCATGGTTATGTTTTGCCTTTGATATAGTATATTGTTTTTGATTTTATCGATTTGCGACAAAAATTCTCGTTGCGGGAGCTTTGCCCGAAACAACCTCGTCGATGTCGTAGTCGGCGGAAGAAATAATCACCTTAACGCCCGCCTCTATACACGGCTTTATGTATTCGAGTTTTGCCTTTGCCCCGTTTGCGCCCGCGCGGGAAGCCCCCTTGCACAAAAGCTTTATCTTGTCGATTTTACTTATTACTTCCGCCGCCGTAGGCGCGCAAATTTCGCTTATGAGAGTTTCGGGCTTTTTTATATCTTCGTAAACGCCGCTTAAAGTGGAAAAAATAAGGAGCGTTTCGGCATTTACCAGGCAGGCAATCTGCGCCGCGGTTTCGTCGTTATCCACAAGCTCGTACACGGTACTGCGTTCGCGCTGTAATTGCCTTATCTCCATTTTGCGGTTTTCCTCGCAAGATACGGCGTCGTTGTAGTTTATTATCGGAATCGCATTCTGCATGGGTGCGCGCATAAGCATGTTTTTAATGCTCTCGCGCTTCACCGAGTCGTTAAAGTGACTGTGCTCAACAAGCACCTGACGCACCGAATAACGCGCGTCTATAAAGTTTCGGTAAGTTTGCATAAGAATCGCCTGTCCTTGCGACGCATAATCCATTTTATCCTCGTCCGCACCGCCAGAAAGCTCACCGCCCGACCGCTGAATATAATCGAGCCGCCCGATTTCGGTAGCACCGCTGCTAACCCAAACCATACCCGGTTTAAGTTGCCGCGAAAGACGTGCGAATTTGTTGTAATCTATCGTATGGTGCGCGCTGTCCACAAGAGCCATCGACCCTATTTTGCCTACCAACTTTATCATATCTACATATTATCACACAATAATTAAGGTGTCAAGTATGACGAATAATTTGCGGCGTAAATTTATAAAAACACGCCGCCCGTAAGCAACGTGTTTTTGTTTTAAGTTTTTTTAAATCGTATTTTAATCGTAGCAAATAAATTATCTCGCCACAACGCTTGCCATGTTGTACAAATCGAGATTGAATTTCTTTTTCATGCCGCATGCGGTGATTATATCCTCGTCGTAAAGCTTGTTGTTCCTTATGCCCACAACTCGGTTGCCTATTCCTTTTTCGAGCAGTTGCACCGCATACACTCCCATTGTAGTGCCCAAATAGCGGTCTTTCATGCTCGGACTTCCGCCGCGTTGCAAATGCCCGAGCACGGTACTTCTTATGCTAAGTCCGGTGCGTTCCGAAATCATCTTCGACAAATCGTCGGCTTTGCCCGCCCCCTCGGCAAGCACCACTATTCCGCTGTGTTTGCCGCGCTGTTTGCTCGCCTCCAATCTTTCGCAAATGCGCACAATGTCTATCTTATGCTCGGGCACGATTATTACTTCCGCGCCGCCGCCCAACCCCGCATAAAGCGCAAGGTCGCCGCAGTTGCGTCCCATAACCTCGACTATCGAAACTCGGTCGTGACTGCTCATTGTGTCGCGTATTTTGTTTATAGCATCCAAAATGGTATTGCACGCCGTATCGAATCCGAGCGTATAATCGGTGTAAGCAAGGTCGTTATCGATTGTTCCGGGAATCCCTATCGAGGGAAATCCGAGTTCGCTGATAGCTTTCGCACCCATAAACGAACCGTCGCCGCCTATAACGATAAGCCCCTCTACTCCCGCGCGTTCAAGCGATTCTACCGCTTTGAGCTGCCCCTCTTTTGTCATCATCTCTTTACAGCGGGCAGTGCGCAGTATCGTGCCGCCGCGTTGGATAATATCCGAAACACTGCGCATATTCATATCGATAAATTTTCCTTCGAGCAAGCCGGCGTAGCCCTGCTCGACTCCGCAAACTTCCATTCCCGCGAATATGGCGTAACGCACAACCGCGCGAATAGCCGCGTTCATTCCGGGCGCATCTCCGCCCGACGTAAGCACCGCGATTTTTTTCATAAAACCCCTCCGCAAAATTTATAAGTCTTGTTAAATATACCAATCTCCGCAAAGCCGCAGACGCATTGTATAATTTATCTGCATTTATATTGTTTTGCTTTGTATATTATTTTATCAAATAATTTTTATAATTACAACTGTTTCAATATGATTTTTATGCTTGTAAAACGTCAAATTATGCAACGAATTTACACGCGCCGCACGGTACACGTGTACTGCCGTCATGTCCCGAAATACCATAGCGCCGAGCCGTTTATACGCATATTCGCTCAGTCAGAATTGCGCGTTGCCACTTTAACGCCGTCGGAACCGAGCAATCCTTTTGCTTCGTTTATAAGGCTGTCGCTTACGCTTACGTTTATTCCGAGCGGATAAAGCTTGCCGTCGTCGAGATTTTTGCAGTACGTTTCGTCGCGCCCCGGATAAGCCGCAAGAATATCTTGCAAATTATCCATAACCGACGGGTCGGAATTATCGAACGACAAATAAAAGCATATCATTTTGGGCGGAGTTTCGGGTTTTACGTCGCGCCACGGTTCGATTGAGTCCACCCACACGGTAACGGAATCTTCGCGGTTTTTAACTTTGCCGCCGATAGTCACCATGTTATCTTTAACAAACACGTTTTTGTATTTTTTGTACGTATAGCCGGTAAGCATAAGTTCAACCGTGCCGTACAAGTCTTCGAGCTTTCCTATGCCGAGTTCTTTGCCCGTTTTGGTAATCTTCTTTTCGGCGACTATCAGCATGCCGCCAAGCTGAACGGGGGTGTCGTCGGGAATAGAATAGTGTTCTTCCCCGTCGCCGCTCTTGCCGTCGTCTTCCTCGCTTGAAACTCCGTAAGAGGGTTTAAGAGTAGACGAATTGTACTTATACTTTTTAAGATGCCCCGTAAATTCCTCTAACGGGTGTCCCGTAAGATAAACGCCCGCAACTTCCTTTTCTTTGGCAAGCTTTACGCTTATGGGGTACTCGCGCATTTCTGGGTACTCGAACGAATCGAGTTTTTCGCAGTCGTCGTTCATATCGAAAAACGAGAACTGCCCTTTGAGCCTTGCCGCTCGGTCTTTATTTACGCGGTCGATAACGCTTTCGTAAACCGCAATATACTGACTGCGCGTTTTGCCGAGGCAATCGAATGCGCCCGCATAAATAAGACTCTCCAAACTGCGTTTATTAAGCTGAGCGTCCTCGGTGCGCTTTACAAAGTGCACAAAGTCGGTAAAGTCACCGCCCTTTTCGCGCTCGGCGACTATTTCCTCTATTACGCTTCTGCCTACGTTTTTAACGGCGGCAAGACCTATACGCACCGCGCCGTCCTCAACCGTGAACTCCGCAAACGATTTGTTTATAGAGGGCGGCAAAACCGTTACATTGCGCTCTTTCAAATACGTTAAATAGTTGGTTATCTCGTCTATACTCGTTATTCGGTTATTAAGAACGGCGGTAATATATTCTACGGGATAATAGCATTTGAGATAAGCCGTCTGATACGTAATGTACGCATACGCCGCGGCATGACTTTTGTTGAACGCATACGAGGCAAACGCAATCATGTCGTCGTAAATTTTGTTTGCGACTTCCGCGCTTACGCCGTTTTTAATACAACCGGGAATTTCTCGTCCGTGGTCCACCGTTCCGTGCAAAAACACTTCGCGTTCCTTTTCCATGGCGTCCACTTTCTTCTTGCTCATCATGCGCCTTACGTTATCTGCCCGTCCGAGCGTATAGCCGCCGAGAGCCTGCACAAGTTGCATAACCTGTTCCTGATAAACCATTATTCCGTAACTTACTTCGAGTATCGGTTTACAAAGCGGGTGGTCGTACTTAATCTTGTCGGGGTTCTTTTTGTTGAATACGTAGTCGCCTATTTTGTCCATGGGACCGGGGCGGTACAGCGATATTCCCGCTATAATATCTTCCAAACTGCTCGGCTTTAAGTCGCGCATGAACTTCTTAATGCCTTCCGATTCGAGCTGAAACACCGCGTGCGTATCGCCGTCGCCTATAAGCTTAAACACATTTGGGTCGTCGTAGTCCATGTTGTAAAAGTCAAGCTCGACTCCCTTTGTTACCTTAATTATATCAACGGCTTTTTTAATGTCGGTAAGAGTGCGCAGCCCCAAAAAGTCCATTTTCAGAAGTCCGAGTTCTTCGCACTCTATCATGTTAAATTCGGTGGTAATGATTCCGTCGCCGTTTTTCGCCATGGGAACGTGGTCGGATATGGGGTCGCGGCATATTATAACGCCCGCCGCGTGCATGCCCGTCTGACGCGGCATACCCTCGATTTTCATTGCCATATCCAAAATAATGTGCGCCATTTCGTTGTTTTCGTAAAGCTCTTTAAGCTCCCCTATTACGGGGCTCGGCTCGTTATCCTTCCACTTTTGAAGTCCGAGAATATGCGGCAAATGCTTTTTGCCCATCATTGCGGGAATAAGCTTGGTTATTTTTTCCACTTCCGAATACGGATAGTTGTAAACGCGCCCCACGTCTTTAACCGCCGCTTTTGCAGCCATTGTGCCGAATGTGACAATCTGCGACACGTTGGGCGCACCGTATTTTTCGGTTACGTACTGAATAACGCGCTCGCGCTTGTCAACGCAAAAGTCTATGTCGAAGTCGGGATTGCTTACGCGCTCGGCGTTAAGGAATCTTTCGAAAAACAGCTGATATTTAAGAGGATTGACCTTTGTTATTCCTATTGCGTACGCAACTATACTGCCCGCGCCGCTTCCGCGCCCCGGTCCTACCGGAACGTCGTGCGTTTCCGACCAATGGATAAAATCCCACACAATCAAAAAGTAGTCCACAAACCCGAGCTTATGTATTACTCCGAGCTCGTACTCGGCACGTTTTTCTATCTCCTCGGTAATTTCGCCGTACTTCGCTTTGAGTCCGTCGAAAGTCAGTTTGCGCAGATATTCGTAAGGCTCGCTTCCGTCTTCGGGGTAAAACGACGGCAAAAGCGGCTCTTTGCGGAAATAGTAACAGCCGTCGCATTTGTCGGCTATTTCGCGCGTTACGCTCAAACTCTCGGGAAGCGACGGGAAAAGCGACAGCATTTCGTCGTAACTTTTAAGGTAAAATTCCTTTGTGGGGAAATATCCGTCGTCGTTGATTTCCTCGTCGGACACGGAATTGTCGTTCTTTTTAACCTCGTCCTCGTTGTAAACCATGGTTGTTCTAAACGATATGCACTGCAACACTTTTTGCATTGCGGCATCTTCTTTTTTGAGGTAGTGCACGTCGTTTGTCGCAACAATTTTTACGCCGTTGTCGCGCGCAAGTTTTATCAAATGCGGCAGAACAACCTTTTGGTCTTTTATGTTATGGTCCTGAATTTCAACGTAAAAATCTTCGCCGAAAAGACTCTTGAATTCTTTTACGTAAGAGTCGGCTTTTTGCATATCGCCCGCAAGTATCGCCTGCGGAATAACGCCTGCTATACATGCGGAAAGACATATAAGCCCTTTTGTGTATTGCCTAAGTAGCGGCATATCTATTCTCGGCTTATAGTAAAGTCCCTCGGTGTACGAGCGCGACACAAGCTTAACAAGGTTACGGTATCCTTCCTCGTTTTTGGCAAGCAAAATAAGGTGGTTGTACTTCGGCATCTTGCCGCCGGAAGTAGTCTTTACGTTCATGTCTTCGCACATGTAAAGCTCGCACCCTATTATCGGCTTAACCTTATAAGGTCGCTTTTCTTTCATGAACTCGTAAAAATCCGCTTTGGGGTCGGTGTACCTTACCGCCGCTTTTACAAATTCGAGTACTCCGTACATGTTGCCGTGGTCGGTTATCGCAACCGCAGGCATGTTCATATCGCCGCATGCCGAAAACAGCTTGCCTATGCGCGTTGCGCCGTCGAGCAAACTGTACTCCGTGTGAACGTGCAAATGCACAAATTCTTTTTGTGTGTTGTTACTTTCTTCCATTTACGCACCTTTAAATTTATTGCCGACTTTTCGAATAACCCGCTCTCGGTTCCGCAAACCGAGTTAAACTCAGGTAGACGATAAAACTTTAACCGTTTCTCCGAGCGCTTCCTCTTGGTCGTCGCCCTTTGCTATAACGGTTACGCAGTCGCCCTTTTTAAGTTGCATGCTTATAACGCCCATAAGACTTTTTGCGTTTATCTTTTTTGTGCCCATCTCCAAAGTTATTTCGCTGTCAAAGCGCATGCACCGCGCAACCAACCTCTGAGCGTCCGTGTGCAAATATAACTTGCGCACCGTTGCTTCCTTGAATACCATTTCGAATCCTCCTTACCGTCCCGCTTGCGAGCCGTTTCCTTTTTATTTTGCTATACCGCAATGCGGCGTTTTTTCTTTTATTCGGCGATTTTACGCACTCTGCCGCGCGTTAAGTTCTGTTTCCGCACTTTTTATCATACAGCTCTTTAAGCCGCCTGAAACGGTTTTTAAGCCCGCTTTTCGATATGCCGAGCATGGCGGAAAGCTGTTCGTAGCTGTAATCGGGGTACTCCAACCTGAGCATGGCGGCGGATTTGAGCGACGGCGAAAGCTCGTTTAAATCGAGCTCTTTTATATACGCGCACTGTGTAAGTCCCGTCTCGATTTGCCGGTCGATATTATACATATCGCAGTTTTGCTGTCGGTTAAGATGTTCGTTCATCTGCCGCTCGGCTATAATCGAATTAAATTCGAGTACCGCCTTTGCCGCACCCATAAGAGCCAAGCAGTCGCTTATCGATTCGCTGTCTTTGGCATACACAACCGCGCGAGTATTGCGCACGGCAAACTTTGCCGAAATTCCGAACTTTCCGAGTAACGCCGCAAAATCCTCGGCTATGCTCTTGCGCCCGAACGAAAATTCCAAATGGTATTTGCTTGCCGTAAAACTGCCCGCCCCCAAATACGCGCCGCGCACATATGCCGCCGCACTCTGCTCCTCGGTGAACTTTTCGGGTATATGTTCGCAAACGGAAACGCCGTCTTCGACTTCGAGTATTCCGCACTGACACAAAAGCTTAATCGCGTTGCCTATTACAATCTCGTTGCGCTTGTTCTTCTTATCGCACAGGCACTCCTTGCCCGTAAGTTCTTCCGCAAGTCTTTTTACGGCGTCCGAGAGATTGTCGTTTGCGGTCGAAAGAGTAACCGCAACGCTTTCGCCGTGTATCACGAGCGACCCCGACGAAATTATAAGAGCCGACAAAAAAGCAAGCTTGTCTTTATGTGAAAACAGCGGTTTTAAAGCGATTTCCTCTTTGCTGTGTCTGCATATGTCTTTGGCGCGGTCTTTACTCATCTGCCGCCCCGCCTCTTTTCACGTTTACGAAAACGGGAAGCCTATCGAAATTCGCAATCTGCCCGAACGGAATTTTCACGCGCTCGATACGAGCAAGCGCAACCGAAAAATCCCCTACGCGCCCCGCGCGGTGCGCGTCGCTGTCGCATATAAATTCGCACCCTTCCGAGGCGGCGGTTTCAAGCTCGGAATCGGTCAGATATATGCGCTTGCCGTTAAGTTCGAAATACGTTTTGAAGTGTTTGCATGCACGCGCCACCTCGCGTATATCGCACTTACAGCAATTTCCGGGATGCGACAAAATATCTATCTTGTTATTCATAACGGCGTTGACATATGCGTCGGTATTCCTTGCAATCGTTTTGGCACTGCCGAGCCCGAGGTTGTTGCTCCAAAAATACGAAAATTGCGAACCGTGCACAAGCTTATGATATCCGCACACGATAATATCGAGATTGGGCTTGTCCGATTCGCGCACGTCTATTTTCCCCTTTGAATTTAATATGTTGGCTTCCACCCCGAGATAAACTTTTACGCTCGGATACTTAACCGCACATTCGTTTATCTGCGCGCGCATAAACGGAATTTCGCGTCTGCGCACCCCGAAGGTCATGTGGTTGAATCCGTGGTCGGTTACGGCGATTTCACGCAAACCCGTACGCGCGGCTTTAAACGCGCTGTCCTCTATACTGCCCTTGCCGTGGCTGAATACGGTATGAGTGTGATAATCGCCCAAAAAAGCCATTTAATAAAAATCTCCGTATAATTTGATTTCGCGCTTCAATTCGATTCCGAACTTGTCGAACACCGCCGCCTGCGCCGTATTTATAAGTTGCAGAATATCTCCGCTTAGCGCGCCGCCTCTGTTCACAATAAAGTTGGCGTGTTTATCGGATATTTGCGCGCCGCCCGCGCCGAGCCCTTTTATGCCCGCTTTCTCTATAAGCTCGCCCGCAGAACCCATTTCGGTTTTTTTAAATACACTGCCCGCGCTTGCGCCGAGCGGCTGTAATTCTCTGCGCCTAAGTATGTTTTGCTCTGACGCAAGCTTAACGCTTTCTCGGTCGCCAGCATCGGCTTTAAGTATAACGCTCAGCACCGTCCCTTTAATGTCGCTGTGGCGATAGCCGAATCCGCACTCACGCACGCCGAGCGTTTTAATCTTGCCGCCGCTGAGCACAGTAACCGAAACCACCGAATCCGCAATACTTCCGCCGAACGCGCCCGCATTGCCTACAATCGCGCCGCCTACCGTTCCCGGCAGTCCGTACGCCCATTCGAGCCCATGCCTCCCGAGTTGCATATATTCGCGCGCAAGTGCCGACAAAAGCACCCCGCTGTCGCATTCGCAAGTGTCGGGGGTAAACGAGCGTCTGCCCGAGCGGTTAATTACAACGTCGCCGTCGTAACCCGCATCGCCCAAAAGTATGTTGCTTCCGCGCCCGAGCACCAATGCGCCGCCTGCGGCGGCTTCGGCAAGCTCCGATATGTTGTAGCAAAACGCAAGCCGTCTTGCGCGCCCGCCCGTTAAAAAAGTGCAACATCTTCCCAAAGGTGCGTTACTGAGATAACCTGTCATATATATTTTACTCCATACGCCGATTTTTTTCAAGTCTTTGGCGCAATGTTTTGTATTTACTTATATATGACGGAGCGTTTAAAACCGTTACACTTTTACTACTGCGAATACGCGCGCTTTTTGCGCACTGTCATTTCGAGTGAACATTGTCATTTCGAGCGTAGCCGAGAAATCTTATAGAACGCACTGTCATTTCGAGCGTAGTCGAGAAATCTTATAGAACGCACTGTCATTTCGAGCGTAGCCGAGAAATCTTATAGAACGCACTGTCATTTCGAGCGTAGTCGAGAAATCTTATAGAACGCACTGTCATTTCGAGCGTAGCCGAGAAATCTTATCATTAAAAATCCCCTGCCCCTTAGGGGCGGGGGAAAATTAAAAGAGGGTGAAATATGTTACAAATTCACCTCTTTAAATCTTTTACACTAAATCATAAACGACGCGGCGGTCAGTCCCGTATATAACGCAATCCCTATGCAAAATACGATTGCCTGCAAACCTGAATTTCCGCCCGCCGCATAAATTTCGTTCGCAAACACGGGTACGGCAAATCTCAAAATTACCGTAACCGCAATTACCGAAAACTGCACCGCACCCGCAATCAAAAACGGAACGCCCGTCTTCGACGGATTTTTGAAATACAGCGGATAAAACACAATATTAAAAGCCGCGGCAACAATAAAACAGTTGCCCAAAAACGCAAGGTTTGCCGCACTTCCCGACATGTTCGTTTGCGCGCTTAAAGGAAACAAAGCAACACTTCCCCGCCGGACAGCATTATAACGTCGTCGGCAATGCGGCTTAGGTCGCTCGTGACATGAGTGGAAAAAAGCACCGACACGGCGTCGTGTTTTACAAGCTCCGACACGGTGTCGCAAAACTCCTCGCGCGAGAGAGGGTCGAGCCCTCTTGTAGGCTCGTCCAAAATCAAAAGCTTTGCCCCGTGCGAAAGCGCAAGCGCAACCGAAAATTTCATCTTCATGCCGTCGGACAGCTCTTTAACGCGCTTATTTTCGTCCAAACCGAATCTGTCCATGTACTCGCGGAATTTATCCGAACCGAAATCGCCGTAAAAACCGCGCATCGCATAAGCTATTTGTTTTAAGCGTCGTTCTCCGTAAAACCTGAATCCTCCGCCCGCATAACCGCAGAGTTTTTTTGCCGCGATTTCGTTTTCTTTAACGGATATTCCGAAAATTTCCGCATCGCCGTCATGCGGAATTATATTGAGAATAGACTTTATAATAGTGGTTTTGCCCGCACCGTTTGCCCCTATCAACCCGGCTACGCGCCCTTCGCCCACAGTAAAATCAGCGCATTTAAGCGTAAATCTTCCGTAGCTTTTGCTTATGTTTTTTACTTCCAGCGCGTTCATTTGTCCTTTACCTTCATTATCGCGTCTATAAACGCCTCGGCGTACGACATAGGCTGAATAGCTATTCCTTGATTTTTGTCCGCCATTATAAGCAAGCCGACTCCCTCGGTCAAATCGAACATATCCCGCACTTCTTTGGGAATAACAATTTGCCCCTTTGCCCCTATTTTAACCGTAGCCATAAATTTTCCCTCGGGAACTTTATCCATATTTAATCCTCCTTTGAGTTTTCAGCATGGTAGGAAAAGTAAGAATATTCCTACCTTAAATGAAAGGTATAATACGTAACCGAAATTTTTTCAAGAGTTTTTTTATTCCACGCCCCCTTGCATTCCCCCGCAATCATGAAGGGAATTTTTAAGAATAAGATTTATCGACTGCGATTCTCGCGTCTTGACATATCTCAATCCGTTTGCTATAATATAACCGTATGCAGGAATACGACTACAAAACAGCGGTATTAAGCATAGCGGCAAATGCGGCAACCGAGAGCGTCACACCGAACAAAAGCATGACGGAAGCGGCTATATCGTACAAAAGCGGGCTTACCGATAAGTCGGCTTTTTTAGCCAAGTGCGGTAAAAACACGCTGTTTGCCAAACTTGTGATTTACACCGATTCCCGCAATTCCGAATTCGATTCGGACGAGTTTTTAAAACTGCACAAAATGCTTTACGAGCCTAAATTAAAGTGCGGCGAAATTCGCGTGGGCGACCTTACCGTAACGGGCGGAAGCTGCACCGCACCCAAACTTCTTCGCGGCTCGCTTAAAAGCGCGCTCGGTAAAATGCAACAAACCGCAGGCGCGCCCGAAATAACGAAAGCCGACTTTGCGGCACAGTTAAGTTGCTTTATGCGCGAGCTCATAATATTATCGCCTTTTACATACGGAAACGCAATTACCCGCCGAGCGTTTATTATGCAGTTCTGCCTAATGCGCGGATTCATGCTCAATTACGCCGCCGCAAGTAAAGCCGAACTTTTAGCCGCCGAATCGGAAGCGTTTACGGCCGACGCATCGCAACCTCTTTTTAATTTATTCATGAAGTGCCTGAGCTATTTGCAAGAGGAAAAAACCGCAAAGCAAACGCACCCCGCACAAAAAGCCGCCGCATTAAATAAGAGCAGAGCGGCGGCACAAGAAATAGCTTCTTCGGTAGCGGCGGTTAAACCGCGCGAAGCGGTAAGGGCTCAGCAACCCGTAAAGCCGGTTACTCCGCCCCCTCGCACAAAAGCAGAACCCGTTAAGCGCGAGCCGCCCGTAAAACAATCGGCGCAGGCAAAACCGCCCGCAGGAGCAAAACAGACTCCGCCCGTAAAGCAGTCTCCGCCGATAAAACAGATTGCTCCCGCAGTAATGAGCGCGGAAAAAGCGGAAGTAATGCGCGACCTGCGCGATATTCAAAAGTCGCTGAACAGCCTTGCCGTACGCATTGCCGAAATATCCGACAAAGTGGAAAAAATGAAATAACAACAATTCCCGTGCCACAAACCGAGCGCGGGAATTTTTGTTTATCACGATATATACAAGCCGAAGCCCGTTTAAAATAACTCTTTACTCACTTGCCCGCTCTTAACGGTGTAAAGCGCGTAATCGCCGAGTGCCGAACTTATTTCCGCAGGCAAATGCGTGCACGAAATAACCGTCTGATATTTGCGACTCCGCTCTATCAGTTTACGCTGACGGTACGGGTCGAGTTCGCTTAATACGTCGTCGAGCAGCAGTACGGGATATTCTCCGCTCTGTTCGCCGTGCAGTTCCATTTCGGATAATTTAAGACTCAGAGCCGCGGTGCGCTGTTGTCCCTGCGAACCGTAAGCGCGCACGTCGGTTTCGCCGATTTTAACGGCAATGTCGTCTTTTTGGATTCCCACGGAAGTAAAGCACAGCATTTTGTCGCGTTCGCGGTTGCGCATGAGTTCCGACGCAAAGCTTTCCGCCGCCTCTTGCTCGCTCCCCGCAAACCCCTCGTACTCCAAATAAAGTTTTTCTTTTCCGTCCGACAGATATTCGTGCGCCTCGCTCGCAAATTTACTCAGCCGTTCAACGTATCCGCGCCTTGTTTTCGCTATCTTCGCGCCCGCGCTCACCAATTGCGAGTCCCATACGTCCAAAACGTCGTCGGTAACTTTACCGCTTTTAAGCAAACGGTTGCGCTGAGAAAGTATTTTGTTGTACCGACCGAGCAGATAAAAGTAGCTTTTGCTCATGCGGCACAGCGCAATATCCATAAAACGCCGCCTGTCGCCGGGGGCGTCTTTTATTATGCGCATTTCGTCGGGCGAAAAATAGACCGCCGCAAACGCGCCCATAAGCTCGCCCATGCGCGATATTGGCATACCGTTTATTGCAACGCGCTTGTTTTCGCGCACATCGAGCAGAATTTCAACGGTATTCTCGCCGCCTCGGTCCTCTTGCGTAAGCTTAATCTTGCCCCGCTCGCTCCCCTTTTTTATAAGTTCTTTGTCGCGCGGAGTTCTCGGCGAACGTCCCACACTGCAAAAGTAAATCGCCTCTAACAGATTCGTTTTGCCTTGCGCGTTGTCGCCGCAAAGAATATTTATTCCGCCGCAAAAGTCTACGCTTAAATTAGCGTAGTTGCGGTAATCGTATAGCTCGACTTTTTTTACAACCATATCTTTTAATTACTTTCGCCTACGCATACCGCGCGTGCTTCTTCCGTTTTATGCCGCCTTCGGCGTAAACGTAATCTTGCCGAATACCGTACCCGAACCCGTTACGTCGGTAAACGTAGCCGTTCCGTATCCGTCGGTAAGCGCGTCGGTACATTCTTTTATCTGTTTGGTCATATCGTCGTCCGATATTCCCGCAAGCGTAAGCAATACGTTCTGCGCGTCTTGCGTCATGTTGTTTATACGGTAATAAACTTCTTTGTAGCTCACTTTGCCTACCGCATCGGTTACGCATTCGAGTAAAACGGTAACGTAAATATTTGCGGGCAATACCGAATTGAAATCGCCGCCGTCGGCTATCAGATTTTTCATATCCGCCTTAAACGTAAACTCTATATATGTTTTGCTTCCGTCCGTAATAACGGGATTCGACGCCCCGTTAAATCCTTGCAGATATTGCAAGCGCGATACCGTACGCGCATTGTCGCCGCTTAAAATATTAAGTTGCATAAGGTCGAAACCTTCTACACCGCCTATCACAGCAGGAGTAGTAATAACACCTACCGTAAATCCGTTCACAAGTCCGTAGCCGAACGCGGAATCTTCCATAGAGGCGGTAAGATGGGTCGTGTCGGTTTCGGCATTGCCCATTTCGATTGTATTTACAATCAAATCGCGCACTTCGTAGTTATACCGCGAATTATTCGCACTCTCCGAATCGATTGCCGCCAAACCTTGCAAAGCCGCCCGTATCTGCTCGGCGGTAGCATTGTAGCCATCGGGCATTACCTTTGCGTTTATAAAGTCGTAAACCGAGCCGAGCACCATGCCATTGCTTGTAAACGCCAAATTGCCGCCCATCACGTCTTTAACCGATTTCAAGCTGTCGTATACCGCCGAACCTATGTCGTGCGCTCTGAGTTCCAAATCGAGTGCGTCGGTTGCTCCGTCGTTAAGCACGTTTATCATTTGCATGGTTTTATCAAACAGCGCGTTGTCCATGCGGTTAATCATAATTTTGGTGTAGTAATACGGCGTAAAGCCTGCGGGAATATTTGCGTTGCCTTCTTCGTATACGTCGGGCACGCTTCCCGTTTTGTCGTAATAGAAAATTCTGTTCAAATTCACCGATGCTTTAAGGTATATCACGTCGGCGGGCATCAGATTGGAATTTTTATTCGCCTCCGAACCGTTGCCGTCGCCCATAAGCGCGTCGGTTTTGATTTCGATTATTATTATCAGTTTTTCGCCGCTCGCGCTCTCCTCTATTTTAAGCCCCTTTATGCCCATAAGGTCGGCGTATATCGATTCGTTTCCTTCTTTCCCCATTTCGTCGAGCAAAACTCTGCCGAGCTCGCCGGTTGTAAACAAAGGCTTTAAATCTTCCGTTTCGGCATTGTCGCGGTAAAGTCTGTCGAAATCGAGCAATGACGCATCGAATGAAGTAAGCATGCCGCCGTCGCCGAACAGCTCGTCGAAAGTCTTTTCGCTGAGAGCCGCCGCATCTTTAAAATAATAAGCGTCGAGTATGTTGTAAAGCGAGTTTTTGTATCCCTCCTGCTCGGTGCTTATTTCCGTTCCCGCAAGATAGCTCTCCTCGAATTCCGCATCGTTCACTTCGTCTATCGCGGTGAGTACGTCACGAACGTCGTCGGCGGAAATATCTTCCTCGTCTTTAAACAGCATATCTTTTATTGTGTGGAATACGTCCTGTAACAACAATGCAGGCGGAAGATTAGAGTTTGTCGCATCGGAATCTATTTTCGACGATTCTATTTTAATCCCCAAAACGTCGTTCATAGAGTTTATTATATCGCGCATGGGTTGTTCGATTTGCTCCAACAAAGTGCCCGCGTCCAAACTGTCGGTAAAACTGCCTATGGTGCTCAAAATTATGTCGGTCTTTTCCTTGCTTAAACCGTTGTACATAATTTCGCTGCTTAAATATTCGAACTCCGAATCGCCGCCAATCGTTATATCTATTCTGAAAGCTATAACAACCTTTTCGCCCACAAGGTTAGACACGAGCGACCCCACGCCTCCCTCGGGAAGCATAGAAGTGATTTCAACCCGCAAAGCCGCTTCCATAATGTTGTGCGCCTTGCCGTCGACGGACGAAACTTTTTCGTCGGTAAACACATATAACAGTTCGGGGTGCATTTCGCTTAAACTGCCTTCGGTTAAAGATTCGAGTTGCGATGCGAAAATCGCGCCGAGCATGCGGCTGTTCACCCTTACGCGTTGGTCGGATTCCTTTAAAAGCTCGCTTAAATTGCTCGCATTGAAAATATCCATAAGCTCGTCGCTGTTTCCGCCGCCGTCGCCGCTCATGCCGAATAAATCCATAAGGTACTTAAACGTCACGTCGTTGGAAGGGTCGCCGTCGTCAAGACGCAAATCGAGCATATACTTACGGGCAAGCTCATTCATAAATTCCTGTTCGTAGTCAACGCGCGTATATCCCGTAACGGGTTTTGTCTTAAAGTACACAACCTTGTTAGTCGCGTCCTCCAAGTACTGATTCATAAAATCGTACTCGGGTTTAATCGCGTCGTCCGCCTCGCTCACCACAATGCCGGCAAGAGTCTGTATTATGTCGGACGAATGAATTTGCTTTTCTTCGGGTTTAAGTTCGCAGTTTTCGTCCTTATTGAGTCCGCCCAAATCGATAACGGTTTCGAACAAGTCCATCTTAACAACGCCGCCGTTTGCCGAGTCGAGCGGGAATATTCCGTTTACCGTGCCTATAACGCCGCCTACCGCGCCCGTTACCGTTTCCGAAATCTTTTCTTTCGCGTTTATCTCGTCGCCCGTAAACGCCGTAATACCGCTTATAAGTTTATATGCGCGGTCCATTTTCGACGCCGTCATACCGTTAATGTACAGATAATGCTCTATCGACGCGTTTTCCTCTACGGGAATAACGGCGGTTACGTAAAACCGCTTGGGAAGAACCATGTTCACGGCAACGCCGAGCGCGCTTGCTCCGAAACTTGTTTTTCCGAACGAATCGTTTATATACGACTTTGCAATCTTGCGCGCGTTTACGGAAACGGTTACCGTAACGGTTTTGACTTTCGCCGAAACGTCGTCTTTTACACCCTGCGTTTCGCCGAATATCATCTGCTCGAACTTTGCTATGTCGCTCAGTTTTTCTATTCCGAACTTGCCGAGCATATCGGAAATCTGCGTAAACGAATCGCCCACGGTGTCGAGTTCTCTGTTAATCGCCGCCGCAAGCATTTTATCGGAAATTTTAAGAACGTAATCGGAATCGTGCTTGCTTATATCGTAAGCGTTAAGTCTGTTGAGGTCAATGTTTTCTTTTACGTATAATTCGGATATAACGTCTATAAGCGAATCTGTGCTAAGCTCCGCGTTAAGCAAGCCTGCGGTGCGATACAAACAGTCGCCGCGCACGCTTAGCGTGTCTCCCTCGCTCTCGCCTCCGTTACCTTCCAAAAGCGCGGCTATAAGGTCGTCCGCGCCGAAATCGACGTCGCTGTTTAAAAACAGCTGATTTTTAAGCTGAGTGTCGAACGAATTGTAATCGCCTTCGGAATATCCGTTTGTAACTATTTTTTTGGAATTGGCTGAACGCAAATCGTGCATAACGCCGAACACGTTCCAAAGACTCATGTTAAAAAATTTCTTGCTGAAATAATCGCCGGCGATATAAGCTCCCGCACAAATTACCACAACGAATACAAGCAAACTTATTAAGCAGTTTCTGCATCCGTGACGCTTTTTTTTCACGGGTTTCTTTTTATCCGCCTCGTTTTGCACAACGCGTTTCGCCATACGTCAATTCCCTATCCTTTTACTATTTTATGCTTACCGTACTATTTTACTACCTTAATTTGCGATGCGTCAATATATAGGAGATTAAATTTAAATTAAATTACAATCTCGGCGCGCGACCCGCCGCTTTTGTCTTTTATTACGTTTATCTTCTTATCTATGCGCTGTTTAAGCTCGGAAACGTGCGAAATTATTCCCACCAACTTGTTGCCGTTACCGAGAGCCGCAAGTGCTTCTATCGCCTTATTCAGCGAATCTTCGTCGAGCGAGCCGAACCCCTCGTCTACGAACATCGTGTCGGGTTTTATTCCGCCCGCCGCCGACTGAATTTCGTCGCTCAGTCCGAGAGCAAGCGACAGCGACGCCTTAAACGATTCGCCGCCCGACAGCGACTTGACGTTTCTATACGAACCGTTATAATGGTCTATAACGTCGAGTTCGAGCCCGCTCTTACTTCTGCCGGAATTTTCCTTGCGCCGAATAAGCTCGTATTGCCCGCCCGACATAATAAGAAATCTGATGTTGGCGCGCGCAATTATTCTGTCGAAATATGTGGTTTGCACGTACGTTTCGAGCATAACTTTGTCTTTGCCGTTAATGTCGCCGTTGGCGGTGTCGGATAACGATTTTACAGTGTTGTACTTTTCTTCCGCTTTCGCAAATTCATTCTGCGCGTCCGCTATGTTTTTATATACCGATTCGTTCGCCGTTCTGCGCGAATGTATTTTCTTGATTTCTTCGTTTAGCTCGGCTTTCGCGCGCGCCATGCTTTCGGCTTTCGCGCCGAGCGCGCTCATATCTATGTTGCCCGCCCCTTTCGCGGTTTTATTCAGCTGTTCGGCTTTCGCGCCGAGCGCGCTTACCGAATTTACGCAATCGTTATATTCCTTTTCGGCTTTTTCGAGCGAAATTTCAATCGCTTTGCTCGAATTTTTCAGTTCGGCGAGTTTTGCGGCGGCGGCGGCTTTGTCTTGAAATTTCAGCTTTTCTCCAAGCTCTCGCCCACGCAACATAAGTTCATGAATTTCCGCTTTAAGCGACGCTATTTCTTTATCGACGGCCGCCGCGCACTCTCGGTTTTCGGATTCGCTTTTTTCATATTCGGGAATAAGCCCGTCAAGTTCCTCTTTGCGCGCTTGCCGTTTATTTTGAACGTCTATCGAATCCGAAAACTTTTTAACTTCGGCAACGGCTTTTGCGGCGCACTCGTCAAGCTTTGCCGCCGCTTGCGACAATTCGTTTTTGCCGGTGATTTTGCAAAGCTTGTCCGTCACCGATTTCAGCTTTACTCCGTATTCGCCGTCCGCTTTTTGAGCCGCCGCACTGCAATCTTGCGCAAATTTTCTCGCTTTTTCAACGCTCTCTTTTGCCGCGTCGAGCACCTCTTTCGTGGGAGCTCCGTCGCACAGAGTCGCAAGTCTCGGGTGCTCGCGTGAGCCGCAAACGGGGCAAGGCTCGCCCTCTTTCAGCGACTCGGCAAGTACTCCCGCCTGCGCGTCGAAATACGCCCTGTGCAGAATATCATAGCCGCGGTTCTTGTTTTCGAACTCGTTCCGCGCTTTCAAATAAACCTCTTTGGTATCTTTGCACCTATGTTCAAGCGCGCATAATTCGGAATATTCCTCTTTTGCCTCGTCGACTGCGCGCGCTTCCTGCTCCGCTTTATCCCGTCCGCTTCGGTACTCCGCAATAAGTTTTCCGCAGTCGTCAAGGGCGGTGCGTTCCCGTTTAAGTTCTGCCGTATGCTCGGACAACAGCTTTTCCTTTTTTTTGCACTCGTCGAGCAAAACATTTTTCTCTTTCAGCGATTTTTCGCATTCCTTGTAACGAACGCGCTTGTTGTCCCGCTCGTCGTACTCGGGTAGCGCGCTTTCTATAACCGCCGCCTCTTTATCCGCCTGTTCGCGCTCGCCCTTTCTGTTTCTTTCGGTTTCGAGTTTTTCTTTAAGCGCACCGAGCCGAGCGTTTTCCTCTTGTAACTTTCGTCGCGTGTCTTTCAGTTCTTCCGCGGCTTTAATCGCGCCCTTGGCACTCTCGGTTGCGGCGGCGTTTTCCCGCAACGCTTTATCGAGCGCAAGCATATCCTTATCCGCTTTTGCCTCTGCGGCAAGGTCGTTTTTTATGAGTATTTTCAGAATTTCCGCAAGCTCCGCCACGGGAAGATTTCCTTCCTTCGCGCTTGCAACGGCATAATAATATTCGCTGTTTTCGTCACACGCAATTCCGTTTATATACTGATTTACGGATAACCGCAAATCGTTAAGCTTTCGCTTGACTGCGTTTGATTCCTCTTTGAGATTGTCTTGCAATTTGCGATAATTTTCCGTATCGAACAGCTTGCGGAATATCTTCTGCCGCTCCTCGGTGGGAGAATAAAGCAGGTTTAAAAAGTCGCCCTGCGCAATCATGACTATCTGCTTGAACTGATTGTAATCGAGTCCCACGATTTCGCGCACGGCATCGTTTACTTCCTTATACTTATTCACAACTCTGCCGTCGGGATAAGTAAGTACCGCGTCGGCTTTTTCGGTGGTTGTGCCGCCTCCGCGCATACTCGGGCGTTCGTAATCGGGATTGCGTCGCACGGTGTATATTTTATCGTCGTATGAAAACGTGAGTTCCACAAACGTGGGAGTATCCGCCTTTGCATACTTCGAGCGCAACATATCTTTATCGCGTCCCGAGCCGCTCGCGCTTCCGTAAAGAGCGTAGGCAATAGCGTCGAATATCGTGGTTTTGCCCGCACCCGTATCGCCCGTTATAAGGTAAATGCCCGAGCTTCCGAGCTTACTCAAATCGAGCTCCGTTTTTGCGGCGTAAGGTCCGAACGCCGACATGGTGAGTTTAAGCGGTCTCATTGATTTTCACCCCATATTTTCTCGATTAGTTTTTCGCACAGTTTACTCTGTTCGTCCGACATGGGCGCATTGTTTTGAAGCTCGTAAAAATCGCCCATAAGCTCGAGCGGAGATTTTTCCACATCCGCCGCGCCTATATCCCCCGAAAATCTCGTGCGCGCGTTGTCGTAATCGAGCCGCATGAGTTTACCGTAAACGGTGCGCAAACGGTTTACCGCGTCGGGAATATCCTGCTCGTCGGTAAGAGTGATATGTACGTAATCGGTGTCGTAATTAAGCCCTTCGTAAAAGCTTTTGCTCATAAGCTCGTTGTACGTTCCGCGAATTTCAATCATATCCCTAAGCGGCGTAAGCGGAATCGTTTTTACGGTAAGTTCGCCCCTGTTTTTAAGCTCGGCAACCGTAATCGACTTAACGTGACTCGCTTCCGAAAACGAGTATTTAATGGGCGAACCGCAGTAGCGCACACGCTCGCCGCATGCGTTCTGAGGTCCGTGGATATGCCCCAACGCCACGTAATCGAACCCAACGAACACACTTGCGTCTACGTTGTCCGCGCCGCCCACGTTTAGTTCTTCCGACTCGCAACGCGTTGCTCCCGTCACGAATTGATGCGTTATAAGCACGTTACGCGCGCTTGCGTTTATGTTCATATGTTCAACCGCAACGCGCACGGCATCGGTGTACGAGTTTATTTCCGAATCGCCGAAAAACTTGCGCACATGCGCAGGTTTGATAAACGGAAGCATGTATATGTTCACTTCTCCGTATTCGTCGTTAAGAGTAACGGGCGCAACGCTTCCGTCGTAAACGGGCGAAAGATAAACGCCCGCGCCTTTTATAATGCGCCCGCCGAAGGCAATGCGCTCGGGCGAATCGTGATTGCCGCTTATAACAAACGTCTTTGTTTTAAGCATACACAACTCATACAAAAAGTCGTCGAACATTTCAACCGCCTCGGTCGACGGTACGGATTTGTCGTACACGTCGCCGGCAATCAAAACGGCGTCGGGCTTTTCGCATTCGACTGCCTTTATAATCTTTTTAAGTATATACTTTTGGTCGTCCGCCATGGAGAATTCATTGACGCGTTTCCCCAAATGCAAATCGGATAAATGTAAGAATTTCATACTTAAAAGTATAACCCGAATCCGCTTGTAATGTCAAGCCGCCGCGCCCACAACCCTTCTTCGTTGCGCTTAATACGGCGCTTGCCTTTAACGGACGGCTAAACCCAAAGCCGCCTGCCGCTCGGCAGGTATTCGCCGTTTTCGCACTTGTTTGCGGTAACGCGGTAACTTGCCAAAAATCTTGTAAGTGCGTACAAATCCACCCAGATTTCCTTTGCGCCCGATTCCTGTTCGGGTGAAAAAATCAACTGTAAACCCAAATGAAGGTGCGGACTGCACGACTTCAAGTTTACGTTTTCTTTGTCGGAATACCCCGTAACGCCCAAGTAGCCTATAATATCGCCCGCCTTTACAACCTTGCCCACTTCCATGCCCTCGGCAAACGGACGGTCTTTGCGCAGGTGCGCGTAATAATAATACCGTAACGTGTCGGCAGTGCGAATCCCTATACGCCAACCGCCGTATCTGTTCCAACCGCACTCGGTAACCGTGCCGCCTTCGATAGCCGCAATGGGAGTTCCCACACTGCCCATTATATCGTGTCCGAGGTGCTTGCGCTTGTATCCGAAGCTACGCGAATTTCCGAAGTCGTCGTAATGATTGTACCAATGCCCCGCGCACAGCGGAAAACAACAACGAAGCCCGTGCTTACTCTCGCCCGTTTCTTCGCAAACGTAGTCGCCCACCGTGTTTTTAAGCACCGCACCGTACGACCTACTCAAATACTCGGCATATTCGGTTTTGGGAAATATGTCGTAAAACTTTTCGCCGTCTTTAAGTCTTTTTACAAGAGACTCCATATTCTTTTTGTCCGTCTTAACGGAAAAGCGATTGCCGTTTTTAAAAGCAAGATACGCCACCGCGTCGGAAAAATTATATCCGCTGTCACCGCCGTAAAACTCGTTTTCGTATTTAAGACACGTGCGCAACGCCCACTCGCTTGCGTTAAAGTCTACCCACTTTATCTGCGGAGCGGAAGTAAACCCGAAGCACGCAATAAGCAACAACGATAACGCAAAAACAATACACTTTTTCATAATAAAAATAGTGTGCACATATGCGCACTCTTTTTATTCGACTGCCGCCGCTGTGATTTTTTACGACTTTTTCGCACGCATCGCATATAACGACCGCATTATACCGACCGCTATTTTTTGACTTTTCCGTACGCCCGTGTTATACTATCCTCATAAACAGAAAAAAGGAGTTGCCGCATGACCGCCGATAATCACCTGCACACGCGCTTTTCGCCCGACGCCTCGGGAGATGCGGAAGAATATATACTTGCGGCGATTGCGGCAAACGCAAAGCACCTTGCGTTCACCGAGCACGTCGATTTGCTGTATTTTGACCCGTCGTTTAAAATGTGCGACTTAAACGAGTATTTTGCGCATATGAACATGCTTAAAAATAAATATGCAGACAGAATTTCGCTGTCGGCGGGCTTAGAGATAGGCTACACCGCCGAAAACAAACTGCTCAATAAAGAGCTCGTTTCGAAATTCGCGCCCGATTACGTAATAAATTCGGTGCATGAAGTGAACGGAATCGACTGCTACTTTAAAAAATTCTTCGTAAATACAACGCCGCTCGCGGCGGCGGAAGAATATCTTAACGCCGTGCTCGAATCGCTCGACGCTCCTTACCCTTACCACGCGGTGGGACACCTCGGATACGTCACCCGAAACGCCCCTTACGAAATGAATTTATCGGAGCTCTGCCCCGAAATTATCAAAAAGATTCTAACGAAAATAATAAACGGCGGAAAAATTTTGGAGCTTAATACAAGCTGTATCAAGCCCCTCGATAAATCGATTCCGAGTCGGGATGTTTTAAAGCTTTATGTTTCGCTCGGCGGCAAAAAAATCTGTTTTTCTTCCGACGCCCACAAACCTTCCGACTTATTCCGCAACTACGAATATTTTCGGCAATTATGCCGCGAATCGAACATAACCTCCCAAACCGTGATTATAAACGGCAACGAAACCGCTTTGCCGCTTTAAAAACAACCTATACGAAAGTAACAGCCGTTACGGAACACGCCGTGCCCGTAACGGATTTTTTATAAAAAAAGAGTCCTTGCCGCAACGTCTATATCGCCCGCGCCGCAGTAAATAAGCGCGTCGCATTTTTCGGCAAGGCGCACCGCCTGCTCGTTAAGTTCGAAAAACGTGCCGCAATAACGCGCCGAGTGCCCGCTTTCTATAATCGCTCTGCAAAGAAGATTGCCGCTTACGCCCGCAATCGGTTCTTCACGCGCCGCATACACTTCGGCAATCAAAATATCGTCCGCCTTGCAAAGACCCTGTGAAAACCCGTGCAAAAGCGACTGCGTGCGCGTGTAGGTGTGCGGCTGAAACGCAACCGCAATCCGCTTGAAACCCGCGCCTCGTACGCACGACAACATGCTTTCAATCTCGCGCGGGTGGTGCGCGTAGTCGGTGTACACAAAGCACTCGCCGAGTCTGCCGAGATATTCGAGCCTGCGCTTAACCCCCGTAAAGCTCTCTAAGCCGCGCTTTATCGAATCGAATTGCACCCCCGCCCCTATTGCCGCCGCCGCCGCGGCAACCGCATTAAACACGTTATGCCGCCCGAGAACTTTGAGTTCTATTTTACCGTAGTCGCCGCTTTTCCCCGCCAAGATAAACGAAGCTCCGTCGCGGCTCTCGGAAATTTCGCGCGCAAAAAAATCATTGTTTTCGTTAAGCCCGAAGCTTATGTGCTTGCCGTCGCGAAGCGGAGCACTGCGTTCATCGTCGCCGCACACTATTCTGAGGGGCGCAGAGCGCGAAAACACATTGAACGCATTTGTAATGTCGTCCAAATCGCGGTAATAGTCGGTGTGGTCAAGCTCCACGTTAAGCACAACCGAAATCTGCGGCAAGATATGCAAAAAGTTCCGCTTGTATTCGCAAGCCTCGGTAATAAAAAATCTTTTGCCGCCCACGTGTCCGTTTTCGCCGTTGTATTCGCCGCCCAAATGAACGGTTGCGTTAAGCGGCGCGAAAATACACCCGAGCATGGCAGTGCAAGTCGTTTTGCCGTGACTGCCCGCAACCGCAATCGTGGTTTTGTAGCCGCGGCATATCTGCCCCAAAAATTCGGCGCGCGACATGATTTTTATTCCGTGTTCGCGCGCATATGTAAGCTCCGCGTTGTCATCGGGTATCGCGGAAGAATAAACCGCAAGGTCGGCTCCCGCTACGTTTTGCTCGCTGTGCCCGTTTAAAGCAATGTCGCTGCCCGTAACAACCGAACCGTCTGCCCGTGCGATTTTACCAAGGGCTTTCATGCTTGCCCCTTCGCACCCTATAAAATGAATCCTCATATTCCAAAGTATGAGCGTTGCCCCGAACTTGTTACGGATTTTGTCTGCGCAACATATCATAATTAGCTTAATATTTCAAAAAAATTCTCATTTTTAGCTAAAAAAACCCAAAAAAGTATTGCCAAAATAAATATTATGGTGTATACTAATATCAATGCAAAAAAATATTTTTAGCAAGGGGTTGAAAACGTAAATGAACATCACAGAAGTACGCATCAGGTTGGTCAAGTCCGACGAAGGAAAGCTTAAAGGCGTTGCGTCGATAACAATCGACGATTGCTTTGTAGTCCACGACGTGAAAATCATCGAAGGCGCAGAGGACTATTTCATTGCAATGCCCAGCAAAAAAACTCCTACGGGCGAGTTTAAAGATATTGTACATCCTTTAAACACCGAAACTCGCGAGAATCTGCGCAGTATCGTTTTGGCGGAATTTGAAAAAGCCAAGCAACAAGCAGCACAACAAGCAGTTTAAAAAGTACAAAACAAAAAAGAAACGGTTACAAATCGTAACCGTTTCTTTTTTTGTTGTTTTAGTTGTTTGATTTAATATAGCGATTATATGCCGTGATTTAACAGTTGGAATTTTTACACCGTGCCCTTGTAAACGCGGTTGCCGTCCGACGCCTCTACCGTAACGGTACGATTGCCGTTCCATTGCGTAGCGTCGTTTATCATGTTGTTCCATTCGTTCAGCGTGCCGCCGAAATCTATTACGTTTAGCGAGTTGCAACCGTCGAAGGCATACGAGCCGAGCGCCGACAGCGAATCGGGAACGGTGATTCTTTCCAGCACCGAGCACCCCTTAAACGCCGAGCTGTTTATTGCGGTAACGCCCGCGGGGATTTCGATTTCGGCAATCGCCGTACCGGCAAAAGCAAACTGCGCAACCGTTTTAAGCAAAATTCCGCCGTCGAAATTTACTGCCGTAAGTGCCGAACAATCTTTAAACGCGCTCATGCCGATAGCGGTTACGCTTGCGGGAATATTAACCGATTCGAGGTTAAAGCACCCCTCGAACGCGCGGTTGCCGATTTCGGTGAGCTTGCCGTTAAAAGTTACGGCGGTAAGCGACGAACAGCCGTAAAAAGCGTTATCGGAAACCGTTGTCACATTTTCCGGAACGGTAAAGTTTTTAATGCCGCTGTTTGCAAACGTGCCGCTTTTTATTTCGGTTATAAGCAACGGGTCTTCAAACGATATGCTTGCAAGTCTGCCGCAACCCGAAAATGCGTCTGCCGCAATTCCCGTAACCTTAAACATTTTACCCGTTTTGCCGTTCTGCACAGCCGAAGGAATAACGATATCGGTTAAGTTAAAGTTGTCGGAAATTCCGCTTACAACGGCGGTTGCCCGCGCGGAATCGAACTCGAATTTAATAGGCAAAACGGAATCGTCGTTAATTAAGCATTTGGTTTCCCCCGCCGCCGAGTCGTAATAATAAACGTGTTCGCCGCTTTTGCATGTGCCCGAACATGCGGCAAACGCCGCCCCTATAACGCAAAGCGTAAGCGTCAGCACAATCAAAGTAATCAGCTTCTTTTTTAACTTCAAAATAATTCCTCCGAAAAATTAGTGATAAGATTCCTCCGCTTCGGTCGGATTGACAAGGCTGTCACCCCGAGCATAGCCGAGGGGTCTTTCTTTTTAGATTCCTCCGCTTCGGTCGGAATGACAAGGCTGTCACCCCGAGCGTAGCCGAGGGGTCTTTCTTTTTAGATTCCTCCGCTTCGGTCGGAATGACAAGGCTGTCACCCCGAGCATAGCCGAGGGGGCTTTCTTTTTAGATTCCTCCGCTTCGGTCGGAATGACATAACTGCTAAACTGTCATTTCGAGCTTGCCGAGAAATCTTAAAAAAATCTCACCCCCTTTTAGTTTCCCCCGCTCAAGCGGGGGATATTTTTGCGCCTTAGCAAATATATCCTTAAACTTGGGGTCAAGGGCGCAGCCCTTGTCGTGTGGGGTGGGTTTTAAAAGGGAGGGGCGACTTCGAAAATTAGCCCCTCCCTTTATCGTTTTCGCCAAGCCTTTTGCGACCAAAAGGCTTAAAGTAAATTTTAGTTGTTTTCTTTTCTCTTTTTGCCGATAAGAACGAATGCCGCCATCATGAGTGCGATTCCGGCAATAACCGAAGTTGTGCCGATTACGTTGCTTCCGCAGCCGCTCTTTTTATTGTCTTCCGGTTCGTCGTCGCCGCCGTTGTTTGCCGCATTAACGGTGATTTCGATTGTATCGGTTACGTCCTTACTGTTGTTCGACGAAACGGTTACTGTAATGGTAACTTTACCTGCGGCTACCGCAGTTACCTTGCCGTTTGCGTCAACCGTTGCAATGTTTGCATCACTGCTCGTATAAGTAATTTCAACGTCAATCGATTCCGAAACATCGTCGCTGCCTGCGAGAGTTGCGGTTACGTTTACGGTACCGCCTATTTCGAGAGTGTTTTTGTTTGCGCTGAGCGTTACGCCCGTAGCATATCCGTTGGGAAGAGTTACGGTTACGTCATACGAACCCGTAACGGCAGTAGTGGTGCTTGCGCTTGTTGCGCTTGCCGTAATGGTAGCCGTGCCCTTGCCTACTGCGGTAACCAAACCGTTTGCGTCAACGGTTGCAACGCTTTCGTTACTGCTACTCCATACAACGGTAGCCGCCGTAGCCGCCTGACTTCCGCCCTCAATCGTAGCGGTAAGCTGAGTTGTTTTTTCAATATCCACACTGTTTTTGCCTGAAACTTCTACCTTGGTAATAGCGTCTGCGGGTATAACTTCTATTACGATTGTGGCGGTAATAACATTATTAGCCGAGCTTGTGGCTTTAACGGTTGCAACGCCTTCTTTAAGGCATGTTACGGCGCCGTCCGCCGCAACGCTGATTACATCGGCGCCTTCGGTAACTTCCCATGTTACCTCGCTTACTTTTACGTCACCGATTTTGTAATCGGGATTTGCGGGGCAAGAACCTACATACGGCACTGCCTTTAATGTAAGGCTGTCAATGCTTTCGATTGAAATTTTTCCGTTTTCGGGCGCAACGCTCGCGTCGATTCCGAGTGCAGTAAATCCGTTGTATTCAAGTCCGAAGTGTCCTGCGTCCGCACCTGCGTCGGTATGGTAAACCCACGTATAATCTTTGTCGAGTCTTAAATATTTGCCGCCTTCTTTTTGGTATACGATAGTTCCGTTAGCGCTGCCTTCTCTTGCAAGCAAGCGGAAACCTTTGTTGATTGTCAGCTTATCGCCGCTCTGCCATTTATACGCATTCGCACCGTCTTTAAGGTAATACATTATATTACCGTCTGCGCTTCTGTTTACGTCAATGGTGTATCCCGAAGTATTTCCGTAATAAACAGTTTTGCCGTTTGCAAGCTTGAATACGATATTTTTAAGGAATAAAGCTTTATCTTTTGCAGTCGCTTGCGTATTGTTTACCGCAAATTCGGTGGGTTTCTTAGTATCGATACACAAAGTAGTCTGTGCAGCGTCTAAGAAGTTTGCAGCATTGTTTGCAAGCGAAAAATCGGAATAATATTCGTCGGCTAAATCTTCAACGAAAATCTCGAAGCGCATGCTTTTGCCTATCGCGGCATTTACGCCTGAATTAGTTGCGCTTACTTTACATGTACTTCTGCCGAGCGCCGCTTCGGAAGTAATCATAAGTTTACCCATGACGGCTTCTGCGCTCATTGTAGCCGTACTTCCGTTTTCGTGGTTACCGAAATTGTTCCCGTTATATTTTTTAAACTCAAAATATCCAAAACTTGCACCGTTGAGCCAGTTATACATTGTTATTGTGGTGTACGGTTGCATATGAATAACGTAGTTGCCGTCAAAGTCGCTAAATGAAGTTCTTTCGATAGTGTAGCCGTCTTCTGCCAAATTGCCGAATACATTTTCCGATTCGGTTATAACGGTATCTCCTATTTTAACATACGGCGTATTAGCCGCCTCATCCGAAGCCATTGCGTAATAATATTTGAAGTTTCCCTGAGCGCTATCGAAAATATCGATATTTTCAAGCGATTTGTCGTTCAAATCTTTTGCACGGGAAATTACATTGATTCTTATAATATATTTTCCCGCATCACCGATAGGTCCCGCGTTGAAATCATGCCCCGTAGACAATTTATAATAACCCAATCCTGTTTTTTGCCCCTCAAAACTAAGTGTAAGCGGATCTGCACCGCATGTTGCTTTTGCGCTTATACTAAGGTCGCCTCTTGAATCATTGCCGTCCACATACGCATGATTAAGCGGATTACCGTTATTATCGCCATAAAGCTGATATAAATCCGTACCGCCGTAATTGAATCTTAAATCAATGGACGCAAGTTCACTGTCTATAACAAGAGTATATACAGTCAAAAAGTTGTCGTTTTTTCCCGAAGTGCGTTTAAGAGCAAACTTATTTTCCGCAAGCGTGCCGTATGTATCCGTAACAACGGTATCGTTTACTTTAAGATACATTTCTTTCGGGGTGTCGCCGCCTTCTTCTTCGCCTGCGGCACGCGCGTTTATAAGGCCGAACCCGCCAAACGCCGTAATTGCCAACGCCAAGCCGATTATAAGGGCTACAAGCGTTTTGCAAAAATTGCTTTTTGCCTTTGTCATAAATTTTCCTCCTCAGGAATGTTTTTTATTTGCACTCGGTTATTAACCGTTAATGCCTTTGTTGTGGGGATGGAGATTTAAGATTCCTCGACTTCGCTCGGAATGACATTAACGTAGCATGTCACCTCGACCGCATATCATAGCATATCATCTCGACCGTATATCATAGCATATCATCTCGACCGTATATCATGACATGTCACCTCGACCATATATAATAACATGTCACCTCGACCGTAGCGGAGAGGTCTTTTTTCTCATCCCCTTTTTATTTCACCCGTTCAAGCGGGGGGGGGTAAGGACTATTTTGCTCTTATCTCTACCCGCACGTCGTTTAACTGAGTATAAACCGTAAGGGTGCCGTCGCCGTTAATCGTGTACGCACGTGTGGGAACGCCGCCCACGCACACCTCGAAGTCCCATGCGGGAATATCGAACGTAACGCCGAGTTTCGCGGTTTGCGAGCCTTTAACGCTTGTGCTGTAATTGCGCAGATTGCTTATCTCGGCAAAATACTTACCTATGCTTACGTCGTAATAATAGCCGCTGTAAATGCAGTTTTCCATACGCCAAAAGTCAAGACCGTCGGGCAAATTCGGCTTAAAGCAAAGAGTTTCGTCTGCCTTTGTGCCGAGTCCGAAGAACGCATCTGGAATACTGCGAATAAGCACCGACGCCTCGAAGAACTCGCAATCCACGCCAATCATGCCGTTTTGGTCGTTACCGGCTTCGTCCTTGCCGCCTTGCAACAAGTGCGGATAAATGGTGGTGCCGTTAAGGTGAATACTCGTTTCGGGTACGTACCCGTCCGACGCCTCTAATTCACGGTAATACTTGCGGTAAAAGTCCGTGCCTACGCCGCCCGCCGCTTTAACTTTTTCATACCAATGCTGTAAATCCACAAGCTTACCGTAGCCCGTAGCGGTGTTTACAATCGACTGCGCAACAACGTCGTAATAGCTAAGGTGCAAGCCTGTGCCGCCGTTCTGCACATTGCCGTTCCAACCGCACCAATAAACGTAAGCAAAGTCGCCCACTCCGCGCGTGTATTCGCCGCCGTTAAGCTCGCGCACGTCGCTTATGTCGTGAGTGTTAAAGCGGGGCGCTATTTCGTAATGGTAAATATCTTCGCCCTGCGAATTGTCGCCCTCTACGATTCGCTCGCCGTTAATCCAATCGAGAATCGACTTTGCTTGCTCGTCGGTAGCCAAGCCGAGCATTATCGCTTGCTCGTTAAACAGCGTGTAGCCGTGGTCTTGAATACTTCCCGATTCGTCGTCGCGGCGTCCCACATGGAATCTGCCCGTCTGCTCATTCCAAAACTCGGTTTGTATGCGACTGCGGCATTTTTCAGCCAAGGCGGGCAAGCTTTCTGCGGTTTCGATTGTATACACAATCTCGGTATCCATCTTGCCGCCCATTGTTATAACGTCTTGTTCATATTCTTCTAAGTCGAGCGAACGCGCCATTTCTTCCAAGTAAATCATGTCGCAAAGCGCGGTGTAATACTCTAAGTTGTTGTATAAATTCACATTGGGGAACGCGTCAACGTCCCAATATCCGTTGCCTATCGCCGTTCCGTAAGCGCGGGTTGCGTCGTTAAAATGCCCCGCAATGTTCTCTACGCTTATAAGTCCGGTACTGCCAAGGCAAGTATCGAGCAAAAAGTTCATTGCCTTACGCGCGTTGGGAAGCACTTTTTTAAGAAGCTCTTTGTCGTAAGAAAATTCGAGATTGTTTTTTGCCGCTATTATATAGTTGCAGCAATTTATAATCTGACGGTCGTCGAACTCGCTGCAAATGTAATCGAACGAGAGCGTGCCTTGAATGGTATAGCCGGGCTTTGAAACAAGTTCTATTTTAAGCGCGGTGATTTTACGTTCGTTGCGGTCACTGCCGAAAGATATTCCCCAATCCTCGTTTAAAAACATCGGGAAAAAGTAGTTGCCTTTTTCGATATTTTCGCTTCCTATCGTTTTGCCGTTTACGCAGAAAGTGGAAAACGGCACTTCCCCGAGCCACTCGTTACCCGACTCGGTTGTTTTAAACGATACGTACAAATCGTCGATATTAAAGTTGCCTCTGCCCGTAAAGCGAATACCCATACGCAAAAACGGCGTTAAGTACGTAGGCACATTAAAGTTTTCGGTATAAAGAGATATTTTGCTTATGCCCGAACGCGTGGCAATATCGAGCGTGCCGGGAGTTCCCGAATTAACCGTTTTCGTTACGGTTGTGCCGTCGCCCTCGACAATCCAATCGCCGCTTGTTCCCGCAACGCCCGCGCCCGTGCCTACATTGCCGGGACTTGGACTTGTGGAAGTGGAATCGAACGTCCAATATTTGCCGCCGTTGCCCGATACTTCGGGGAACGCCCAACCCATGCCCCAATCGTCGAACGTGTTATTTTGCCAAATGCCGGTATCCGTCCAAACATAGCCGGTGTTGTCTTGCACCAAATAGTTGTTGTTGCCGTCTTCCTTATTTAAAAGCCATTTGTTTACGTTATCGTTTACCGCGTTTGCGCCGCCCTTGCCCGTTACCGTGCCGTTAGCCGCGCTCGCGTCCCAAAAACCGCCGAACAAACTGTCCCACTCACGCCAGCCGCTGCGGGTTTGTCGTCCTATTTCGCCGCTACCCACAGCCAAAGCGGTATCGTTACCGAGGTGACGCGCAAAATATTCGTTTATAAATGCGTCGAGTTCGGCATTAGAGCTTACAAAATTAAGCATGTTGTTAGTAGACGTGCGTCCCGTCGTGTAATCGTCGGGCTCGTAGTCGCTGCTCGGTGCGCCGTCGGGCGTTGCCCAATCGGGTGTGAATTTATTATTGCCGCAAGCAAAGCACGCCGCCGCCATTATAGTGCACAATATTAAGCATATGGTTTTCTTACTTTTCATTCGGCTCTCCCGTGCCTTGTAAATCGTTTTTCAAAAACAAAAACGCGACTTCCACATGTATTTTATCGGGAGCGCGCAAACTCATTATGTCAACCCATTTTCCCTGTACGTACACGTGTACCATTTTTAATTGCACGTATTACTTAAATAAGTAACACGTGTACTTCACTATAAGATTTTATCACACAAACTAATACTTGTCAATACCTTTTTTAAAAATAGTTGCTTAAAAAATTCAAAAATCAAAATAAAATCAACAGAACCCTCGCAAACTTTCCTTTTACCCATGTTGATTTAAGCGAAACGACGGAACAAAACGGAGTGTTAAAACACACAAACGGCAAAAACTACCTGTTGCGACGTCGCGGCAACCTGACCACTTTCGAAGGGCTTGACGAATTCAGAAAAACGATAGCCGAACGCGACGGCGGCAAAGAGTCGGATTACGACGTTATAAAATACGACTATCAACTGCTCGATGACGCCCATTGGCTGCTATCTCAAAACGGATACAAAATAATAAAACGCTCATAAACGTTAATTATAATTTTCCGCCCTATTCTCGTTTAAACCCATAAATTCATAAAACAAATCGAACAGACCGATAACCGCATTATCGGTCTGTTCCCCTTTTCGGCGATTTTTACCGATTGATTGCAACCGACATAATAAGCGCGTTTTCGACAGCGTTTTGCGGAGAGCGCTCGTAAATTAAAAGATATATTTTTTTCGGCATCTGAAATTTAAGAAATTCTTAAAGATTTACACCTGAAAAAATGATATAATGTCACCGAGGTGTGCTATGAAATATAATTGCCTTATCATCGACGACGAAAAAGTGCTTGCCGACAGCACGGCGGAATACTTTAATCTTTTCGGCGTAAACACGGTTGCCGTATACGGCGTAGACGATTGCCGCAAGTTCTTCAAAGACAACACTGCCGAAATTATCTTGCTCGATATTAACTTGGGCGACGGCAGCGGTTTTGATTTATGCAAGAAGTTGCGCAAAACTACGAATATTCCCATACTGTTTATTTCCGCGCGGACAAGCGACGACGACAAAATAGTCGCTCTTAATATAGGCGGCGACGATTACGTTCAAAAGCCGTATTCTCTCGGCGTGTTGCTCGCAAAAGTAAAAGCCGTGTTAAAGCGGTACGGACAAGCCGCAATTTCTGAATATGCGGACGGTTATTTGACTGTCAACTTTGCCGCAAAACAAGTTAAAGTAAACGGCAATACAGTAAAACTTACCACGCTTGAATTTAAGTTGCTTTCGTATCTTATAGAAAATAAAGATAAAGTCATATCCAAAAACGAACTGTTTGAAAAAGTATGGGAAGATAAGTTTACGGGCGACGGAACTCTGAACGTGCATATAAGAAGACTGCGCGAAGCAATAGAAATTAACTCAAACGAGCCGAAGTACATAATTACGGTTTGGGGCGACGGTTATAAATTTACGGAGCGCGACAAATGAAAAAGCAACTTTTCAAATACGGCTTTATACTTGTGACAACAGCCGAAATTATTATGCTCATAGTCTTTGCTTTGCAGACTCCCGATTTTTCGCAAGATGCGGTTGCCGTAAACGAAGTCCTGCAATCGGTAACGCAAGATTTCGACTCAATAGAGCAACATAAAAACACAGCCGCTCTCGACTACGTTGTTTTAGATATAAACGGCAATATTTTATATAAAACGAAATCGGGACTTTCGGAAAGCGTAAACGCCGCAATCACGCATAGAGATACAATACTCGATATTACAATAAACGGAGATGCTGTCGGAAAAATTATCGTTTATAACGACGGCGCGCTTTCTCTAAAATCGCAAAAGCAAACGGCAATTATCGTTCTTTCGGTTGCAATAGCCGTAAACTGCGCAATCTGCGTCGGCTACGCCGTTTATATTCATTTCATTGTAATAAGACCGTTCCGAAAATTAAAAAGGTTTGCCGAGCGCGTTGCGGGCGGCAATTTGGATATTCCGCTCGAAATGGACAGACACAATCTTTTCGGCGCGTTTACCGAAAGTTTCGATATTATGCGTTCTCAGCTCAAAAAAGCGCGTATTGCCGAAGCAAAAGCGCAACAGAGCAAAAAAGAACTCGTTGCAAAACTGTCTCACGACATTAAAACGCCGGTTGCAAGCATTAAAGCCGTTTCCGAAGTGGGGCTTGCCGTAACGGATAACGAAAAAGACAAAGCAAACTACACGCAGATAATAGGCAAAACAGACCAAATAAATACGCTCGTTACAAATCTGTTCACGGCAACGCTCGAAGAATTGCAACAGCTTGCCGTTTCCCCTACGAGCATAGAAAGCAAACAAATAAAAACCATGCTCGAAAATGCGGACTACCTGAATAAAGCAACCGTTCCCGATATTCCCGAGTGTTTGGTGTATGCCGACGGTTTGAGGTTGCAGCAAGTGTTTGATAATATATTCGCAAACTCCTACAAGTACGCAAAGACGGATATTAGCGTCGAGATAGAAAAAGCAAACGAGCGTATATGCGTAATTATCGAGGATACGGGCGGCGGCGTTTTACCCGAAGAATTGCCTACCGTTAAAGAAAAATATAAGCGCGGAACCAATGCGGAAAATATAGAAGGCGCGGGTTTGGGGCTTTATATTTCCGACTACTTTATGAAAGAGATGCAGGGCGAATTAAACATTGAAAACGGCGAACACGGCTTAAAAGTAACCGTTGCGCTTGCTTTAAGCGGCAAGCGCCCCGCCCCGTCATTATGAGCGGAGCGGCGAAGCCGCGTAGTCGAAGAATCCTTTATTTAAGAAATATTTAAGAAATCGTTAAATACGTTTAAGAATTATAAAATGTATAATGAACGTGATGTAAGGAGGTTTTTATGCAACGGCAAATTTTACTGAAAACCGAAAAACTTTGCAAGACTTTCTCCAACGGAGGAGTTCAGCAGCACGTTCTCAAAAATATCGATTTGGAACTGTATCAAGGGGATTTTACCGTAATAATGGGTGCAAGCGGCGCGGGTAAGTCCACTCTTTTATATGCCCTTTCGGGCATGGATACGCCCTCGCTCGGAAAAATTACTTTCGGCGAAAAGAAAATATCCGATTTATCGCAAGACGGTCTTGCCGTGTTCAGGCGCGAGCATTGCGGGTTTGTGTTTCAGCAAATTTATTTAATCGACGGAATGAGCGTTACGGACAACGTGCTTTCCGCCGGTCTTCTGGTAAGCAAAGATAAAAAAGCCGTAGTCGCAAAGGCGAAAGAGTTGTTCGCGGCGGTTGATATATCGGAAGAAACGCAAAAGAAATTCCCTACGCAAATATCGGGCGGCGAAGCGCAACGCGTGGGAATTGTCCGCGCGCTTATAAACAGTCCCGAAATACTGTTTGCCGACGAGCCTACGGGTGCGCTCAACAGTAAAACGGGACTTGACGTTTTGGATACGCTTACAAAATTCAACGAACAGGGTCAAAGCGTGGTAATGGTTACTCACGATATGCGTTCGGCGCGTCGCGGCAACCGTATTCTTTACCTAAAAGACGGCATTATTCTGGGCGAGTGCGATTTGGGCAAATACGCTCACGGCGATACTCGGCGGCACGAAAAACTTTCGGCATTTCTGAAAGATATGGGGTGGTAAAATGAGAAAATTATTTCTTATAGCCCGCTCAAATATGCGCAAAGCCAAAGGACAGACGGTTGCTATCGTCGTTTTGGTTTTGCTTGCGTCCATGCTGTTAAATTTGTGGCTCATGCTGTCGATGGACTATAAAGCCAACTTCGACAGATACCATAAAAAGCTAAACGCCGAACACGTTACGCTTTTGGTGAACG
>CAMUAL010000005.1 GCA_947086925.1 uncultured Clostridia bacterium
TGGGAATTTTCTTGTATTCCACTTTTCCGTTCTTCCGCTTGCTGTTTACCGTAACGATGAAGTCGCCTTCGATTTTCGCGTTGTAATACTCGTTAGGGCGTAAACCTGTGTATAAGGCTATGGCAAACATAAGTTGGTAGGGAGTGCCGCTTGTCGCCGCCAGAAGGAATTTTTCCTCGTCTTTTGTAAGAGCCGCGCCGTGTTCGGTAGCGTGCTTTTTGTGGAACACAATATCTATGGGATTTGCGGTAATCAAGTTGTGTTTGATTGCCATTCTAAATATTGTGTTCAATATGCAGTAAACCTCGTCGGCAGTTTTATACTTTTCTTGCTCTGTCAGCCTATCGACTACTTCTTGGCACATCAGTGCCGTAACGACTTTGAGCTTCTTTGTTCCGAACGTAGGTTTAATATGGTTGTTGTAGCGGTTGAGCGTATTCTTGTACGTTGCCTCCGAAACTCTGCGCTTGTAAAATTTCTCGAAGTAATATTCCGCGAAATCGCCGAATACGTTGGGAATACCGTTTGTTTTCGTAGGGCCGCCGTTTCTGTCTACTTCGTTCAATTTAGCAAGAAACTTTTCTTTGGCTTCCTCAATGGTTTTCCCAGAGGCGCTCACGTTGTAACCGTTTCTGCGGTAACGAATTTGATAACTGAATGTGTTCTTGCCGCTCGGACGTTTTCTGATATGCGCCGTACAGCCTTGTATTCTGAATTCTTGTTTGAATGATGCGGGCATTTTTGAAATCTCCTTTTCGGTAAACTTCAAAATCAGCCCATTTTGCGATTGTTGTTTGTTTTGTAAAGTGGTTGCGTTGTGCCCGGTAAGCGTGGCTACTTTTTCGAGCGATAGGGAATCGGCCGCCGCCTTGAATATCGTTCTTGCAAGTTCGCCTTGCCCTTCGGGCGTTGTTCTTATTGTTTGAATAATTGCATCAATTTCTTGATTTGTCAAATCTCCTTGTTTTTATTGCTACGACATACTATGTTCTCTTTGTCGAACGGTCGAGATGTGCTCTCGCCATATGATTACTATGTCCTCTCATCATTTATAGCTTCGTCCTCCTTTTAAAATATTTTCGTGTTCATAGGCGCGGCGTGCGAAAGATGTGTCCCATCATAACGCTTGTCCGCTTACCCAATCAGACGAATAGTTTTGGTTATTTGTTTTGGGCGTATTGTTCTTTTAATGCCGCCCAACCGGCATAAATAAGATGAATCTTCGGAATTCCGTTTTCAAGTAAGAACTTGTTCAGTTCTTCGAAATCCGCTCGATTCATGGAAGTTCCCCAAACGGCATGCGCCGCTTTGCGTTCTTCCTTGTGTTCCGCTTCATATTTGCGCCGTGCAATTCTGCGGGGCGTAGCTTCTCTTTTTTCCATAATCGCACTCCTTTACGCTACGTAGACGAGCTCGGTCAGAATCTCGTCTTCTATGGCTTTTTGCATGGCTGCTATCCTGCGCACGTCGGCTACGTAATCGCCCGTTCTGCGGTACTGCTCGGTTTGCGACAGCTTTGCCGACATTATGTTATATAATTCATCTGCTTGTCTGTCTATGCCGTGCAAGTAGTCGGGTAGAGTGCTGTTTGCAACCAGCGCCCAGTATTTGCCTACGGCGTGTTCTTCCAGATACATTTTGGCAAGTGTTCCGTACTTGCCGTAAAGATGCTTCTGTGGCTTAACAAGCCGCTGATACCGTTTGATTTCAGACACTGTCAATCCCTGTCCGGAATCGACTTTGGCAATCAATTCTTCGTTTGTCATTTTCCTAACACCTCCTTGAAATTCGCGTGTTAATACGATTATATTCATTTTCAAGAAAATGTCAAGCGTTTTTCAAAAATAAATTGCAAATAACGAAAATTTTTTACGGTAGGGTAGCGAACTCTCTGCAAAATTGAATAGTACCCCAAAAGTTGGACAACCAAATAAGAAACCAATATAATTAAAAAGAGGTACTACAAAAAGATAAGTCTGGTGAAGTGAACATTTAATCGGCAATTTTAGTAAATGAGTATAAGATATAAGTAGTAACAAAGACAATATTGCCTACATATTATAATTTATTTGGCTTAAAAAATTTTTCAAGCAGCTTATAAATTATATAAGTTACGAGCGGGTGGAGTAACCTTGAACGAGGCGAATCGGAATCAGTTTGTTTTCCGGTTTTACGCCGGGGAACTCTATCTGCTCTTTTAGCATGTTGATTGCTTCGAAGCCGATTTTAAAGCTGTCTTGCTCTACGTAGGTGGGCAACTCGGTTTTAAGTGAATTGTTTGGAGTTTTAAAGTCGAGAAAAACCGCCTCGTAATCGTCGGGGAAGGATAAATTTAAAATATTCGCAAGTTGCAAAAGGTGAATGCCGCTTGAATAGTCTACGGCTATTATGGCGGTTATTTTTGGATTGTCGTTAAGATAGCTTTTAAATAAAGTTGCAAAGCTTTGCGAAGTTGCGTCGCTGTCGCCCTCGAAGTTAAAGAAATAGTTGTGAAAATTGCCGTATTCATACAAAAGCCGAATGTACTCGTCGCGGCGTTCGTTAAGCGAGCTGTTGGTTTTGATGTTTGCGTTAAAAAGGAGTATGTGACTGTTGCCGTTGTCGGTAAGATGCTTGAGTGCAACCTTAATCATGTCTTTGTGGTCGGACATAACGGTGGGGAAGGAGAGCCCCGGTAAATTACGGTCTACAAGCACGACGGGGAAGTTTGAAATTGCAAGGTTTACAAGCGACGTATTGTAAATTTCGTTATCTACGGGGTAAATAGCCAAGCCGTTTACGCCCATTTCTATATATTCGTTTATAAGTTTTTGCTCGTTTTGCTGCGACATATCGGAAAATGCGGTAAGCAGCTTAAAATCTTTGCAATGCTTGCTCATGGCGGCGTTTATTTCCATAACGTGCTGACTGTTGTAAAGCGGCAAAATTGCGCCTACTTGTTTGAACGACCGTTCGCGGTTATCTTTTAATATGGGGTCTAAATCGGAAAATTTAGTGCCGGGGGCTATAAAAGTTCCCTTTCCTTTTACCCGCGTTATAACGTGTAGGTCTTCGATTTCTTTATACGCCTTGCGCGCGGTTATGCGGCTTATGTTCTGAATTGCGGCAAGTTCGCTTTCGGTGGGAAGCTGATAATTGGGTTGAGTTAAGTTATTTACAATAAGATTTGCGAGATATAATGTGGTTTTGCGGTATAAAGATACTTGATTTGCCATGACTGTTCATCTCCCTTTAATGTATATATGTATTATATGTCACACAATTATAATACATATTTGCGAAAAATGCAAACGCTTTGTTGAAAATCGAAAGAAATATGACGAAATTTATATAAAATTTTTCAAAAAGGTATTGACAAGAGGCTTATTTCATGTTATAGTAATAATGTAATAAATGTTATATATATAATACATATATAACATAACAAGCGAAATAAATAAATCGCCGTAACAGGGTAAAACAAATCGGAGGAACAATGTATGAGTAAAATCAAAAAATTGCTGTCGGTGCTGCTTTCCGCGATAATGGCATGCACGCTTATGGCGGGGCTTGCGGGTTGCGGTAAAAGGGGAATTGTTATTTACGTTGACGCGGGCGGAGCCAACGGAAACTTCAACACCACCGCGTCGTTGAAGCAATCGCCCGAAAACCCGTATCCTTACAACACTCTCGAAGTGCTTGCCAAGGAATATATGGCGCAACATCCCGACGTTAAAATCGTTATAAACAAAACGTCGCTTAACGGCGACCGCGAAAAAATATTGTCGCGGTTTACGCAGCGTACCGCGCCGCATCTGCTGTTTCAGGTTTCGCCGAGCTGGGACCAAGACGCAATGAACGGTTGGGTTGTGGACCTTACCGACGAACTCGAAAAGCCCAATCCGTATATAGCGGAAGGTCAGCCGGGGTCGGAAAAATGGAAGGATATATATATAGAAAAAGAGTTGCTTGCAACACAAGCGGGCAACGGAAGATATTACTTTGTATGCCTTGAAAAAATACCCATCGGAATTATTTACAACAAAGACATATTCGACAGCGTAGGAGTAAGCGTGCCCACCACTTACGGCGAAATGATGGAAGTTCAGAAAAAGATTTACGACGCCGGAATACGCCCGTATTTGCCCATTTACGATTGGTACGATATATTTTTGGAAGTAAGTTTGTTTTCGCCCATGTTCGACGTGTTGGATACGATAGACAAAGACGGATTTATAAGCGCGGAAGAATTGTGCAGAGCTTACGTAAAAGGCGATTGGGGCATAAGCAACCGCCCCACGACCGAGGCGGAACTCAGATACCGCGAATATTTCAGACTTATAAAAGAGAAAGCCAAATATTACGGCGGAGCATATGAATCGTTTGACCCTCTTACCGAATTTTTGCGCGGCAAGGTAGCCATGATAGAAGCTACGGGCGGATACATGATTCAAGTAAACGGCGACCAAAGCAAAACATTCGACGTCGACGTATTCGGATTCCCCACGGTAACGGAAGAAGATTCGGTTTACGGCGGAAACAGCGTGTACCGCGGAACGGCGGGACTTTGCACGGGCTGGTGCGTAACCAACCGCGCGGTTAAAGATGGTCAGGCAACGGTTGACGCAAGCATAGATTTTCTTAAATTCCTGACTGCGCCGCAAAACAACGACCGCATGATAAACGACCTCGGATTCGGACTTCCCATTTCCACCGAGTCGGAAAACATCAATCCGCTGTTTCAACCGCTTGTAGACATGTACAACCAAGATTTGCAAGACGACAACCGCTTTGACTGGAATACTTTTTGCAGCTGGAACGACTTCGGTAAAGAGTATTACGACAAATTCCTCAAAACGGTATGGGCGTATCAGAACAACGAAATCGACACTTCCGACGCGTTAAAAGAAATGGCGGAAGCGACCGAAAAGGCGATAAAAGCTTACATGGAACTTAACGGCTGGACTGCCGATACTTGGGATTGATTATGCACAAAGCGAGCGGAAATCGCGTTTACATAAGTTTACAATGAATTTTGGAGAATGAGATGACCGAAACTTCGATGATTAAAACGGAAAAGCGCAGTTGGCTCAGACGACACGGGTATCGCAAAAAAGGCTTTTGGGGGCTTGTGTGGATAATGCCGGGAATTTGCATGTTGTTGCTGTTTTCGTACTACCCGCCCATACGCGCCATAATGTATTCGTTTACCGATTGGAACGGGGCAAACGCCGTATTTAACGGATTCTCCAACTATTTGAACCTATTTAAAGATACGGTATTTTGGAAGTCGTTTTTAAATGCGGTAATACTCACGTTAAGCGGCATGGTGCTTGGCAATTTAATGACAATCGTGCTTGCCGAGCTTTTGCACAACACGCGATTCAAAAAGACGGGTTCGGTATTCAGATTCTGCTTTATACTTCCTTGCTTGGTGCCGGGCATAGTAACCATGCTGCTTTGGGCAAACATCATATTCACGGCGTCGGATGCGGGACTTGTAAACACCATACTTTTAAAACTGCACTTTATAAAAGAACCGCTTACGTGGTACTTCGGCACCGATACGGTTTTGTACAGCTTGATACTTACGGGATTCCCGTGGGTGGGCGGAACGTCGTTCCTTATTTATCTTGCGGGATTGCAGAACATTCCCGAATCGGTAGTGGAAGCGGCTAAGCTCGACGGCATAAGCACGTTTAAGCGCATTATTCACATCGACTTCCCGTACTTGTTGGGACAGCTTAAATACTTTTTGATACTCGGCGTTATAGGCGGCATACAAAACTACAACTTGCAGTTCTTGATAACAAAGGGCGGACCCAACGACGCGAGCATGGTTCCTGGCTACTACATTTACTATCAAGCGTTTAATTACGGCAAGTTCGGATATGCGTGCAGTGTGGGCGTGTTGCTGTTTGCGGTACTGCTTGCATTCACCATAGTAACCAACAAGCGAATGCGTACAACGGAGGACCTACAATGACGAACAGTGCGGTTCTTCCGGGCATACTGCCCTCGATAAAGCCCAAAAAGAAAAAGATGACGGTCGGGCAGATAGTAATACTCGTATTTCTTATTATACTGCTTGTGCTTACGTTGGTGCCTATTTACTTAATGCTGATAAAAAGCGTTAAAACAATCGACCAAGGCAATCACCAACCGTATTCGCTCACGTTTCCGTTTAATTGGGCAAACTACTCGCTTGCGTGGGTAAACGTATCGCCGTTTATCATAAACACGCTTATAATATCGGTTTGCACAACGGCGTTGGCGGTTGTGCTGTGCGCCATGATGGCGTTCGGATTCACGCGGTTCAAGTTTCCCGGCAAAGAAGTTTTGTTCATGTTCGTGCTTGCGCTTACCATGATACCGGGCGTGCTTACGCTTTTGCCGCAGTACGAGCTTGTAAACAAAATGGGTCTTATAGACAACTATCTGGGCGTTATACTTCCGCTTGCGGCGGGTCAGATACCGCTCGGAGTAATGCTTCTTAGAACATTTTACCAAGGACTTCCGGGCGACTTGTTCGAGGCGGCGGAACTTGACGGCGCAAGTCAGTTGTACAGATTTTTCAAAATAGCCGTTCCGCTCAGTTTGCCAATAATGGCAACGCTGGGACTTACGGCTTGGATGGCGGCATGGAACGACCTTATTTGGTCTTCGCTTATATTACAGATAGATGAAATGCAGACGTTTACGGTTGCGCTGAGCGGCTTTACCGACGACTATTACAAGAAAACTCACAGCTGGGGCGTTCCGCTTGCGGGTTACGTAATATGCAGTTTGCCGCTTATAATAATCTTCTCGTTTACGTCAAAACAGTTTGTGTCGGGACTTACGAGCGGCGCGTTTAAAATGTAGGAGAACATATGCAGAGCGTTAAACAAATAATACTCGATAACCGTTTCGAAAACGGATTTGCGGTAAAGCCGCAATTAGACGGTAACGACGAAATAATCGGGTATCTTACTTACGGGTCTTTTAAAAACAGTATTCCCACAATGGTGCTTGCGCAGTGGTACTGCGGCTATTGGGTAATAAACAATGCCGAAGAATACGCCCGTCACAACATTTTAAACGGATACAGCCGCAACGACGGCGCGGTGTACGAATGGGGCGACGCAAGCAAGATTCTGCGTCTTAACCCGATTAGCGGCGAAGTCGGGCTTGAACTTAACACAAGCCGCGAATACAAGCGCGACCGAGCGCTCGGCGAGCCGTGGCCGCATATTTTGGTTGAATACCAAACGGACGTTATGCCGGTATGTAAGGCGGAAAAAGTGGAGTTGCAGCTTGACCTATGCTTGGATAAAGCGGTGTGTTGCATGGACCGCGAAGACGCCGAGCTTCACACGGCTCAGTTCGTGTGGTACGCAATACTCAAAAACACCAACCCCGCAAAAAACGACTACGGCAAATACATTTGGTTCGGTTGCACGTTTTACGATTCGCGTTACGAAAACATTCCTTTCAGCGCGGAGATAGACGGCGGAAAAGAGATAAACACGGGTATGCTTATTTACAAGCCCGCGACCACCGAATACATGCAGGGAAGACCCAAAATAGGCGAAAAGAAAAAAATCCGTTACGACATAACCGCACAGCTTAAAGATGCGTACATAGAGGCGTGCAGACGCGAGCAGTTTACCGATACGGACTTCGAGGACTTGGCGATTACGGGCGGCAACATAGGCTGGGAAGTAACGGGTACGTACGACGTAGGCATGAGTATCGGCAATATGGCACTTAATGTTATCAATAAATAAGGAGGACAATGATGAAAAAATTGCTTAGTGTGCTGCTTGCGATAGCAATGCTTGTAATGTGCTTGGCATTCACGGCTTGCGGCGACAATTCGGGCAAGCCCGACAACGGAGTAAACGGAGGCATAGGCAATAACGAGCAAGGCGACGACGAAAAAGACCCGCCCAAGCTTTCCGACCCCGAGCAAATAGTCGTAGATAATCGTTTTGCGAACGGCTTTAACGTAAAGGGGCAGCAAGACGGCATAGGAACGGTATTCGGAAAGCTGACTTACGACGACGACACCGTAACGCCGTCGTGGAGTTTGGGGCAATGGTACTGCGGATATTACAATTCCGCAGTCGAAAAACCCAAGGACAACGACGAGTACAATCCCGCATACAACATTTTAAACGCAACCAAAACTTTCAACGCGAATTTGGGCTTGTACACATGGAGCGACGCAAGCAAGGTGCTTAGGGTTAATCCCGCCGAAGGCACTCTGTACGCACGCTTGGAGGGAACAAAGGAATACAATGCGCCGCGAGTAGACGGCGGGCCTTGGCCGCACCTTCTTATGGAATACGGTTGCCAAAGCGGATACCGACTCGACGATTTATATTCGCTCACTCTCAACTTCGATTACACTCTTAAAATGTTTAAGGGCGATATGGGCAGCGGACTCAACACCGATATTCACTGTGCGCAATTTCCGTTTTATTGCGTAATACAAAACCGAAACCGCGAAAGCGCGGGCTACGGGCAGTACGTATGGTTCGGTGCTTGTATGTTCGATAACCGCCAAGATTTCACAATGACTTTTGCGCAAGCGGACGTAGGCTCGGAAGACAAACTTGCAACCAATTCGTTTATTTACCAAGTTGGGCAACGTGCTTATTTAAGCGCACCCGTAAAGGTTGACGAAAAAATAGAAATCAAATGGGATATGTTGCCTTACATGCGCGCGGCGTACCAGACCGCCCGCGAGCGCGGATTTTTGGGCGACACCGAATGGGAAGATTTGTATGCTACAAGCGGTAACTTCGGTTGGGAAATAACCGGAACATACGACGCGGCTATACAAATCGACAAATTCGAAATCATGGCTGTTAAAGAATTAAAGGAATAGAGGAGAAAAACATGAGAAGCAAACTGTTCGGATTTTTGGGCTTAATAATGTGCGTGGTGTTTGCGCTTGCGGCATTTGCCGGTTGCGGCGATAAAGTTCCCGCCGGCGATAACGGCGGCGACAAGCCGAACGGCGGTATAACCGACGGCGGAGCGCAAAGTCACACTCACGATTTTACGGGAGACTATATGAAAGAAGGCAATTATCATTGGCATGTTTGTAAGGTTGAGGGTTGCACCGAAACCGACGCAAAGCAGGCGCACGTTTACGGAGCCGACGGCTTATGCGTGTGCGGAGCGAAAAACCCCGTAAAACCCGTGCAAATGGCATGGAGCAACGCGCTTAACGACCCCTCGTTTAATAACGGATTCGGAGTAATGGGACAGCGCGACGGAAATTCCCGCGTGTACGGATATTTACGCCCCGAGGACTATACTTCGGGCAAAGCCACGTGGGTAATGGCGCAGTGGTACAGCGGATATTACCATATGCCCAACCACGATACTTTTACCGAGTATCCCGCGGAATACAATATTTTAAATTCCGAACGCGTGGTTGACGGAACGAAAGTATCGTATACCGACGCAAGCAAAACTTTTGCCTTCGATAACGCGACGGGCGAAATTTACATGGAGCTTAACGCAAGCAACGAATACACCGCTCCGAGAGCAAGCGGCGGACCGTGGCCGCACTTGCTTGTGCAGTACACGCTTGAAGAAACGCGGTTGAGTAAAATCGACGGATTGCAGATAAACCTTGACTACCGTCTTGACAAAATCGAGAACAAAATGAGCGACTCCGAATACAATTCGGGACTGCATGCGGCTCAGCTTGTTTGGTACATCGTAGTTAAAAACTGCAACGAAAACAGCGCCGATAACGGCAAGTATATATGGTTCGGAATCAACATGTACGACAACCGCAATACTTCGCTCAGTCAACAAGACAGCTATATGATAGACTTGGGTTCCGAAGATAAAATCGGAACGGGTGCTCCCATTTACGGAGTTGCAAACGGCAAAACTCACACCGAGCTTCCCTCTGTGGGCAAAGATATATCGATTAGTATCGATATTTACGACATTATACAAGATGCTTTTAATACTGCGGTAAAACAAGGATATTTGACAAAGTCGAAGTGGACCGATATGTACGTAACCGACGGCAACTGCGGTTGGGAGCTGCCGGGAACATTCGACTGTGCGACAACAATAACCAAATTCGAAATAAATACGGGCAAAATCGTAACCGAATAATTGCTTGTATTATATTTAAAAAACTAATTGGAGGAATTATGAGAACAATCAGAAAAAACGTGGCGCTTTTAGTGGGCGCGGTGTTGCTGCTTATGGTGGCGGCAATGGGGCTTGTGGGCTTTTCCGCAAAAGCAAGCACACTTGACGATTTTGTCGCAAACTCGGGTAACGAAACCGACTTTCAAGATACTTGGGGTCAAGGGAAAATGAGTGCCGACATTATTGACGGCGACAAGACTCTCGTTTGCGCAAAAGAAATTGCATGGGGCTACCGTGTTGTTAACAACTATATGCAAACGCTCGACGGCGCCACCTTTAATGCGGACGTTTATATCGAGTCGGACGCAACGGGCGGCTATCATACAATATACTACTCGAAGGGCGTAGGCGCGGGCGATTACTTTGACGGCGGCGGAATGAACATTCTTATAGAAGAAGGCTCCGACACAAGCAAAGTAAACGTACAAGTAGGTTGGTGGGAAATGAACGTAGGCATGGTAAACGACGCCACTCACCATAACTTGTGGTGGTCTAAAACTTACGACCGCCCCGAAAACGGAATACTTAATCTCGGCTCCGAGCTTATTGCCAACGACGACGAGTCGTGGACTCTCAATCTTGCGGTAAACGGCGAAGACAACGTAATCGCAATCGATAAAGACGATTGGAAGTATGCCGTTGACAACTACCAAGGTTATATGGGCGTAGCCGGATTGCACGAAAACCAAAAAACCGGCAACAAGTTTACAAAAATCTTATTTAACAGTTACAGCGATGCAAAGCGCGCTTCTTACGAAAGAAACGAAGACTTCGAGGCTGAATTTGCCGCATTGCAAAAAATGAAAGAAGCTTACGAACTTGCATTGACGTTTACAAGCAGTTCTTCTTTGTCGGATGCAAGCGACGTGCTTTACGCCGTAACGGTTTACAAAGACCTTATTACAAGCAATGAGGATATCCGCCGTTTCGAAAAGGGCAGAGCGAATTGGTATTATGCCGAAGCTATTAAGATTCTCGAAGAATGTTTCCGGGCAGACAAAGACTCGTACGACCTTATCCAACTCGGCGTTGCCGTAAATTACTTCTATGAGAAATCGCTGACGATTAAAACCGAAGCCGACGCGGAATCGGTTGAAAAGCTCCGTCAAGACGTAGATGCAGACACTCTCGACGACCTTTACACGCTCGGACTCGAAGGCGTGGAAGATATTTACGATAAGTACGAAGAAGCTAAAAGCAACCTTAATAACGCAAAAGATTCGTTTGTAAACAAACACCTTACGGCATTCGAAACCGCGGTTGCCGACCTTAGCACCAACGACAAGATTGTAGCGGCTGCGGCACTCCAAAAGAACGTAATAATAGCGAATGCGAAATCCGCAAACCGCGACGCATACACAGCAAGATACAATGCGGCATGTGAAATCCTTAAAGGTAAAATAGTTGGCTACGCGGGCGACCTTGCAAATAATTGGGACATTCACAACGTAACATTCGTAAGCACTAATCAGTATAACGAAATAAAATACTCGGCAAGCGATTATTACGACGACGACGCAACAAACGACGTAGGCATTACTCTTAAAGGCAAATTGAAACTCGACGGATTGAGCTTTGAAGTAACTGTAAAAAGCGGCGACTACAACAAAGACAGTTGGTTCGGCTTCTTCTTTACCAAAGAACGCAGCATTTTCTCGGTATCCAACCACGCGGATACGGGACTTAACGAAAGCCGCGGCGTAATTACTCTTATTAAGCCGTACGAAGGCGACGAAGACAACGACGCGTACACGCAAGTTCGCATGGGTTACCCCAATCTTTACGGCAACGAAAACGATTACGACCTTTGCATACTTCCCGTTGACCTTTACGGTAACAATATTAAGTACGAGTTTGTAAAAGAAGATGTGGACGGCAGCGAGTATTACGTTTGCTACATCACGGTAACCGATTCGGAAGAAAAAGTTTTGGTAGAGCGTTATGCGGCTCGTAAGCTTCTTGCTTCCATTGTAGACGCCGAACTCGACGAGGAAGGTATGGGTTATCTTACGTTCGGTTCGTGCGACAAAACGCTTGTGGGCGTAGAAGCCGTTATACATAAAATCAACGGCGAAGCGGCGGCTACCGTTACGGGTAAAGCAGAAGCCAATCCCGACGACGGAAATCAAGGCGGAAACACTACCGACCCTGCAAACAAGAAGAAGGGTTGCGGCTCGGCGGTTGCGGGGGGGGGCGCGCTTGGAACTATTGCTCTTGCGGTAGTAACCCTTAGTGCGGCACTCATCCTTATAGGCTATAAGAAAAAAGCAACCGACAAATAAAAAATAAAAAATAAAGGTCGGGGGTCGGAATATCCGACTCCCGCACTTTTATAAACGGGAGATTGATATGAAAAAGTTAGCAGCTATTATTTTGTCGGTATTGTTATGCTTTTGCGTGTCGGCATGCGGAAACAAAGGCGGAAGCGGAAACGGCAACGAGAACAACGGCGGCATCGGCGGTGAGCAAGGCGACAACGAGAACAACGGCGACGAAAACGGCGGCGATGAGGAAGAATCGGTGGCGGATAAATTGGACGATTTGGTAAAAAGCTTTTGGCACGGCGACACAATGTACGAAGAAACAATATTGCTTGTTGCCGAAACCGACGCCGACGGCAATGTTGTTTCCGCTCCCAAAGCAAAGCTTATGTTCGATGCAACCGAAATCGTTTCGTTAAAGCAGTATAACGTGTCGGCAAAGGTCCCCGAAAAGACGCACGATTCCGCTGCGTACACTTACAAGGACGGTTATATTATAGCGACGGGCAATGCGGAAGGCACAACCTTTAATACGGTTTTGCCGTACGTAAACGATAAAGCGCTTACGGGTGAACAAGCTTTTCCCGGAGTTCCGCAAAATACTTCTATACCGTCGAAAGTAGAAGGGCTTTACTTGCCGTTTACCGAGGGCGTAGGCATTGTAAACAAACAGCTTTACGTAACGTATAAGCACGATGAAGTAAGCACAAATGTTATGCCCGAGTATCAAAGCAAGACTTTAAGCAAAACTCTATCCAAGCTTAAATCCGAAGAAGACATAAACATGCTTATTTACGGCGATTCCATTTCCACGGGGGCGAATTCGTCGTCGATTTTACAGATAGAACCCGAACTCGACCCGTGGTATAAGCTTGTGCAGAAAAATCTTGCCAAATGCTACGGCGGAAAAGTTACTCTTAAAAACTTTGCCGTTGGCGGCTGGACGAGTACGCAAGGCGTAAACGGCGGCACGGTAGGCTCAACTCCGCGTCCCGGTTTGAAAGGACTGTTTTTAGACGCCAACTATCTTAAAGGTTACAGCCCCGACCTTGCAATAATAGGATTCGGCATGAACGACGCGACTTTAAACGTGGGAATAGCTAAGTATAAGGAAAACACAAAGTCGATGATTGACAGTATACGCAGTCAAAATCCGAACTGCGACATAATCCTTTTGGGAACAATGCTTGCAAATCCCGCATCTCCCACTCATGCCAAAAACCAAGCGGAATATTCGGAGAGCCTTAACGAGGTTGCGGCGGCTTACGGCGGCGTTGCGGTTATCGACGTAGGCAAAATCCACAAAGTCATTTTGGATTCGGGAAAAAATTACACTTCCGTTTCGGCAAACAACGTAAACCACCCCAATGACTTTACAACGCGCATGTATGCAACGGCAATACTCGCCGCGCTTGTAAAATAAAAACGTCAAGAGGGGAAAATTATGAGTAAAAAAATTCTTGCGGCGGCGGTATGCGCCGTGCTTTGCTTGGGGTTTGTTTGCGGTATGCCGTTTATGGGCAAAAGAAAAGCAGATGCGGCGGAAAACGCGGGCGGCGGAGTAATATCCGCACCCGAGCCGCAGTTCGATTCAAAAAACATCGCGCTTACGTTTTCGGTTATGAGCGATTCGCATATGGGCTTCGGCGACGAGGCGGAGGCGTCGCTCCGTAATGCGCTGAGTAAAGTCGCGTTGCGTCGTTATACTCCCAACGGACTCGACGCGTTGCTGTTTTGCGGCGACCAAACTCAAACGGGGCAGAGAGAAGAAGCGGAGCTGTTTTCAAACGTACTGCGCAGTAAATTCGATTTGACTCAAACCGCGGCTATAATGTGTCACGGCAATCACGACACTTGTTGGTCGGGAAACATTTCACGCGCGGAATTCGTTGACGCTTACGGTCAAGACGTGTATACCTTCGACCAATCCGACACCGACCCGGCTACGGGCAACCGCCACGCAATAGTAAACGGCTATCATTTTCTGGCGGTTGAAATCGATTATTATACGGGCAAGGACAACACCAATCCGCTTTCCGCCGAAACCGAGGCATGGCTTAAATCCACACTTGACAAGATAACGGCAGAAGACCCCGATAAGTACGTTTTCTTGGCGTGTCACTGCCCCGCGCCCGATACCGTTTACGGCAGTTACTCGTACAACTCCGACGGAACGTGGGGAGCATCCAAAGAGCTTGCCGCAGTGCTTGAAGGGTACAGTCAAGTAGTCGCGTTTTCGGGTCACACTCATTATGCGATAAACGACGACCGCTCGATTAACCAAAGCTCTTACACGCAAGTTCACGTGGGTAGCACAACCGATATGGTTGTCGATTCCGATTACCTTGAAAAAATCACTACGCGCCGCGAAGAATCGTGCGGCTACGTTGTGGAAGTTGACATCGGCGGCGGCGTGCGCTTTACCCGAATCGACTTTGCTCGCAACAAGCAAATCAAGAATTATTGGTATCTCGACCCTTGCAAGGCGGACGGAAGTCATTTGAACCGCTATACCGCAGAGGTAAGAGCGGCAACAAACACCGCGCCCGAGTTTCCGCAAGACAAGCAGCTTGTGCTTTACGAACTTGAAGGAAACAAGGTGCGAATTACTTATCCCACTGCAATCGACAACGACATGGTGTTTTATTACCGCATAGTTATTTACGACAAAAACGGCAACGCAGCCGAAACGGTATGCTCGTATTCGCCTTGGTATTTCGACCCCGACTTGTCTGAAATTCCCGACAAAAGAATGCTTTTGAAGAATTTCGACACAAAGCCCGTTAAGGTAGAAGTTACGGCATACGACAGCTTCGGCGGCAAAAGCGAAACGCTGTCGGCAACTCTCGGCGAATATCCGAGCGGTAACAACGGCGGCGACGGCGATAATACCGACGGAGAAAAAAAGAGCGGTTGCTCGGGCGCGGCGTCGGCGGCAAGCACTATGCTTGCAACAGCGGTGCTCACGGTATCGGCGTTGCTTGTATTATACAAAAAGAAAAAGGCGAACATTTAAAATCATTTCGGCGATTGTCGGCATCTCGGTTAGGGTGTCGACACGCGCCGTAAAACAAAATAAGGAGAACATTACCGATTATGTACGGACTTAACAGCGACGGCTTTTTATGCGAAAGCGAATACGATATTTCCGACGAGCCTTTGCTTGCCGCTTTGCTTACGGTGGGGAACGGCTACATGGGTGTGCGCGGAAGTTTCGAAGAATACGCGTCGCAACGCGTGCAAGGCGCGTTTGTGCGCGGATATATAGATGAAATCACCGAAGTGTGCGAGCCTTTTGCCGACAACGACTACATGAAAAAATACTACCTTAACGAAGAAGGGCTTAAAAGTTTCGAAAAGCAAGAAAGTTGCGTAAACATGCCCGATTTTACAATGGTTCGCATAACGGTAGGCGAAAAAACATTTTTTCCGTGGGAAGGCAAAATAATAGAGTGGGAACGTACTCTCGATTCCTCTTGCGCCGTGCTTAAAAGGCGCGTTGTTTGGGACGACGGCGACGGAAATCTCACCGAATTCGTATTCGAGCGTTTTGCGTCTTTTGCGTGTGACAATCTTTTTTGTCAGCGAGTAACCGTGCGCCCGATAAATCACAAACTTAATGTAAATATAGTATCGGGCGTGGATACGGCGGTTAAAACGGGCGGACAATTTATAACCGAAATCAAAAGTACCGAAATTAAGGGCGGCGATATGTTTTTGAGTTTTGCCGCCAAAAACAAATTCAAATTCAAAGCGGCGTACTACGTTAAAAACGTGTTTCCCGCGGGTAAAATAATCGGCGAGTACCGTGAAAACGGCAGAACGGGGGTAAGCTATGCGTGCGACGGCGCAAGCGAATACGTATTCGAAAAATTTACTTTTGCGGGAACGGAGCGCGATACCGACAAGCCGCTTGACGAGTGGGTTCGCACCGAGGGCGAAAGTATAAACGTCGGTTACTCGGCACAGTATAAAGCGCACGAGCGCGCCTACAAAGAATATTTCGCGCCTATGGACGTTACCGTTAAGGGCGACTTATCCGCCGACGGTTGGCTGAGATTCGCAAGCTATCACACGGCAATATCCGCGCCGCGTCACGACAGCGTACACGGCGTTGCGGCAAAGGGGCTTACTGGCGAAAGATACAATCAATTCGTGTGGTGGGATTGCGAAATACACCAACTTCCGTTCTTTTTGCTCACTGCGCCCGAAACGGCGAAAAATCTTTTAATGTACCGCTTTAACCGTCTTAAACAGTCTAAAAAGAACGCTAAGGCGGCGGGCTATAACGGAGCGAAATTCGCGTTTTGCTCGTCGGTTACGGGCGACGAGCGCGTGTGGAATTACGTGCGGCACCCGTTTATGCAAGTACATATAAATTCCGATATTCCCATGGGAGTCGTCAATTACTACGACGTAACCGCCGACGCGCAATTTATGCGCGACTGCGGATTGACTCTTATGTACGAATGTATTCTGTTTTGGCTCGACAGGGTAACGAAAGTCAACGGCAGATACGAAATTCTTCAAGTCACGGGGACGGACGAACATCACCCGTATGTGGATAACGACGCTTACACAAATTACTGCGTGCAGTACGTTATTAAGCGGTTTATTTCGCTTAGCGAAGAATTCGGATTCAAAATCAAAAAATCCGTTGCGGAAAAAATGCGCGACGTGCGCGACAGACTGTATTTGCCCTTATGCGACAACGGCATGATTCCGCAATTCGACGGCTACTTCGAGCTTTCGCGCGGGCTTACGGAATCGGGTAAAGGCACGCTTAAACAGTTTCAAATGAAAAAAAGCGGACTTTATCACCTAAGTCAGGTAATAAAGCAACCGGATGTGGCATTACTGTACACATTAGCCGACGTGGGACTCGACAAATCGCACTATGCGCAAAATTGGGATTATTACGAGCAGATGTGCGAAACGAGTTCGTCGCTTACGTTTCCCGTTCACGCCATTGCAAGCGCGCACAACCGCCGTATGCTTTCGTTTTACAAATACTTTATCGATACGCTCAAAATCGACGTCGACGATATTCACGGAGTGGGGTGGCAAGGCGTTCACAGCGGCTGCCTTGCGGGCGGATATTTGGCAATCGTGTTCGGGCTTGCGGGCATGAAAACCGCGGGAGGGGAACTCAGCTTCAATCCCAATCCCATGCCGTTTTTCGAGCTTGCGGAGTTTGCGGTGAAATTCCGCGGACGCGACATTAAAGTAACTTTGGACACAAAGGGAATCGCGCTCGAGCTTATAAAAGGCGAAAGCTTAAACGTAACGGTGTGCGGCAAGTGTGCCGAACTCGGCGACAAACTTTATTTTACGGCGGAGTAATAATATGGACATAAAAGGAGTGATTTTCGATTTAGACGGCGTGCTGTGCTTTACCGACGAATACCATTATGCGGCTTGGAAAGCTTTGTCCGAGCATTTGGGAATAAAAGATTTCACGCGCGAGGACAATGCGCGTCAGCGCGGAGTTAGCCGCATGGAAAGCTTGGAGGTTGTGCTGAGTAAAAGCGGCAAGGAGTATACGCAAGAGGAAAAACTCGGCTTTGCGGACTACAAAAACGAACTGTATAAAAAAATGCTTGAAAATATTAGCCCGTCGGATTTGAGCGACGACGTGAAACATACTCTCGATTGCCTTAAAAAATCGGGAATAAAAACTGCGGTGGGGTCGTCGAGCAAAAACACCCCGACGATTTTAAAACGGCTCGGGTTAGACGGATTTTTCGACGCGGTTGCGGACGGCAACGACATAACGCACTCAAAGCCCGACCCCGAAGTGTTTTTGCTTGCCGCAAAAAGGTTGGCTCTTTCGCCCGACTGCTGTCTTGTGGTCGAAGACGCGTTAAGCGGAGTGCAAGCGGGACTCGGCGGCGGATTTACCGTTGCGGCAATCGGCGACGCTGCAAAATCGCAGTCGGCGCATATTAAATTGAGCAAGCTGTCGGATATTCTCGGAATAATCGGTGCGGAATAAATACAACAAATAAAAACATAACGGCGTGTGCGCTTGTTTATACGGTTGCATGCGCTTTTTTTGTAAAAAAATATTGTAAATATGCGGATAAATTTTTACAATACCTATTGACAAGAGCAAAAAAGGGTGCTATACTCGTAGTATATAGGTTATTCGAAAAACCGACAAGACGCATAAGGTGCTTAACGGCAGGGATTCGGGGAGAGCGTGATGTTACGGTTGTGTAGAGTGCCGTTTTTTTGGCGTTAAAAGGTGTTTCGAAAAACCTTGCTATAAACAGCCGGAAAAGCAAAGGCGGTCTGCGCATTAAATTATTTCGGAAAAAGTTTTTCGAAAAACCCCAAAAACCGCGTTACATACCGAAAAATTCCGCAATGTGTTTCGTGTCTTGTGCATACCGAAAAATTCCGCGACTTTTCATAAGTTCAAAAAGCCATACTATTTAAAACGGGAGTAAAAGATGAAGAAAATTACAACAACTATACTTGCAATGTGTTTGGCTTCGGCATGCGTGGGTTGCGCGGCGTCGGAAAACGGAGAATCGCGCAAAGATTCGCTTTATTCGTCTGCGTCCGCCGAGCAAACCGAACTTATCCGCGTGTATTTCGACACGTTTGACAAACAGATTGAAAAGGATGACGATTTTACCGTTACGGCAACGGTCACGGGCGGCGAAGTGCGCTACCGCGCGCTTGACGAAAACATTGTTTCGGTAAGCGCAGTCGATAATAAAATTACGGTTACGGGCATTGCGGCGGGAACAACTTACGTAATTGCGACGGACGCGCAAGGGCGCGAATACAACTCCTGCAAAGTCACGGTAAAGGGTAACGTAAAACCGATAGAGCCTCCGGTTGACCCCGTTGACCCGGTTGACCCCGAAACGCCCAAAGAGGATAACAGCGGTATGATTTACGATACTTACGATTTGAATACCTATCTTTACCCGTATTGGCGCGGCAACACCGTTTATAACGAAACCGCTTTGTTTGTGGGAGCAACGGATGCTACTCCGTTAATGTATCCCGCAAGCAAGATTTTAAAGGTTACTTCTTACGACCACACGGTAACTTATACCGAAGGCGTTGACTATACCTACGACAAACAAGCCAACTTACTGCGGCGCACGGCAAATTCGCGCATGCCCGTAACGGCAACAGGCGAATGGTACACAAGCACGCCGACCGCTTTTCCTTACGTAAAAGAACCGAATAAATATTTGTTCTTTGCCGAGGGAAATACTATTTCAAACAAGCAAGTGTCGATAACTTACGAGCATGAAGCAACCGCGTCGGCAGAGTGGACTTTGCCCGAATCGCACGAGTCGGATTTTTCGCGGCTCGGGGCAAAGCTTGCCGCAAAACAGAATGTTCAGATACTTTATTACGGCGATTCTGTTGTGTACGGAGCCAACGCGTCGGGGCAGGTAAACTGCGGACTTCACGCTCCCACGTACGCCGGCATGATAAGCAACTATATACGCAATAAGTTCGGCGTGAGCGTTACCGACCAAAATGCGGCGACGGGCGGCACTCGTTCCGACCAAGCGACAAATTATTTTCCCGATTATATAACGGGGTTGCAGTCGGACGGTCAAACCACGTATCGGGGCGCGGCGGTAACGGTTACTCCCGACTTGATTGTGCTCGGGTACGGTCTAAACGACAGTGCGCAGGGCAGAACCCCCGCCGAGTACGTTCAAAGCATAGACACGCTTGTAAACAAAGCGCGACAGAAGTGGGCGAACGTCGATATTTTGGTTGTTGCGCCTACGCTCGGCAATCCCGAAGCGGGATTTTACGAAAACGGCATGTCGCTTTACAAAGACGACGACGCGCAAGAGCAAGCGTTGCTTAATTGGTACAACCAAACCGCGAAAAATTACGGCGGAATTGCGGTGGCTCGGGTAACGACTATGCACCGTCAGCTTTATCACAAAAAGGGCAACCGCTATCGCGATATTACGGGCAACAACATAAATCACCCCAACGATACGGGCACGCGCCTTATTGCGCAAACGTGTTTGCACACGCTGTTCGGCAAAGATTACTTTAAATAGAATCAAGGCGCGGCAAAAGTAAAAACAAAGGCAGTTTAAAAAAAACAAGCAGGTAAAAAGATGAAGAAAAAGGGTTTAAGCATAATAACGGCATTACTGCTCGTGCTCACTTTGGCGCTTACGGCATGCGGCGGCAATAACGACGGCGGCAAGCGCGGTCCTACCGAAACCAACGAGGGCATGACTTATAGCAGCTACGACGTTGACACGTACAGTTATCCTTATTGGCGCGGCAACACGGTGTACAACGAGGCTTGCATGTTTGTCGGCAAAACGGACGCATCGCCTTTGCTGTATCCCGCAATCGAGATTTTAAAGGTTACTTCTTACGACCTTAAAACCGAGTATAAGGAAGGAGAAGATTATGTTTACGACGCCGAAAAAAATCTTCTGCGCCGCACCGAAAATTCCGCAATGCCTTACGTCGAAGAAGACGATTGGTATTTAACCGCGAATCGCGCAAACGAGCTCGGGCTCGGACTCAATTTCCCGCTTGCAACGCCTAAGCCGAACGGCGCGACGTATCTTCGTTTTCAGGAAGGTTCTACAATATCTAACATGCACGTTGTGGTAACGTATAGGCACAACACTTGCGGAGTAGACGAGTGGGAACTTCCCGCCGTGCACACCGATAAATTTACTCGCCTTATAAATAAGCTTAACAACAAAGAACACGTTAAACTCGGATTTTTGGGCGATTCGGTTACTTTCGGCGCAATAGCGTCGGGCATGCCGGGAGCAAGCTTTGCGCCCAACGCCGAAATTTACGCGCAAATGATGACTTCGTTTATACGCAAGCGCTTCGGCTACGAAAACGAGCAGGACGTGGAATATTACAATCCGTCGGTAGGCGGAAAAACCTCGTCGTGGGGACTCGAAGTCGTAGAAAAAGATACGAAAATGCGCAATCTCGACTTTTGCGTAATAGCGTTCGGTTTAAACGATTCGGCGCTCGGAACGGGCGCGGTATCGTTTGCAATCAACATAGGGCATATAATTCTCGCGCTTCAAGAATACAACCCCGACATAGAAATTTTGGTTGTTTCGCCCATGCTCGGCAATCCCGAAAGCACGGTGTACGACGATAACGACGATTTCGAGCGCGGACTTTACAACGAGCTCTATGTGCGCGAAGAAGGCGACGAAGACGTTCCCGACTACGGCAAAACGGGACTCGCGGAAGTTACCAAAATGCACCGTCAGCTTTATCACAAAAAGGGAAGCAGATACTGCGACATTACGGCAAACAACATTAACCACCCCAACGACTTTGCCGAGCGCATTTACACAATGACTTGTCTTACCGCAATGTTCGGCTACGATTACTTCATTTAGGCAAAGCCCCATAAAAAAGTTACAAAACAAAAAATCCCATAAAAATTTTGCTTAGGCAATAAAAGGAGAACAGCATGAAAAAAAGATGGATAGCTTTACTTACGGTTGCCGTAATGCTTTTGGGTGTATTCACGCTTAGCGCGTGCGGCGACAGAGGCGGCAACAACGGCGGCGGAGGCGGCAACAACGGCGGCACCGACGTTGTGGTAAAAGATGACTGCGTGTTCGCCACAACCTCGCTTACGGTAGAGGCGGGCGAAGTCGGGTATATAAATATCACCGGCTCGGCTACGAAATATATTTCGAGCAAGACCGAAGTGGCAACCGTTGTGCCCGACGGAACCGATAGACTTAAAGTAACCGCAATAGCGGAAGGCACGGCAAGAATACAGGCGCTGAATAAGCAGGGCGACCCCATTGACGGCGCAAGGTGCAATCTTACCGTAACGCAAAAGCTTGTGCTTACAATGCCCGAGACTGCCGAAACGGCAATAGACGTGCCGTTCGAAATTCCGTATTCATTGCTCGGAAGCGGCGCTACGTTTACTACAAAGCTCACGTATGCCGACAGCGGCAACGATGTGTCCGATACCGACGCAACTCTTGTAAAATCGGCCGACGCCGTTCCCGTGTTCACCCTTACGTCGCATATCGAGCAGGATTTGATTTTCACTCTTACCGCAAAAAAGAACAAGACGGGCGAAACGCAAACCGCATCCGTTACCGTAAGCTTTGTTGATTTCTTTCAGGATAAGTATTACGATAACAGCTATTTCCGTTTCGATACCGAGTCTGCCGGAAGCCCCGAGAAGTTCGACGAATTGCCCGGCATAATACCGCAGAGCGCGCGTGACAACATAGACAAAAGCCGCGCCGACATTGCGGCGTCGAAAGGCGAAACGGGCGGAGAAGAAGGCGGAGAGGAAGGCGGCGCAGACAGCGGCGCGCAAACCGAAGAAGCACGTGCAATCGCGCGTAACATTCGCGCAACCGCAAGCGAAGTATCCGACGGTTACACCGTTTATTTATCCGACGCGGTTTTAAACGGAACAAAGACGTTGCCCGCAAACCTCGTTATTCCCGCAACCTATAACGGCAAGCCCGTTACCAAAATAGGCTCGAACTTTATGTATGCGTTCGCCGAATACCGCGGAGAAACAAAGTCAATCGACCCCGACGACAAATGGGAAAAGCCTTATGCAAGTTACGCGGGCTTTACGGCAAAAACCGTGTTTATTCCCGATTCGGTTATAGAAATCGGCGAAAAAGCGTTTGCGGAATGTCCCGTAACGGGCGTTGTATTGCAAACGGGCAGTCAGCTCAAAACGATAGGCAAATACGCGTTCCACCGCTCATGCAAACTGTCGGCGTTCAACTTTGCGTCGTGCACCGAGCTTAAAACAATAGGAACGAACGCATTTACCGATAACGCGTTTACAAATATATTTATTCCCAAAAGCGTGACGGTAATAGGAAGCGGCGCGTTTGCTCAAATTCCCAACGACGCAAACCGCAACAATCACCAAACGCTTAAAACGGTTGTGTTCGAGGACGACTCCGACCGCACCAATGCCGTAACCGTTTACGGAGCACACGGCATGATGTTGCAAGAGGCGGGTGCGTTTGCTTATAACCTCGCGCTCAATTCCGTTCGTCTTTGCAATATCCGCAGAGTTCAGACCGATATGTTTGCGCAAGCGTGGGCGCTTACCGACGTGTACGTAGACGAGTATACAAACGGCTATGCGTTCTCGCCCTATAAGTACGATATGACGGGCTACGAGCAGTACGAAATCGACCCCGAGCTCGACACCGACGCGAAAGGAAACATAGCAACCAACGGCGCGTATGCGTATCTCGACCACAACATGTGGTGGGGCAATCCGTTTACGTTCGGTCTTGCCGAAAACGGCAGAGCCGCGCTTACAATAGACAACGATATGATTACAAAGGTAAACGGCATAGACTTTGCCGCCATGAAGTACGACAGCCGCGGATTACTCGGATTCTTCAACGGCGGAGCAACAAATGCGGATGCGGCAAAATGCTATCGCTTTGCAACGCTGTACGTTAAAAACGGCTTAGAACCGAGCGATTACGTAAAGTCGCTTTACGAGAAAGAGAGTTCGAGCGAAAAAGACGGTTACACAAAGTGGGTGATTACCACCTCGGAAGTAAAATAACGCCTTAGCTTTAATCAATCCCGCCTCCGAAAGCGGCAGTGTGGGTAGATAAAGCAAAAATTTTAAACGGCTTTTGGCTTAAATCAAAGCAAAAGATATAAAAAAATCTTTGGAGGAAAGTTATGAAAAAATTTGGAATGTTACTTGTTTCCGTTGTGCTTGTGCTTTGCATGGCATTCGGTATGACGGCATGCGGCGATAATCGCGGCAACGGCGGCGGCGAGGGCAATAAGCCCGAACCCGCAACGCCCGCAATCACCACGGACGTAAGCAGCTTATCGCTCGTCAAGAACGAAAAAGTAAACGTAACCGCCACGGTTTCCAATTCGCAGAAATCCGCAAGTTTCAGTCTTGCCGAGGGCGATGAACACGTTGTGTCGCTGACGACAAGCAAAGCAACCCCCAACGTGGCAACAATAGAGGCGATTGCCGACGGCGACGCAACCTTAACGGTTGCCTTAGAGGGCGCGACAAGCGTGACCGTTCCCGTTACGGTAGACGGAATATTGCGCATAGACGGCGATATTCTCGACCAGACCAAAGTGTTCGACGCGGGCGAAACGGGCACAGACGACGGCGAAACCGCAACCTTTACCGTTGAGCACTTTATGGGCGACGACTGCAAACTCGAAGTAACAAGCAGCAACGACGCCGTTGCCGAACTCAGCGAGAGCAACGGAACGTACAGCATTAAAGCGCTTCAAGCGGGCGTATCGGAAATAACAATTACTCTGTCGGCAGTTAAAGAAGAAACCCCCGACGAGGGCGAAGGAACCCCTTCCGAACCCGACGCGCAATCCGACGACGTAGCGGTGACTCCCGAATACGAAGAAATTTACACCAACACGCTCGGCTTTGTTTGCACCGACGATTGGGACAAAGCGGCAAAAGCCGACGAAATTTCAAGCAAGCTTTTAAACTTTAAAAAAGTAACGGGCGGATACGCCGCTTATATCGACGCATCTGACTTAGATGAAGATTTCATAAACTTCGATTTGGGAGATTTCGACGGAAAACTTCACGTTCCCGCAGTTTATAACCGTAAACCCGTTGTTACTCTTGCCCCTTGCCAAGTAAGAAATTTCGGGCAGCTCGACGCATACTTCCTTGCTTTTAACACCGACATAACGGGCGAAGACCTTGAAGTTTATAATACAATTTACGCAACCGTTACCGAAGTGTACTTACCTTGCACTCTTACCGAAATAGCCACTTTGGCTTTCCGCCTTGCGCCCGTAGAAAAAGTCGAAGTGCAAAAAGGGAACCACATAGCTGTAATCGGCGTGCAAGCATTTAACGAAGCAAGCAACTTATCTTCGTTTAATATGGAAGACTGCAAAGAACTTAAAACAATTAAAAATAATGCTTTCGACCATACCTTTATAATTGGAGATACCGAACTTACTATTCCCAAATCGGTAAGCAAAATTGAGTCGGAAGCTTTTGCGAATACGAATATAACAGTACTGAATTTTGAGGAAGACAGCCAAATTACCGATATATCGTATGCGTTTAAAAGCATGGCACATTTAAAAGAAATTGATTTGTCTAAATTATCAAATCTTACCGTTATAGGAACTCAGGCTTTTATGGGTACGGGTGATGGAACTTTAAATTTATTTATTCCCAATACCGTAACCGAAGTTCAAGCGCAAGCGTTTTTTGGAATAAATTGCAATACCATCGAATTTGAAGCAGCCAAAAAGGTGGACGGAGAGTATGTTTCGGGTATTACGTTTAAACAAGGGGCGGCTAATACCGCATCGGGAATATTCGGAGCAACAACCGCAAAAACCATTATTTTACGAAATATAAAAGACGCAAAAGGTAAAGGCGATTATCTTATGCAACTGGCACCGTCGATAAACAGACTGGTAATCGGTGAAGACATAGCTCAGTCTGCGCTTAACTCACAATGGTTATTTGTTTTTGCTTTTGCAAGTCAAGCAAAGACTGAAATAGTGTTTGAAGGGGCTAATAACCTGGTTGCACAAAATATTGCTGCGTCTGGAAGCAGTGATAATTGTGGCGGATTACTTGGCGATTCATCATGGATTGCTCCAACATTTTCTAGTTGTATAGCACCGATAAAAGTGTATATTCATAACGACCTTGTTAATGCCGACAAAGTAAGCGGTTATATAAAAGGCAAATATACGCAAGACGCTTCGTATGAAGGCAAAGATGATTTAGCCGATTATACTTTGTGGAATTTAAACGCTTAACAATCAAATACTAAACAACAGCGGCGGTGAATCCCGAGCGCGGAGAAAGAAAAGCAAGCGTAATTGCGTCTTGCGTTCGGGATTGCCGCAATCGCAATATCAAAGCAACTTTATTTACGCAACTTAAATTATAAAGGATAATTATATGAAAAAAGCAAAAAAACTCGTGGCGGTATTTGCCGTTGTGCTCAGCTTTGTGTTCTCGCTCGGCATGTTCGGCGGATGCGGATTCATTAAACCCAAAGTTCCGCTCGACAAAGAAATGGAAAAAGTTTTGCAAAACGTAGATTTCGACGCAGGACTCGATTATAAGGGTAAGCTTAATATTTTGGTGGTTGACATGCAAGACCACTGGGACGTAATAAACGCGTTCGTAAACGACTTTAAGCAAAAGTACACAGGGATAGAAGTTACCGTTAAAGGCTCCGACAGTCTTGTTTCGCAGGTAATCACCGACCACGGAGCGGCAACGCTTACCGGCAAGTACGACGACATGCCCGACGTAATATGGATTGCAAACGAAGATATTCCGCAAATGGTAAACGCAAACGCGGTAATGCCAATCGACTATTTCGACAAAGCGGACGAAAACTGGGATTCGAATAAACTTGTTTCGGCAATGGTTACGGATTGCTATTTCGACGGCAATATGTACATGATGCCGCGCGACTATAACCAAATTGCAATGCTTTACAACAAGCAGATGTTCGAGTACGCAAAAGCCGACGGCTACGACGTAAAGAGCCCCGACGAATTTGTTGACGGCAACGGCGAAATCCGCGCAATGACGCGCAACGAGTTTACGGCGGTTGCCAACACAATGAACGATTGGATGCTTAACACCAGTCGTAAAAACAGCAACGATGCGTCGTATAACTCGGGCAGTGCGGTAGAGTTCAAAGGCTCGTGGCTGTCGCTTATGAACGGCATAGCCGCAAACTTCGGGGCAGACCTTGTGGGCGAAAACGGAAGCGCCACGCTTTCAAGCGACGCAACGGTTGAAATGTTCAAATATCTCGTAGAAATGGTTTACAACGGCGTATTTTACGTAAACAGTCAAAACGGCTACGATAAGTTTGCCGCCGAACAAGCGGCGATGTGCTTCGAAAGTCGCGCGTGTCTTACCGCCGTTACCACCAAAAACAACGCCCGCAACGGCGTGTATGCCGACCTTGCGGTTGCGCCCATGCCCAACTTAGGCAGTGCGGACAACTACAATTCAAATTACGTTGTCGGCGCGGGTTGCTCCGGTTACGCAATGTACCGCAAAACTCAGCACCCGACCGAGGCGTGGCTGTTTTTGAAAAATCTTGTAAGAGAAGATGCGCAAAATGCGTTCTGCAGTAGCGGAAACGGCGTTCCCGTGCTTACCGATTTATTGCACGACGATTTAGCGGTTTGGCGCAATATCAAAACCGAAAACGCATCCGGGTTCGGAAATTTAAGCGAAGACTTCAACCACGACGCGTTTGTTTACCGCACCGACTGCGCCGCGACAATCGGATTTAAAAACAATGTTCCGTTTAAGGCATACGCAAAAGTTTGTCAGAGCATGTCGAGTGTGTTCTTACAGCTTATGGACAACAGCGTTGTTCATGGCGGCGACCCCAAAAGCGACAGAACCGTTCAGAACATAAAAGACAAATTGCGCGGGTTCAGAAACGATATTAACAACCTTATAAAAGCGAATCCCGACGACTGAGCGGTTAATCGGGAAATCGCACGGAAACTTCCTATATCACACTTAAATTTTTACACTAATACCGAGGTTACAATATGAACAATCAATACAGCGGTGTAATGCCACAGCTCACAAAAGAGCGCAGGCAAAAACGTCGCATGCGAAGATTCAAGGACGACTTGAAAAGCTATGTGTTTTTGTTGCCCTTTATCGTAGGCGCGCTCGTTTTTACGGCGTATCCGATTATAATGTCGCTTTTGTTCAGCTTTTCCGATTGGAACGGCGGCGGAGCTACCGAAATGGGCGTGTTCAATTACGTAGAGCTTTTCACACGCGGAGCTACCGGCAAATTCGACTTCATGATTCACTCGTTCGGCATTACTTTTCTTTTCACCATAGCGAGCACGGTAGTAAATCTTGTGCTGTCGTATGTTTTGGCTCTGTTTTTGCACAACAAAATAAAAGGAATACGCGTTATTCGCGTTCTTTGCTATCTGCCTTGCTTAATACCGGGACTTGCAAGCATGTATCTGTGGAAAGACGTATTTCAGTATGCAACGCCGAGCCCTTTGCACCCTTATCAGGGGTTGGGACTGTTTAACGTGTGGCTCAAAAAAATGGGACTGCCCACCGCGACTTTCTTCGGCTCGTCTGACACGGCAATGCTCTCGCTTATAATATCGGGACTTTGGAATCTCGGCGGCGGCATGATTATGTGGATTGCCGCGTTCGAAAACATTTCGCCCGAATATTACGAGGCGGCTAAAATCGACGGGGCAGGGTACTTCCGCAGACTGCTTAAAATAACGCTCCCGCTTTCCACGCCCATTCTGTTTTATAACCTCGTGGTGTCGATGATTTCGGGATTGCAGGTGTTCGGCACAATGGCGGCATACGGAGTGGGACCGAGCGACAAGCACGGCAGAGCAAGCCTTAACTTTATAGCCGTTTACATTTACATGACGGCGTTCGGCACCGACAGCGCGCAAGGTCTTGCGTGTGCAATGTCGTGGTTGCTGTTTGTGGTAATAGCCGCTCTTACGCTTATAATGTTCAAAACCGGCGGCTGGGTTAAGTACGGAGACGAGTAATATGCAATATAATGATATACGATTCGGAAACGGTGTTCACGTACCGTATACGTCGCCCGAGCGAAAAGCCGCGCGGCGCAAAAACGCGATATTTACAAGCGTGAAATACGTTGTTGCTTTGATACTCGTTGTATTTTTTCTGTTCCCGTATGTGTTCATGCTTTGTAAGTCGGTTATGCAACCGTGGGAAGTAAACGGAAGCGTTCCCGTTCATTTGTTCCCTCATGATATTACATTTAAAAATTACAGAATTGTTGCGCAGTTTGCACGCAACTTCGGCAATACGTTTATAGTAATTTTGGTAAACGCCGTGTTTATTCCGCTTTCGGCTTGCTTTGTGGCTTATCCGCTTGCGCGGCATAAATTCACGGGTAAAAAGACGATGTTTGCCATTATAATGGCAACGGTCATGATTCCCACGTCGGTTCTCATGGTTCCGCAGTACACCCTTTACACTCAGTTCGGACTCACCAAAAAGCTCGTTTCGCTGTGGATAGGCGCATTTTGGGGCGGCGGCGCGTTGAATATCTTTCTCGTTATTCAGTTTATGCGCGTTCTTCCCAAAGAAATGGACGCCGCGGCGAAAATCGACGGCGCGAACGAATTTCAGATTTTTGCGCGGATAGTTCTGCCGCTGTGTGCAAACATAGTTGTGCTTATAGCGATAAACACCGTTATAGGCATGTGGATGGATTTTCAGGGTCCGTTGATTTACTTACGAGGCGCGCCCGAAAAATACACCGTGGGACTTGCGTTTTATATCGAGTTCAACAAAGATGCGTCCGACTTCGCCGCAGTGTCGGCACAACTTATGTCTATGTGCGTTGTAATGACCTTATTGCCCATTGTACTGTTTATGGTTTTTCAAGACCGTATGATAGGCGGCATAAAGGTGGGCGGCGTAAAAGGTTGACTTGTTATGGGTAATCCGCAGGCATGCTTGCGGATTACGGATTTTATCGGCTTATTTGCATTAAAAATCGGGAGGAAGGCATGAAAGGAAAAAAACTGTGCGTGTTGCTTGCGGCGTTTATGGCTATGACCGTACTCGGCGGTTGCGGCGGCAAAGATAATAACCAAGACGATAAAAACGAAATGGTTTTTACAACGTATTATCGGGGCGGACAGGTGAGTATAGACGCGGGCGACTCGTACACTTACGCATTTACGGGCGATTTGGGCGACCGCAACTATTTTAAAATGAATCTTTCCTCGTCGGTTGCTTTACGCGGCGTTATACACTATGCGCACGAGTATTCCGGCGAAGTTACCGAAGACAGCGAAAGCGCGGAAGAAGAATTTTTCGTGCTTGCGGGGCAGAATCAAGACGTGCGGCAGATTCTCGACTTTTACAGCTATTATCCCGGCAACCGCCTTGTGCGCGGAATCGAATTTTTCAATCTCGGAAACGAAACGGGAAAAGTCACTTTAAATAAAGTAGAGGCGGCAAAGCATTATATCGATTTTTCCACGGTGTCGTTCAACGACAAGGAAAACGTAGAGCCGCAACTTCAACTGTATTTACAGGGGAGCGCGATAAAACTCGGCTGTACTCTGAAATCGGGCGGCGCGATAAATTGGCTGTCGAGCACCGATAACACGGTCAGTCAGATTAACCGCACCGACGGCAGTGTGTACGTAGGAAAATCCAAACCTGCGGGGACGGTGATTAAAAGCAACGACGTAAACCTTATAAACGCTCACGACAACGGCAGACTCGTTCAGCAGTCGTATTACGGCATTGCACCCGATAACGACCAAGGGTACGAGCCGGGAGAATACGGCGCGGTTGGCAATGCGCGTCCGTGGCACTATAACCCCGTTCAGGGCGGCAACTATATAAACGAGTTCAGTCAGCTTATCGACGTGCAGATTTCCGACAACGAAATTTACATCAAGGCGCGCCCGCGCGATTGGGCAAAGGCTCACGAATTTTCCGTTTCTTACATGGAGAATTGGTACACGGTAAAGGCTGACCCCGAATACGGCGAGTATATAAGCGTAAAAAACCGCTTTACCGATTTTTCGGGATACAACCACAACAATCCCCGCGCGCAGGAACTTCCCGCATTTTACGGAATAGCCTCGCTCGGCAAATTCGTGTATTACGGCGGCAATTCGCCTTTCGGCGGCGACGCGCTGACCGAGCGCGAAAGCTTGGGTTTTTGGGACGGCAACAAAGATTGCAGGTTCCGCCTCACCGAAAATTGGTCGGCGTGGGTAAACGAGGAAAATTGGGGCATAGGGCTTTACGTGCCCGACGTTGTGACCGCGCTTGCGGGACGCACCGCCGGATTCACTACCGACGCACCCGACGATAACCGCCCCTATAAAGCGGCTTCGTCTACCTATACCGCGCCTTTGGGCAACTTCTCCATGGTTACTTACGAGGCGTTCGAATACACCTATTATCTTACGCTCGACACGGTAGAGGGTTCACGCGCGCTGTTTACCAAACTTCACAACGGCGGAGCGACAAACGAATTTCTTGTGGGAAAAGAAGTCCCGAATTGGGTTGCGTAATTTAAATACGTATTTATTGAATGTACGGGTGAGCCGCGTATTATTGCGGCGGTCTTAAATAAGGAGAAAATGTTATGAAGAAAAAGACGGTTGCCGCACTTTTGGCGCTGAGCATGTGTTTTGCAATCGGTTGCGGCGGTAAACACAATACGCCCGCAGAGGACGAGGTGTGGAAAAGCATGACCGAGCAAGACCGCACGGTTGCAATGCTTGCTTCTACCGATGACTATAACCGCACGTTCACCCTTGGCGGCGCGGCGGACGACGAAAAGTACGTGGGCATGTTTTACTTTACGTTGCACGGACAGATTCCGCGCGACAACATTTACGACGTTACCGAAGTTACGGGCGGCGACAGCGCAAACGTAGACGCGTTTTACGAACACGCCGAAAATCTTCCCGAAGGCACAGCGTATTTTTGGGGCAAGCCCGTGTGGGATTACTATTCGCAAACCGACCCGTGGGTTGTGCGCAAGCAGATTGAAATGCTGACAATGGCGGGAGTCGATTTTCTGTTCATAGACGTAACGAACGCGTTTACCAACGCATACCAAAACGACAACACCGATGCTCTGTTATTTGTGGACGCGACTTATCTTGCAATGGAAATCGTGCATGAGTATTTGGGCAAGGGGTGGAACGCGCCGAAGCTCATGTTTTACACAAACAACAACGGCACGAACGGCACTAAGAATAGTTCTTGTACGAAACCCAACGACGACATTAACATTGTAAATACCATTTACAAAAAGTTTTATATGTACCAAAACGGCAAGTATGACGACGTTTGGTTTGCGCCGAACGGAAAACCGATGATTGTCATGACTCAGGAATCGCGGCAAATGCTTTCCATTGCCGACGAGGAAGAAGAACCCGAAAATTACGTGCTTAACCGTTACTTCGAATTTAAAAATACCATATGGCCGAACGACCGCACCGAAGACCCTAACAATCTTCTCGTCAATTCGTTCCCGTGGATGGAAACGTACTACAACGACAATTACTGCAAAATCCGCGACGGCGTGGTAAACGTATCGGTGGCTCAGCACATGAACACCATCCGTTTTTCGGACACCACCGCCAACTTCGGACGCGGCTACGACTACGAGCTTAAAACCAACGTATCGGCAAATTCGAGCAAGGGTACCAACTACGAATATCTGTGGCAACAGGCGCTTAAAAACAAGTCGAAGATAAACATGGTTACTCTTACGGGTTGGAACGAGTGGACGGCGTCTACCGTGAAAATAGGCGGCAAAATGCGCCTTGTGGATTGCTACAACGAAGAATATTCGCGCGATATAGAACCCACCTACGGCGAATACAAAGACAACTTTTACTTGCAAACGGCGCGAAACATTCGTGCATACAAGTATGACAAAAAGGTTACGGTAAATTATCCCGCCGCCGCAATAGATATTGCGAGCGCGGACGAAAACGCATGGAAAAGCGGCAAAAAGTATCTCGACTTTACGGGCGAGTGCATTGCGCGCAATCACGCGGGTTGGGTAACCGAACCGCAGTCGTCCGACTTTAAAATGCTTACCGACGACAGCAATAATAACGACATAGAGTCGGTAACGGTAATTCACGACGAGAATTACATTTACTTCCGAATCACGACGGCAGATGTCATTAAACCCGCAAAAACAGGAAACGAAACTGGTTGGATGAATATTATGATAGGAACTTCGCAAGCTTCCGACGGCGGTCTGTTCGGGTACGATTACGTTATAAACCGAACGCGCACTTCAAACGAGTGTTCGGTCGAATCGGTTGATTCCGCAGGCGTTTGCCAAACCAAAGGCACTGCGAGCATTATGTGGCAGGAGGACGGCAACGTGTTGCAGATAGCCGTTCCGCGTGCGGCATTGGGGCTTACGGCCGGCGTTCCTACATTCACCTTTAAAGTGTGCGACAACATAACGAACCCCACCGACATTCTGTCGTACTACAATTCGGGCGACAGCGCGCCCATAGGCAGACTCGGCTACGTCTACGGCGCATAATCAAGTTTATGTAATAAATAGATACGCATTGACGCAAAAAACAAGTTTGTTTTACGGATTACGGATTGATTTAAAATCAAGTTTGTTGTAATGGATTACGGATTGACGTAAAAAATCGGTCGGAAAGCAGCCCGAAAATCGCGCGTTGCGCGTTTACGGGGAAACGCTTGACGGGGGGGGGTCTTAATGATACAATTAAGCGTACTTGCGGTAAAGCCGATTGCAGGTGCACAAGGAGAAGAACATGAGTAGCAGAAAGGACGTTGCGCGGGCGGCGGGAGTATCGGTAACTACCGTAACCAACATTCTCAGCCGCAAGAAAAAAGCGACCGAAGAAGTCGAAGAACGCGTGCGCGCGGCGGCGAAAAGACTTAATTATCACCCCAACGTGATAGCGCAAGGACTGCGTACAAAAAACAGTAGACAAATCGGGGTGCTTATAAGCGAAATCGGCAATCCTTACTTTGTGGAAATGTTGCACGGAATCGAGTCCGAGGCGGCAAACTGCGGTTATGTTGTAACCATAATGCTGATTAACGACCGCATAGAAACCAAATACAGCGATATTATGAGCCGCGGCTTTGCGGGCATTATAAATCTTTCGAATATTCCGTACGACGATAAATTCATGATGGAACTGTACGAAACGGGAGTAAAGCTTGTAAATTTCGAAAAAGAGTACGGAAGCATAGTTTATCACGACATGGCGCCGTCTATGCGTACTCTCGTAAAGCGCGCATACGAATTGGGGCATCGCAAGGCGGTATACGCAGTAGGGTATCCCGATTACGACACTGCGAAAATCGACCCGCGCGTAGTGGCATACTTAGAGGAATGCGAGCGGCTCGGCTACGAACGGTACGACCTTGTGTACGGAGATTTTCCTCGCCGCAATTCTACGGTGCTCGGCTACGAGGGGGCAATGCAGGTGTTTCGGCAAGGCTCCGATGTAACGGCGCTTTTCTGTATTAACGATATAAGCGCGTTGGGCGCGCTGAGCGCGCTCGGCGAATTGCATATTCGCGTGCCCGACGACGTTTCGGTAATAGGGTGCGACAACATAAGCATGTCGGAATTTTTCACTCCTCCGCTTACCACAATAGAAACTTTCTGTTTGCACCGCGGGCGTGAGTTGGTTAAATCTTTGGTAAGAAATATCGAGGGCGGCACGTTTGAATATATACTGCTACCGTGCGAAGTCGTATTGCGCGAATCGCTTTCTACCGTAAAGGGCGGCAAATAAGTCGCAATGGGAAATAACATGAAATTGAATTACGATTTTTCGCGTGTAACCGAGGCGGTAGACGCGCGTATAAAAAAAGGGATACTGCCGGGCGCTACGCTCTGCGTGCACAAAGAAGGACGTAAAATATTCGAATACACGGAAGGCTATTGCGACATAGAGGCAAAAGACCCTTTATTCGGCAACGCGCTTTTCCGTTTGGCGTCTATGACCAAACCCATAACCGCCGCGGCTGTTATGATTCAGCACGATTCGGGTAAGCTCAACGTAACCGACAAGGTAAGCAAATACTTTCCGTCGTTTACCAAGCACAAAATAGGCAGGCTTGCGGACGGCAAAATCGAATTTGCGGGTTATGCCGAGCGCGATATGACCATAGAGGATTTGCTTACCCACGGGTCGGGACTCGGCTCGGGTGAAGTGGGCGACGCGCAGTATGCCGCATGTCCGCGCAAAGCGGGCGAAACGCTGTCGGACGCGGCGAAAAAATATTCGGAGTGGTATCTCGATTTTTCGCCGGGCAGCAGTCAGATGTACAGCCCCATTGTGGCTCTCGATGTTGCGGCGGCGATAGTCGAAAAAACGTCCGACACCGAATACGAAGAATTTTTGCGCAAAAATATTTTCGACCCGCTCGAAATGAACAGCACGGGTTACAGGCTTAACGGCGATATGTGTGACCGCGTTGTTACAATGTATAAGCTGAGCGACGACGGGTGCGGAATGACGCGCATAAATATGGGGCGCGAGGGACACATAGGTTTCCCCGAAAACATAATAAGCGGCTGTACGGGTTTGTTCGGTACGTTAAACGATTACTCTAACTTTGCTCAAATGCTGTGCGGCTACGGCGAATATTCGGGGCGGCGTGTGCTGTCGGAGGAGTCGGTTAAAAGAATAAGCAAGCCGCATTATCCCGTGGGCTTTGCGGGCATGGACGAATATTCCGATTGGGGATACACCGTTCGGGTGCGTCAGAAAACCACTCCCGAGGTGCAGGAGCTTACGGCGGGCAGTTACGGTTGGAGCGGCGCGTTCAGCACTCATTTTTGGGTAGACCCCGTTCGCAAAATAACGGGAGTATTCATGTGCAATTTAGATAACGCAGGCGGCGCAGGGGCGATAACCGCGTTCGAATTCGAGTGCAATGTAATGAGGTCGCTTCTCGAAAACAAACAATAAAAACGGCAATATAACGGCGTCCGATGCAATTCGGACGCTTTTTTGCGTATATTAAGTATGGTTTAAGGGTGCAATTCCTATTTATTTCTATTGCATTTTTGCAAAAAAAGTGTTAAAATAATTAAAAAACAGTTAACTCGCTTAAAAGACGGAAGGAGTTTACGCATGTCTAAACAAGGCGAAATTTTAAAAAAGATAGGGGAATGCGAAGAAGAAATAGATTCGTTGGAGAAAAAACGCATGCGCAGTCAGTCAATGCTTTTGCAAGCTTTGGTAGACGGCGAATCTCCTAATCCCGTAGACGTGGAATATTTTAAAACTTATACTCAACTTATAGAAGTCGAGCGTGCCAACATTAAAAAACTCAATAAAGAATTAGCCGAATTGAAAAAATAATTTATTTTACTCATGATAAAAGAATCAAGGGATGACTCCGATATATATATATAGATAATATATAAAAGTATCGGCAGGAGGTTGTTGATGAAAAAGATAAAATCTTTTTTCGGGTTGCACAGACTTTTCGTATCGGTTTGTGTGCTTTTTTGTTGTGCTGTTTTATCGGTTGCAATCGCGCTGAGCGGAACGGCGTTTGCCGACGAGATAGTAAACGCACAACCGCATGAGGCGGTAGAGGCACAGCCGCTTAAACCGTACAACAGCATCGAAGTTACCGTTTCGGGCGAGCTTGCGGTTTATCGCGGAATAACCACGGTTGCCGACATTAAAAGCGACATTACCGTTACGGGTACATATTCGGGCGGAACGCAAAGAGTTGTGCTTGCCGATTCCGAGTTTTCGATAATAAGCGGAAGCGAAGTTCTTGCGGACGGTGAATTGCTTGTAGCCGACGACGAGGATATTTCGGCTGTGCAACTTTACGTAGAGTCGGGCAGCGCAAGTCTTGAGCAGATTCCAACGCTTACGGTAAAATCGAGCGATGATATTCCGACTTACTCCGCGCTTACTCTTAAAAACGCGCCGAGCGCGATAGAAAGCGACCATACTGCCGAAACCCTTAAAAAGCTTCTGTCGGTTTGCGGCGACGGTAAAGAGATTGCAAACAAAGAGCTGTACACGGTTGAGGTTGCAACTCCGCTTACCGCAGGCTCAACAGCAACGGTAACCGTTACATACAACAATGCGATTACCGAGAATTTTACTTTTGACGTAATTGCTTCCGAGTTTAAAGGCATATTCGTAACGCTTAACGAAAACCTTGTATTATCCGACGGCTATTACAAAATCAACGAGAAAATCGAGGGGACGGACTCCCTTTTAAGCGCGTTTGTAAGGGGAATGACGTCTACGACAATGGAGCGCAACGGCGGCGCGTGGAAAAGATTTTCCGTTTACAAACAGTACTCTAACAGTCGTGAGATTATAAAAAACGAGGGTGATTTATCGGTAGCGTCTTTAAATACCGATTCGGGACTTATTACGCTTACGTGGAAGCCTGCGGGCGAAACCAACAGCTATTCCGATTCCGTTACCGTTTCGTTCGAGACTCAAAGGTTGGTTGCCATAGCGTCGGTAACTTTAAAAAATCAAACGACGCTTTATTCTTACACCGATTTGGGCGTAAGCGACTTTAACATAACCGCAATATTAAACAGCGGCGAGAGCAGTAATATTATTTCCGATGCCGAATTTTCGGTTGATTCGTCGCTTGTTCGCTTAAACGAAAATTTATATACAAATGAGTCGGGCGAATCGGTTTACGACAAAAAAGTAAAAATAAGCTACAAAGCCGACGCCTCGGTTTATAAGGAAATCGCATTAACAGGTGTTATAGACGCGGGCGAATATACCTTCGATTCCATCGGCGGCACGCCTGTTACTCAGAAGGTGGGCAAGGATTTCGATTTTCGCGGATTGTACGTAAACATTACTTATACGGATACGACTCCCAACAAATATGCTCTGATAAAACTCGACGAGATTAAAGACAAGTTCAAAGACCCCGGGAGCGGATATGCCGTTGAATTTTACACAAACCGCGGCGGCAACGGCACGCCGGTAAACAGAGAAGGCGATATCGTGATACCCAACCGCGAAGTGCTTGTTGCTGTAATCAAAGCGGGCGGGTGCGCCTCTAATCCGATTACGATTTCAATCGACCCGCTTACTCTCGATACTCCCGTCGTTGACAAACGCGACATCAACTTTACCGCGGGCGTATATAAATCGGTTACGGGGCTTACGCTCGTAAAAAACGAAGGCGGCAAAACAGTAAGTGCGTTGCCGGTATCTATGCGCGTAAGCATAACCGAAGATTCAAACGTCACTCCCATAGCAACGGCAACATATTCGCCGAACAGCGAGCCTACGGTTACTAATAGCGACAATTCGGGCGTTATTTACTCCGCCGACGGCAAAATAGAATTTACGCGCGGCGGACTGTTTACCGTAACTTTCGAGCTTACCGATACTTACGGCGATTACGGTTGGATTTCGGACAGCGGCTACGTTTACAAGCTCGAATACAAAGATATTCGCGTAAACAAGGGCGAACTCGACGTGCGCATAACCGATTCGGACGGAAGCGAAATACACGAAATAGAAATCGAGTACGGCACCGAAGAAGAAATGCTTGCCGAAATTGCCAAATTGAATTTAGGCGTGCAATATTACACCTACGGCGGCACTCCCGTTACCGACCCCGAGCTTACCGACCCTGAATTTAAATTTTACGGATTCGACGATTTTACGTACATAAATCTTTCGCAAAATTTGCCGCAAGACGCGGGCAATTCATATTATATGGTTGCGGTTTCGGCGGCAACGGGCGCGTACAAATCGTCAACAACGCTAAGCGAACACGTGGTTTCGCTTGTAATAAAACCCAAAAAGATTAACCCCGATGACGTGGCAAAGTCGCAGGTTTACAACCGTAGCAAACAGTACGATTTAACAAAAGACATTGTGGTTATTCCCGATGATTTGTTTTTGGAAAAAGATAAACCCGCAAGCGGCGAAATTGTTACCATAACAACTCCCCTTACCAATCGCACAGTAAAACACGCGGGCAAGTACGAAATCACGCTTACCATACTCAGCACAAACTACGTGTGGGGCGTCGATGGCGCAAGCTTAAACGCAAGCGGATACAGCGAGATTACCACACACTTTGAAATTACGCAGTACGTTACACCCGATTTCACCGTTACCGACGCAAACGATTTTACTTACGGCGAAAACGGCTTTACACCCGCTTACTCCTTGCCCGATGATTTTTATCCCGAGGTAGCCGAAAACCCCGAATACTACACATACGAATATTTTTATCCGTTGATACAAGACGCAAACGGCGCAACCGTTGTGCCCGACGTAAGCAATGCCGTAACGGGCGACATGAGCGGATGGGACGCGGGAGTATATTACGTGTTCTACCGCACGGCGGTTAATTCGAATGCCGAATACGGAGAAACGGCTGCCGACTACACTCTGCCCACGGCTTACGCGGAGTTTAATGTTTTGCGTAAATACGTAGGAAACGTCGGCGTTACGGCGGCAGACGGCTTCGGCGGCGTTTACGATTCGGCTAATCACAATTATTTAATTACAATCGGCGGCGCGGATTTTGTCTCGATAGGCAGTTCGCTCGGAATTAAGTACACCGTTTCGGGCGTAAACTCCGAAAACGGAAACATAAGTGTTACGCAAACGACGGACGGCAGTTTCGAGCTTAAAAACGCGGGGACGTACACGGTAAGCTTTACGGGGCTTAACCGCAACTACACGTGGGATAACGACGATAATTTACCATTGGCGGCGGAAAGCGAAAATCCCGACTATTCCGTGAACGTAATTATTAAAGCGCATACGCTTAATATAGTTTGGGAAGATACCGACTTTAAGTATGACGGCACCGAGCAAATCCCGTCGGCAACTTTGGATTTTTATTCCGCCGACAGCGAAACGCAGTTCGCAACCAAGCTGTATAAAAAAGATTCAAGCGGCAATTACGAAGCCGTACAAAGTGCAATCGAGTTTGGCGAATATAAAATAGTAATTGTTTCGGTGGATTCGACCGATTACGTTATTTCGGGCGGAAACGAAAAACTGTTTACAATAAGTAAGGCAACGCTCGAACTTCCCGGCGCAGATATATTCGACGGGCAAGGAAAGGTTGCTTTTAATGTCGAAAACGACAAAATAACTCTTACCGCAACTTACTGCGGCGAGATATTCTCGGTAGAGGCGTACTTCGATAACTACAATAATAACGTATCGGTTGAAATTTCGCTCGGCGGCGATTATTCCGCCGAAATAAAGAATGCAGGCGGCTACACGGTAACTCTTACTCCGAGCAACAATTACGTTTGGTCGGATAACACTGCCGATTCGGTTACTATACAATTTACCGTTTTACAAAAAGAAGTTAAGCTTAACTTTACCGTAACCGAAAACGGCAACACCTATGTGTACAATGGCGGCGAGTTTAAGCCGTCGGTAACTCTCGGCGGAATTGAGACGGGCGATACCGTTACGGCAGTAACCGAAATTACGAACGGCGGTGAAGAAAAATCCGCAATAAACGCGGGCAATTACACAATAACGGTAACGGGATTTTTGGGCACTGGGCACGAAAATTACAAACTGCCCGAAGTTAAATCGTGCGACTTCGAGATATTAAAGAAGGGCATCGCCGCGCCTGCGCTTACGACGGGCGCAATCGAGTTCGGCGATTCGGGCGATTCTCTGAAATTTGCCGAAAATTCGGTTTGGGCGGCAATTTACGGCAAGGCGAACACGGAAGTTACTTTTACAGAATTTACCGATTATAATAATTATACTCGGTCGGACGGCGCAAGCAACGCCTTTACGGTAACGGAAAACGGATTCGGCTTTGCTTACACCGACGCGGGAATTTATGAAGTTACGTTTACGCTGACCGACGGCGACAATTACCGTTGGGGAGAAAACGGCAGTTCCGTAAATACCGAAACGGCAATCGAAATCACCGTAAACCGCAAACAAATAAGCATATCGGGATTCGCTACCCGCCAGTTTGCATGGCAAGAGGACGGAACGCAAGACAGTTTCGATTTCGACGGCGTAACAATAAGCGGCACAACCGCGGACTTACAACTTGTTAAGCGGTACGGCATTGTAACGGTAAACGGCACAAGCATAGAACGCGATTACGGCGATATGACCGAAACGCCGTATATGACCGAAAAAGGCGTTTACTATGCGCATTACACTCTTGCAAAAAGCGATACCGCAGACGGCTCGGCGCAAAACAACCCGTATAACTATATATGGGACGCAAGCAGTGTGCGCCTTGCCCAAACGGAAGATAACGCGCCGCTTATAAACATGCTCGGCGGCTACGACGAGCACGTAATTATTCGCGCCGATAACGGTGCGCTCGTTGTGCATTACACAATAAGTCCGAGCATACTCAAAGTTACAGTTGCGATAAACGGCTACACCTACGGCGACAACAACGATTCGGAATTTTTAAGTAAGCAATTTACCGCAAGCGGCGACGAGCTTTCAACTTTGCAGACCGAGAACGATGCGGGCAGATTTACCGTTACGGTTTCGGTTTACGGCGGCGAAAATTACAACGACAAAATCGGCGAATTTACTTACGATTCGGCGAATAAAAACATAACGGATGAAAATGCGTCCGCGCTCGAAAATCACTTGCCGTGGAACGCGGGCGATTACCGCGCCGTGTTTGTATGGAAATTCAAAGACGAATCGAATTACGTTATGGCAAATTCGCAATGTGACTTTACCGTTTCGCCGTTTGTGCTTACAAACGAATATATTACGTGGGCGGGGGAAGCAAATCCCGTTTACAACGGCGGCACTCACACCCTTACCGCGGCGGTAGATACCGACGCAAGCGGGTTGCCTAAGCGCGGAGGCGAAAAACCCGATATTACTTCGCTTACGGTAGCTCTCTCCGATAAAGGCGATTTGCCTACGGACGTACTCTACAACAAAGACAACGCGGTTGCCGCGCACACGCTTTACGTTACGGGCATTTCGGGTAATGACGCGGCTAACTTCACCGTTTGCAATTCAAGCGGCGACTTCGCGGCGTATGCCTCGCTTACAATAACCCCGCGCACGGTTTACGTAACGGGTCAAAGCGTAGAATCTCACGTTTACGGCGAAGACATAACCGAACTCGAAAAGCAGTGGGCGTATACCCATTCGGACGACGATACCAAAAAATTCTGCGATAACGGCAATTACGTAACGGTAGAAATATACGACAACGATAATAAAGAAATAACAAGTTCTCTTACTCCCGTCGGAACATACCGCGTAGTGCCCGGGCTTATAAAGGAATACGGCAACTATACGCTGAGCGTAACCGAAGGTGATTTTAAGGTAACACAGCGCGAAATCACGGTAACGGCGGACGGCAAAACGAGCGTATACGGCGAAGATATTGCCGAGCTTACGTATACGGTGGGCGGCAAAGGAATCGCAAACGGCGAAACATATTCCAACGTATTCACTCTTGCGGCGAAAAATGACGGCAGCGCAATAAGCAATGCAACGGGTATAGGCAGTTACGCAATCGAGCTGATAGCAGGCGCAAGCTGCGGTAACTATAATATTACCTACACGGGCGCGGATTACGAGATTACCCCCGCAACTCTTAAAGTACAAGTCGATTTCGAAATTTACTTCGGCGAAAAAGCACCCGACGCGGAAAATTACAAAAACGCTTCCATGTTCACCGTTACGGGCTTTAAATTCGAAGACGAAAGCAGCTTTGATATTGTTAATGTTATAGATTCGTTCACCTATACAACCGAAGGTTATGAGGTGGGGTACAAGGCGGACAATTACACGATTAACTTCACCGCCGAAAATACGAAGTGGGGCAACTACGTATTCGAAAACAAAAGCGGAATTCTCACGGTTAAAGAACTTCCGCTTACTCTTACAATACAAAACGTAAGCCGCGACTATTACACCGAGTATACCGCACCCACTGTTTCTCTTGTCGTAAAGGCGGGAACTGCGGCGTCGTACGCAGGGAAAACTCTTGCAATTCCCGACGGCGTAAGCGAAAGCGATATAGTTTCGCTTATAAATTCCGAGCTCAAAACAGACGGCGACAATATAGTTACAAACAGCACGGGGGCGTATTACGTTACATGCGAATACAAGGGCGATGCGTCCGACCGTTACTACGTTGAAAATATAACTTCGGCGCGCGGCGAGTACAAAATAATATCTGCAAGCTTTGATAACGTGGTTATACCCTCGGCGGCAACATTGACTTACGCCGAAACCAATCTGAGCGTTTTAAGCGGCGAAATTACCGCCTCGGCTTCGGACGGCAAAGAAGACAGCGTGAATATAGAGTACACGCTCACCGATTCATTAAACGCCGAGCTTTACAGCGGAACCGCCGTTCCGACCGTGTTCCATGCGGGCAATTACACTTTAACCTACCGCATTTACGACGCCCGCGGCAATTACGCCGAAATAAGCGGCACGATTACTATTAACGTGGGAACGGGTACAAACGCATTTGCCGACAATAACGAATTTGCTTATACTGTAAGCGGAGAAGTCCTTACCGCCGACAGCGCAACCGAAGGTATGGCGGCGGCGTGGACTTACGGCGATTACAACACAAGCAAAGTAAACTCCGACGGCTTTAAATCGCCGAGCGCGAATTTCGATTCCGAGGGCGCACAAAAGCTTAACATATCCGTTTACTTCTCGTACACTTATAACGGCTTTACCGACACGGCTCTGTATTCTGCCGATATAGACAATAAAAACGGCGATATAGTATCGGTAATGAACGGAGTGTTCGAATTAAACAAATTCGGCGCGGGTTATTATAAGGTTGTTTACGCGCTTAGCGGATACTTGAATAAATACGGCGAAAACGATTACAACGACGTTTCGGGCGCAAAATATCTGTACGTAAGTAAAGCCGAATTGTCGGTTAAAGCGGATGACGCAAATCCTACCGAATACGGCGACATGTACGAATTCACTTTAAGCGAGTACGGCGACAATCACACGACTACGGTAGAGGGCTTTGCTTATTACGGCACGGATTACGCCGACGGGCGCGCCGACCTTAAAAATAACGGAGCGGCGGTTACGTTTACTTGGACGGTTGCCGATTACACCGCTACTTCGGATACGGGCGAATACGCAATAGTAATCGACTCGAAAAACAATTACGTTTCGGATAACTATACCTTTACTTTCCCCGCGGGCGGCACTCTTACCGTAACAAAGCGCGTTGTTGCGATAACCGTAAACGATTCGTCGTGTGATTTCAATACAAACATAAGCTTAGACGAAGCGGTAAGCTTTACGTACCGTCGTTTAACCGCCGGTAAAGAGAGCGACGCAGACGTGTTCGTAGACGGTTGCCCGATTAAGCTTGTAACCGACGCGCTCACCCCGAGCGGAGTTGCGGGCGACTACTGCGTGTACACAAACAACGCGGGCGCATACCCGATTTACGCCGTTTGGTCGGATTCCGCAAGCGGAACGGGTTACGCCGAAAACTACACGATTGTGTTTACCGACTGCACAATGATAAGCTCGGACAGCGGCGCGATTAAACAGAGTGCGGATTATATTACCGCATACGGCGAGTTCAATGCGGGCACTTTTACCGTAAACTCCGCGGTTTTAAGCAATGTGGAAATGAGTTCCACTGTGGTTACGTACAACGCGAAACCGCAAGCTCTTACGGCGCAAGCCCGTATTTCCGATACGGTTGTAATTGATTTCGTCGCCTCTTACGCGCTTTGCAAACAGAATGCCGACGGCAGTTACTCGGTTGTGGGCGAGGAGAGCGCAACCGCTCCCACCGACGCGGGTGTGTACGCGGTTAAACTCACGTTTACGTCTACTTCTTCGACGCACAACTATTCTGCGGGCGATTTAAACGTGCGCTTTGTAATAAACAAGCAAAAACTGTTCGTTTCAATCGACAATCTCGTGGAGATTCAGTACGGCACGCATTTGCCGCTCGATTACTCTGCGCTTAACTCGGCGGACGGCTACTCGGGCATAAATTTACGTTACAACATTGCATCGGGTAGCGGCGAAACCACGACTCAAAGCGAACTAATTAGTCAGGAGAATAACGGCGGCGAAAAGAAAATAGATTTCGACAATCTTGCGTTTACCTCGGAATACACGGTAACTTCTCACGCAAATTCGGTGCTCGACATTACGCTCGGAGGCATATATGCCAAAAACTACGACCTCGAATATACGGGTAATAAAATACAAGTGTTACAGCGTGAAATAACGGTAACCGTTCACGGCGCGGCGCAAGGCGTAGACGAGGCAAAAAAGGTTTACGACGGCAAAGACGAAAGCTACGCGTTTGCCGCGCTGTTCGAAAACGGCAACGTAACATTAAACAGATTAAACGCCTTCTTTACGCCGCAAATCGGGTGGAACGGCGAATCGGGCGACGCACTTACCGCGCTCGGATTAAAGCTGAAACTCAATACAGAAACGAAGAATGCGGGCAAATATTATCTTACCGCCGAGTACAACAACTCCGATTACAAAATAACGTGGAGCAATATTTACGACGGCGAAAACGGCGAAACGGCGGCTTACTACTTAATAGAACAAAAGGAACTTACCCTTTCGGTAGTAGGTTACGGCAGTACCGATTCGGATAAAACTCCCGTTGGCAATCCGCAGATTATTTACGGCGATATGCCCGTATTTACCTACGATTTAAGCGGATGGATAGACGGCGAAAGCGACTACAACGTAAAGCCGATAAACAACACCGTTTTAGGCGGCGTAATTGTCGACGGCGAGCCGTTTGAAAATTACGTCATATGGACTCACAATGCGGGAACGTATAAGGTTAAATACGACGAATCCGCCACTACGCTCGAATATACGAATTATTATGTTACCGTTGCCGAGTGCGAATACACGATTATCGAAAGCCCCGTTACCGTAACCCCCTCTAATAAGACCTTTACGTATGCCGACGGAAACGCAATCGAGCCGCAAATAACTCTCGGTTATAGGTTTACCGTTTCTGCGGCGGATGCGGAAGCTTTCGAGGCGAATTACAGAGCGAAAGTCGTGCTTACCTACGAGGTTAAAGAGGGCGGCACGCTCGACTCGAACGGCAAGCCGCAAACTGCGGGCACTTACTATGTGCACGTTGCTCTTATAGATAACGAACACGGCAATTACCGCATAGAAAATCCGCAGTTCGAAATCACCGTAAACAAAAAGGATATAGAAATCGCGTGGAGCAAAACTTCGCTGTCGCTTAACTCGGGTGAAGACCGTTTGCGTACAATAGATGCGTTCAACAGCATGATTATGCGCATAGAATATTTCCGTTACTACGATTGGCAGGAAAAAGAGGATAACTTATTAAGCTTTGTAGAAGATTCTACCGTCGGAATACAATATACGCCTAATGTTGCGGGCAGATACGAAATACGCATAGTTCTTACCGATACGCACAATTACACCCTCAGCAATGCGGCGTCCGACCCCGACGGTCGGGATAAAACGGCGGTTATACTTACTCTCAGGGTAACGAGCGATTCCAAAAGCATGACGGTTTCAATCGACGGTTGGGTTTACGGCGAGGCGGCGGGACGTCCCGTTGCAACGCCAGAGAATCCCGAACTTGCGGGAACGGTATCGTTCTTATACGTAAAAACAAACAAGACTTCGCTCGACAGCATAAATTCGGGATACCTTGTTTGTTTTGACGATTCCAAGCATACAACGGCGGAGCTCGGCGAATACCTTAGTTACTTCGGCGTAAGCGGACTTTCGGCGTTCAAGGCGGATATACCTACCGACGCGGGTATTTACCTTTTGCGCGCATACGCAAACGGAACGGGGCAGAACGCGTTCATTCCGTTTGAAGTTTCCAAAAAGCAAATAGCATTGCCCGAGTTTGCGGGACGCACCGATACTTACACTGGGAACAGACTCGAATACGTTATCTCGCTTGACGACGAGCAGTCGCGGGCAGTAACCGTTTATGCCGAATGCGGCGTGAGCGCAGAAAGCGGCAAAACGGTGCTTTACACGGTAAACGCACACGAGGCGGGTTACAGTGTTACGTTCGGACTTGTATCGACCAACTACGTTTGGGCAGACGGCAAACTTGCGGGGACTTCATTGCCGGTGACTTCGCAAAACAAATGGATTATAAGTAAAGCCGCCGACGTAATTGAATTCGGCAAAGAATCATACTCGTCGACTTACGGCGACAGCTACACGGTGGAAGCAACGGCGGCGTTCGGCGGACAGATAAATTACAAGTATGCCGAAAGAACGGGTGAAAACGCGCCCGACGTAAACGATTCCGTTTGGAGTGCGTCTAAACCCGAATACGCGGGTGACTATTGGGTGCTTGCGTTTACTTCCGATACCGCTAACTATAAGGGAGCGGATAAAGCGGCCAAACTCACCGTAAACAAAAAGACGCTCACTGCAACGGCATACGGCTCAATGGTTTATCTTGATGAATTTAACCCCGCGGGCGGCGCAGGCTACGGCTACACGTTAGAGGGCTTTATTCCGGGGCAGTATGCAACAACGGTAACGCCCGTAACAAACAACGTAACTTACGTGCTCGGAAGCGACTTTAAAAACGAGGCGGGAACGTACTCGCTTAAACTTTTGCTTGCCGACGGAGAAGTTGCGGGGTTGGTTTACTTAAACTATAAAGTTGTGCTTTCGGATAAAGACGGTACGTTCACGGTAACGCCCAAAACGGTGCATATAACCGTGAACAACCGTTCTACTCACTACAACGAGCCGCTTAACAAAAGCTTAGAAGGCATAACGTGGGATTCGGACGATATACGCGATATAACCGATTTGGGTCTTACTCTTTCGCTTATAGGCGAATCGAGCGAGCACCCTAACGCGGGCAATTACAATATCACGGCAACTTGCGCAAACAAAAATTATATCGTTTCGGTTACAAGCGGAGTTTACACCGTGCTTGCCCGCCCGCTTAAAATCGACTTGACGGGCAACATTACCGCCAACGCGGGTAGCGATTACACGATAAACAGCAGTCTGTTTACGCTGTACGACACGCTTAAAAACAACGAGCAGTTAGACAGAACGCTTTACTACGATTTGTACTCCGGTTTAAGATTCACTTACATGCTTAACAATACGGTAATAAGCAAACCCACCGAAATGGGAACGTACGTTATTTACGTTACGCTCGATATATCCGACCCCGTTAATTACGGCATTTTAAACGGCGGCGGCACGTTTACGTTCACGGTAGGCAAGCACGCCGTAAACGGCAGTCTTATTACGGTTGAGTCGGCGACTTACGTAAACGGTAAACTTATGCCCGTAATAGACTTCGGCGAGTACGAAAACATTAAAGACATATTCGAATTTTCGGAAGTGGCGGGCTACGATTACACAACCGTGGGAACTCATATATTCGAGCTTACCATTAAGCCGAGTGCGTTCGGTGAGTATAAGTGGCTTTCAATCGATACCGAATCGCGCACCTTTACTTTTGTGATAGAGCGCGGCAACAACGAGCTTATGAGCTTTACCGCAAGCGGTTGGACTTACGGGGACGCACCCGTTGTTCCTATGGCGGAAATGAAATTCGGCGGCTCCGAATCGTTGGTGTTCACCTATTACCGCAAAGAGGGCGGCGTATACGTGCCGCTTGCGGGAGCGCCCTCCGACGCGGGTACGTATTACGTAAAGGTTACCGCGCCCGAATCGCAAAACTGGTATGCTTACACGTCGGACGGATATGTCGAATTTACAATCGAGCAGCTCGGAATAGACGCGCCCGTACTCGGAATTACCGCAGGCGTAAACGATACCTACACGGGCGACTTCCTGTGGGCGCAGGTAAGCGGCTTTAACGCGCGCGGCATGCAGATTGCTTACGACGGCGTTTCCAACATAAGCGGAAACGTGCTTATGGTTCAGGCGTTTAATGCGGGCGAGTACGTAATCACGTTCTGCCTTACCGACTCAAACTATAAATGGAACGATAACGGCAATGCTTTCGACGCGGACGGCAATGTAACGGTTACATGGATTGTTGCGCGGCAAAAAATTGCAAAGCCCACGGCAAACGGCAAAAACTTTATCGTAAACGGCAAGGTGCTCGAATATCTGCCCGTAGGGTTCGATTCTTCGGTTATGGAGATAGAAGGCAACAAATACGGTTACGGCGGCACGTTTACCGCAACGGTAAAACTTCTCGACACGGTAAATTACGAGTGGGAAGACGGCTCCGACGGTGCGATTGAATTTACGTGGAAAATAACGGGCGTAAACACGGTATTCGTGGCAGTAATGAGTTTGCTCGGCGGATTGACGGGCGCGGGCGCGATTGCGGCGGCGGTGCTGTACGTTTTGTATCGGCGCAAAAAACGCATCGAGTTTGAACAAACAAGCGGCGGGGAGGTGTAAGCATGAACATAACGGTAATGATTGCGGCGGGGTTGTTCTCTCCCGCGCAGATTGCGGGAATCGTAATTATTTGCGTGCTTATGGCGGGCGTAATAGCGTTAAATGTATTTTTAATCATGTTGCTTAATAAACGCGGCGCGCACAAAATGCAGACCCGTCAGTTGCAATTACAGCGCAACGCTTTAATGAAAAAGCTTGACGCAATGCGGTCGGGAGTTATTGCGGCAAATTCCCCCATAGAAGAAACTGCCGACTACGACGGCGAGGACTCGGAGGAGTCGAGTATCGAAGTCGAAGAATTTGTCGACGAGCAAGAAGAAGAACCTACCGAAATCGTAGTTACCGAAACAGGCACGGTGGTGCGCTACAACCGCAGTTTTACGGCGCGTATCACACAAGCCGACGGCGATTTGAAAGCGCGTTATTCAGAGCTGAAAAACTTTATTTTGGCGTATTCGGGCGTCCGTTCGCGCATGAGTTGGCGCAAAGAGACTTTTTCGGTGGGCAGAAAAAGCTTGGCAAGTTTTATCGTTCGCGGCAAAACTCTGTGCTTGTGCCTTGCAACCGACCCCGCGCTTTTCGACGGAACAAAGTATAAGGTAGACGATGTTTCGGGACGCAACAAAAAGAACACAATGCCGTGTTTGTTCCGCATTAAAAGCGATCGCCGCATGGCTTACGCAAAAGAGCTGACCGAAATAGTTATGGCGGGATTCGGCTTGCAGAAAAAGCAAGATTACAAAGCAACCGACTACACTCTGCCGTACAAGTCAACCGAAGTTCTCATTAAGCGTAAGCTTATAAAAATATCGAGCGGCGTGCGCGATTTCGAAAAAGACGAAGCGCTTGCCGCGGCAAGAGGTATTCGTTACAACAGAAGTTTCGAAGCGCGTATTATGCAGGCGGACGACGCGTTGAAATTTAATTACAGCAAGCTCAAAAACTATATCACAACGTATAACGACGTAGCCGCGTCTTTTACATGGAAAAACGAAACATTCAAATACGCAAAAACGTGCGTTGCCATGTTCGTCATACGCGGCAAAACTTTGTGTCTTTGCCTTGCCGCCGACCCCGAAAAATACGAAAACACAAAGTACAAGGTAGAAGATTTGTCGCGTCGCAACAAAAAAACGGTTACGCCTCTTATGTACCGCATTAAAAACGACCGCAGAATAAACTACGCAATGCAGTTAATCGACGGTGTGTTTGCCGAGCACGGGCTTATAAAGGGCGACCCCAAAAACATAAACTATGCCGTTCCGTTTACGTCCACCGACACACTCGTGCGCAGAGGACTCATTCGCGTAGTCACCGCATCGCTCTCTCAGGCTGGCAGATTCAGCCGCCCCGCGGTATTTCCCGCCGAAACGGCAAACGCTCCGAGCGGCGAAATTCCTCTAACCGACAAAACGCCGCCCGCTCATGAAGCCGAAGCGGCGGCAACCGAATCCAAAACTACCGAATCCGCATCAAAAAAGCCGGTTGTACCCGAAACAAGCACCGCTGAACTTGCCGGCAGAAACAAGCCCGCCGAAGTTCCCACTCCCGTCCTTACCACTGCCACGCCCAAAGAAGACTGAGCGGTTTTGTAACTGTTTAAAAAATCAGCAAAAATAAAGCGAAACCCCGTGATTTTAGGTAAAAATCACGGGGTTTTTGGTGCGTCCGCCGAGGCTCGAACTCGGACCGAAGGCGTCGGAGTTAGATAAGCTATGTGATATATCATTTAAGGCACAATATATTGTGTCTTATTTTTATCTTATTTCCGCATATTGTGTATAACTTTTATAATTTCTACGCCGTTTCGTAATTTTGACACCATTAGGGTGTATATCGGGTGTAGATTTTCAGGGTGTATATTTATGCATTAGGGTGTAGATTTTGAATAGTGGAAGTACTTTTGACAAAAATAATCGTCTATACGAAAAAATTTGTCGTAATGCTATTGACACGGACTGCTAAAAGTGCTATACTATACATGACATAAAATTTCGTATTTACGCAAAAAAGTTGCAGGTAGAAAATATGATTGAGAGAAAATATTATCTTGATAAACTGATCCGTAAAAAAGAGAATGGGCTCGTTAAGGTGATTACGGGAATCCGTCGGTGCGGCAAATCGTATTTGCTGTTCCACATTTTCTATAATTATCTCATTTCAATCGGAGTGGAGCAAGACCATATTATTACGCTTGCTCTCGATGACGTGGAAAACATGCAATACCGCAATCCGCTTGAACTCGGCAAATATCTTCGTGAGCAGATTGTAGACGATAAAATGTATTACGTGCTTTTGGATGAGATTCAAAACGTGGCGACTATCAAAAATCCATACGTTGCGAGCGGTGAGGATACGGTAGGCTTCGTGGACGTGCTGAACGGGCTTTTGCATAAACGCAATGTGGACGTGTACGTTACGGGGAGCAATTCAAAAATGCTTTCTTCCGATATTGCGACGCAGTTCCGTGGGCGCGGCGACGAAATCAGAGTTAATCCTTTATCGTTTGCGGAGTTTTACGCGGCATACGAAGGGGATAAGCATAATGCGTGGAAAGAGTATTGTACTTACGGCGGTATGCCTTACATACTCTCCTTGCCGACGCATGAAATGAAAAGTCAATATTTAACCGACTTATTTGCTCGTACGTACTTAACCGACGTGCTTGAACGGAATAAGGTGAGCGACCTCGACGTGTTGGAAGATCTATTGAATGTGATATCTTCTTCCATAGGTTCATTGACCAATCCAACGAAATTGGCAAACACTTTCAAAAGCGTCAAGAACAGAGCGGTTTCTTCACGCACAATCGACTACTATTTGAATTATTTGATAGATGCGTTTTTGCTGAGTAAGGCATACCGTTTCGATATCAAAGGTAAGAAATATATCGGCACTCCACTCAAATACTATTTTACGGATATAGGACTTCGCAATGCGCGGCTGAATTTCCGCCAAACCGAAGAAAATCACATTATGGAGAATGTGATATACAACGAACTACTTATTCGCGGATTTAACGTAGACGTGGGCGTCGTTGAGTACAACTATAAAGACGAAGCCGGCAAAAGCAAAAAGACGCAACTCGAAGTCGATTTTGTTGCCAATCAATTTGATAGACGCTATTATATTCAATCGGCATTATGCGTCGGCACTACGGAAAAGCGCCTTCAAGAAACAAACTCCCTTAACCGCATTGACGACTCTTTCAAAAAGATTGTCGTAGTCAAAGATGATATTATCCCATGGCACGATGAAAAAGGTGTTTTGTACGTGGGAATAGAACAGTTCCTGCTCGACGAAAGCGCAATGGAATTGTAAGAAGAAATATTTAATTAGTGACAATATTTGTCAACAATGGTGTGATATAATACTTGCGATAGGTAGCTTGCAATGCAAAGGAGAACAAGGCTATGAGTAACAATAAGATTTTAGATACAATGTGGGACGACAATCCCATTGATATAACGCAAGAGGCGAATTTTATTTGGTCGATTGCAAATAAACTACGTGGGTCGTATATGCCCGATCATTACGGCGACGTTATTATACCCATGACGATTTTGCGCAGATTTGAGTGTGCGCTCGAAGAAAAAAAGAAGTTAGTAACAGATACGTTCAAAGCTGACTCTACTTTACCGTATAAGAAACTGTGCAAAGTTTCCGGCTATCAATTCTATAATACAAGCGAATACACGCTTGCAGAGCTGTGCAACGATTCCAAACGCATAGCGGCAAACTTCAAAAATTACATAGAAGGATTTTCGCCAAACGTGTACGACATTTTTAATGAGCTTGAGATGCTTAAGCACATTGATAAAATGGATAAAGACGGCTGTCTTTACACTGTTGTGGAAGCGTTCTCTACGCTTGACTTATCCATACAAACTTATGACAGCATAAAAATGGGATATATCTTTGAAAACCTTATCGGTAGGTTTTATCAGAATGTGGACGCCGGACAATTTTACACGGGCAGAGATATCATAAAGTTACTCGTCGAAATTTTGATGGCGGAGGGGTGCGACGATATTTTTGACAGCCATAAGGTTATTACCGTTCTCGACCAAGCATGTGGTACGGGTGGTATGCTTTCTACCGCGTATTCCTATATAAAGCATTATAATCCCACCGCCGACGTGCGGCTTTTTGGTCAAGAGTTTATGGGGCAAACGTATGCAATAGGTCTTGCCGAAATGCTTATCAAAAATCAAGATGCCGATAATTTCCGTCACGTAGATACTTTCAAAGAAGATTGCTTCAAAGATACGAAAATGCGCTTTGTTATAGAAAATCCGCCTTTCGGTACGCCGTGGTCGGGTAAAGATGCAAAGGCAGGACAGGAAGAAGCGGTGCGTGAAGAATTTGCCAAAGGAGCAGAAGCAAGCCGGTGGGGACACGGATTGCCGAGCGGCGGCGACTCGCAAATGATTTTCTTGCAGTCTGCCGTAGATAAAATGGACGACTTTTGCGGTCGTGCCGCCATTATCGAAAACGGCTCGCCGCTGTTTAACGGCGATACCGCTTCGGGTGAAAGTCAAATAAGGCGTTGGCTGTTAGAGCGCGATTTGATTGAAGCAATAATTGCGTTGCCGGTAGATTTATTCTACAACACGGGCATTCAGACTTACGTGTGGATATTATCCAAAAATAAGCGCAAAGAGCGTCGTGGCAAAATTCAGCTTATTAATGCCGCGGAGATTTATCATAAGCTCAGAAAGGCGGTCGGCAATAAAAAGAACGAAATCACAAAAGAAGATAGGAAGGCAATCACACATTTATATGCGGATTTTGTTCCTACCGAGAACTGCAAGATATTCGACAATACAGAGTTTATGTACCGTGAGTATGCGGTAATGCAACCGTTACAGCGTAATTATGCCATAACCGAAGAACGCATCGAACAAATGCTTGTAAAAGGTGCATTGTCGGCGGTTTACGACGAAGCGAAAGTTGCGGAATTAGAGAGCCAAGGCGTAGCTATCGAAGATAAGGATAGGCGCAAATATGAGACGATGATAAGCAACAAACCGCTTTACGAAAACATATTGCAAACGCTTAGAGCAAATATTTCGGACCAGGTTTATAAAGCCCCGAAAGGTTTTATAGAGCTACTTACCGCAATTCTTTCGGTAGACAAAAAGCTGATAGAAAAGATTGCCGACGGACTTTCCGAACCGGACAAGACTGCGGAAATTCAGCGTGACAAAAAGGGCAATATTATTTACGATAAAGAAACCTACGATAAGGAAATCGTAAAATACACCGAAAGTATTGAAGACTATATGGCACGAGAAGTTTTGCCTTACGTCCCCGATGCGCAATGGTTTTGGGAAGAAAATCTCGGAGCGAAAAAGCCTGTTATAAAAGTCGGTGCCGAGATACCGTTTACACGATATTTCTATAAATACAGTCAGCCGCAACCGAGCGATGAGCTTGCAGTAAAATTTATGGAATTGGAAATGAGCGTAAGCGAAAGAATAGACAAATTGTTTGGAGATAAATGAAATGGCATTGCAAGATAAAATCGGCAGACAAGATATAGTCGATAAAATTTGCGGATTGGTTGACTCATTACAGAAAGACCAAAATTTTTGCTTGTCTATAAACGGCGCTTGGGGAAGCGGTAAATCTTTTGTTTTGCAAATGATAGAAGAGCAGCTATCGAAAAAGCAAGAGTATGTAATTGTGAAATATGACGCGTGGGAAAATACGTATTACTCCGATCCTTTAATAGCAATATTAAGTTGTGTTATTGATGGAATTGACGATAAGCTATATCTTGTTGAACGCTCGGAAGAAAAAGCAAAGAAAGCTGTCAAGACAGCTACAAATACGCTTGCTAAGTTGTCGGCAAAGATTAAAACTTTAAAAGAAATTATTTCAGGCATTAAAAATGTAATAAAATCTTTTCATAATCCTATTGATACAGAATCTATGGGTGAATATAAGTCTTATCAAAAACTTTTGAAAGAAACCAAAGAAGTCTTAAATGAGATCACTCAAAAGGGTGAATATGATAACAAGCAAACGAAGCTTATAGTTTTAGTAGACGAAATAGATAGGTGTTTGCCTGATGAGCAGTTGAAGATATTGGAACGTTTACACCACTTGTTTGATATAAAAAATTGCACGGTTATAGTGGCAATGAATCAAGTATGCATTGCAAAAACGGTCAACACCATTTATGGTATTGATGGTTATGAGTATTTGCGCAAATTTTTTGATTTTACATATAAGCTTGAAACTTCGGCAAGCGAGTACTTGAAAAGTTTGCTTGATGATTTTATCAAGAAGTTTGAAAAATTAGAAGGAGAACATAGTGATCAAGCGTATGCAACACAATTAGCATTTCAATGTTTGCTTAATAGTTCAAACCGAGTTTTAGAAAAAGTTGATAACCGTGAACTGTCAAGATACTATGAATCTTTATTGAATATATGCAATGATTTTGGTTGGCAACGATTGACTCCGCACTATGTGTTTTTTGTTGTTATTGGATTGTATATAAGAAAAAACATTTCGTCCACATTTTTAACTGATTCAGAAATTATATCCAACCATGAAAAATTGAACGGTAGCGATAGTCAACAGCAGCTTTCAGATAGACCGATGATGAATTACTTTGACTATATGAATAAGTATTTAGGCATAGATAGAGAAAATTTGCCACGAGATTTGTATGGTTTTAATCATATCCCGGCGCTTTCCTGGTATTTTAACGAAATAGTACATTATTCACTCGGTACACAATTCAAATATAACGAGTTAAGAATGTTTTATAATCAGCCAAGAGTTAATTCGCAACATTGTCAAGAGTTGCGACAGCTTATTATTCTTTACGGAGGAGAACAAGCGCAATGCGACAAATGAAAGATAGCGGAATTAAATGGATAGGGTATATTCCGCAGGAATGGAGTTTAGAAAGGTCACAATGGCATTTAGAGGAAGTCAATGTAAGTAATAATCCAATTCAAACTGATCGTATATTATCATTAACAAATAAATTGGGTGTTATTCCCTATGAAGATAAAGGTAATCAGGGAAACAAGTCAAAAGAGAATATATTTGAATACAAATTGGCATATCCCAATACTATAGTCGCCAATAGTATGAATATCCTTATTGGTTCGGTTGGACTATGTAATTATTTTGGCTGTGTTAGTCCTGTATATTATATATTCAAAGCTAAAAAGGATGAAAACATCAAATTCTTAAATTATGTATTTCAAACAGTAGGATTTCAGCGAGAACTCCGTAAGTTTGCAAATGGCATACTGGAAATAAGATTAAAAGTATCATCAAGTGATATATTAAAACGGTTTATTCCATATCCACAAGCATATGAACAGCAAAAAATAGTTTTATTTTTGGATAAAGAGTGTGAAAAAATCGACGAATTAAAAGCAGATATTCAATCACAAATTGATACGCTTGAACAATATAAGCGTTCCGTAATAACCGAGGCGGTAACACATGGTCTTAATCTCGATGCCCCTATGAAGGATAGTGGGATAGACTATATCGATAAAATCAAAGCCGATTGGAAAATATCAAAGATAGGTTTTGTTTGCGCCAAATTAGCAAGAGGGTTTTCAGAAGATGATCCTGCTTTGATTTGCTCCAATAATGGAAGTGTAATGCCTCGCGATGAGCAACGTGCTTGTGGCAAGATGGTTAGTGAAGATAATGCTATGCAAGGTATTCGTGTCGGCGATATTGCTATACACGGAATGGATACTTGGCACGGAGCGATTGGATTTTCAAAAATAAGAGGAAAAATAACAAGAGTCGTACATGTTTGTGATAGTACGGAAGATAAACGTTTTATTGTTTATTACCTAAAAAGTCTTGCATATCAAGGAGTTTACAAACTTATTTCAAACGGAGTTAGGGGGAACACAAGCGATTTTAGAAGTTGGGATAAGGTAAAAGACATTTATATTTGTCTACCCAATACAGTTGAGGAAGAAAAACAAATTTGCGATTATTTGGATAATATCATTGAAAGCGCAGATAAAATTATCGTCGATAAGAAAGCACAGCTCGATACTCTTGACGATTATAAAAAATCGCTTATTTACGAATACGTTACCGGTAAAAAGGAAGTTGTATAATGGGATACATAGAAGACTTGCGCGATAAGTGCTTAGAAGAATTTGAATTCCAATTCAAAGAGGCTCAGGAAAAAAATCCAGATGGATTTCTATTTCAAATAGATTTTTCATTGGTCAGCTTTTCTTATGGATTTAAAGAGGGCTGCAAGATGATTCGTGATTTAGATCGTCTTATTAAAGCTATCAAAAAAGTAAAACGTCAAATGATAAAAAGAATAAACGAAAAATGCTCAACCTTGGATTTTGAAAATGAACAGTGGAATGCTTTATCGGATAAGGAAAAGAAAAACTTTAAAAAAGAAATAAAGAAGATCCTTCTTACTTTAACTAATGAAGAAAGTGAAAGAATAAAAAAATTAAAGAAGATAAAGCATGATATTTTGCTTCGTATAGGGAATATATTTCTTTACATTTTTTCCGCACTTCTTTCGTTTGGATTTAGTGCATTACTTTATTTGAATAATTTAGTGATAAACGCTATCGTTTATCCTATTTCAATTATTACAATACTTGGATTTATTACAATTCAAGTAATATATACAATAAAGTACTTGAAAGCAGTCAAAGCGACAATTCGAGGAATTATAGATTTTAGTATAAAACGGGCATTTAGTACTCTCTTAATGGTATGGTGGTACATATTTTTGCTCGCTATTGTCAATCAATGGAATACGAATATTGTTACGTATTCATTTATGGCAGTATTTGCTTTGAATGTAGTTTTTCTTATTTTTGATATGTTCTTAAGTTCGCAATTGTTTGATGAAGAGGAGAGCATATTCTCGCTAATAGCGGCAATTACAATAGGAATATTCTATTTTACGGATTCAATAAATAATACGATAGTTAAACAAATAGGAACATCCATTTTATTGATAGCGTGCTTCTTGTTGCACATCCTAATTATTAAAAAGTTTATTTTGGACAAGAAGCCCATAAAAGATATTCTAGGAATAATGAATGTCGTTGGAATTATTGCAACTACAATTATTTTGACAATCGTGGCGTCGTACAAATTGCTGTGGCAAGCTCCGGTGAATGGTCAACCCGTTGACAATACTTTGTTTTCTGCGGTTGTAGGTTTATACGCAGCAATATTAGGTGGCGGATTAACACTTGCCGGAGTTGCCTGGACAATCAAACATAGTGAATGGCAACGGAAAGAGGAAGAATGCAAAAAATTACAGCCACTATTCAATTTTGTTTGTAGGAATTTATTTCAAGAGGTAGATAAAACAAAACTTACATATATACATGGCAGTAAACTTATTAGCAGTGGTAATAATGATTTAGAAGAGTCACAATTAGAAAGCTATATCGAAACTTTTAGTATGGAAAATACCAGCAAGACAGAGTTTTTTATTTGCGGTATTTACATAAATAATGTGCTTTACAAAACGAAAACAAAAGAATTAATAAAAAAAGAACATACGATTATATTTGATTTTGAACAAGTCTCATTTAATTTAGAAACAATAAACGAGATTAAATTGTATGTTGAAGATTTAATGGGAACTCAATATACAATGCAATTGGAGTTTTCTATGTCAGACAATAGTGCAACAATCACGGGTAATAAATCTTTGCAATTAGTGGAGAAAACCAATGAATAATATCCTTTCGGAAAAAGAATATCAGCAGTACATAATGCAAATCCTTGAAAAGCAAAACGGTTACGTGATTCGCCCCAATGCGAAGTTTGACCGTCGGTTTGCCATAGACAAGGAAATGCTGTTTGCGTTCCTTAATAGCACACAGCCGGATACAATGGAAGCACTCGGCAAAATTTACGGCGAGGCTACCGAAGATACTATCGTCAATTTCGTCAATGCCGAGATTACCAAGCCGAAAAGTAGTTTGCTTTCCGTACTCAAACACGGCGTTACCATAGCCAATTACAAGCTTGAACTTATGTACACCAAGCCGGCAACCACATATAATGCCGATTTGCTCAAAAAGTATAATCAAAACATTTTTTCCGTTATGGAAGAAGTGTGGGCAAGCGAAACCGAAAGAGTGGACCTTGTAATCTTTCTCAACGGCTTTGCTATTATGTCGTTTGAACTCAAATGCAATTTTGCGGGGCAATCTTATCACGACGCCATAGAGCAATATAAAAAGCAACGCAGTCCTAAAACAAGACTGTTTCTATTCAAAGCGGGCTGTCTTGTAAACTTTGCTATGGACTTGCAAGAAGTGTATATGTGCACCAAGCTGGCGGACGAAAATACGAATTTTCTGCCGTTTAACATGGGCAACGGTCACGGCATAGATGCGGGTAAGGGCAATCCCATATTCGACGATAAGTATTCCGTCTATTATATGTGGGACGATATTTTACAAAAGGACACCGTTATCGACCTGATATCCGAGTTTATATTTATAGACCGTAAAGAGGATACCGACGAGGTTACGGGAAAGAAAAAGGTCAAAGAAAATTTGATATTCCCACGTTATCATCAACTTGACGTAATACGCAAAACGGTTGCCGACGTAACGGTGAATTGCACATCGCAAAACTACTTGATACAGCATAGCGCAGGATCGGGCAAGACAAATTCCATAGCTTGGCTTGCGCACAGGCTTTCGTCGCTACACGATATGCAAAACAAAATGATATTCGATAATATCATTATTTGTACCGATAGGGTCGTGGTAGATAGGCAGTTACAATCGGCAATTTTAGGGATTGAGCATGTAACGGGACTCATCAAAGTTTTGGACGATAAATGCACGGCGGCGGACTTGTCGGCGGCATTATTGGGCTACATAATGATTGACGGTAAAAAGAAGTCGATAGGAAGTCCGAAGATTATTGCTACGACAATTCAGAAGTTCCCGTATATAGTCGATTCCGTTAAAAGTCTTAAAGATAAGTGTTTTGCCGTAATCATTGACGAAGCGCATTCGTCTACATCTGGCAAAGATATGGCGGCAATCACCAAGGCGCTCGGTTCGGAGAATTTGAACGATGACCTTGACGCGCAGGATATGATAGCGAGCGAATTAAAGCGTACGGGTAAACAGCCGAACGTATCGGTCTTTGCGTTTACGGCGACGCCAAAGGCGACTACGCTTGATTTGTTTGGTAAAGTAAATGCCAAGGGCCAAAAAGAGGCATTCCATTTGTATTCGATGAAACAGGCAATAGAAGAAGGGTTTATTCTTGACGTGCTTGCTAACTTTACCGAATACGACACGTATTACAGACTCAATAAAGAAATATCCGAAGACCCGCAGTATAAGACAACGGAAGCAAAACGGCAGATAGCTCGATTTGTGGAATTGCACGAAACAAATATTGCTCAGCGCGTGGAAGTGATAGTAGAGCATTTCCGCACTACGGTTTTGTTTGAACTCGGCGGGCAAGCGAAGGCTATGGTTATTACGGCGTCGCGGCAAAGCGCCGTAAAGTATCGGCAGGCATTCGAAGATTACGTTGCGAAGAAGGGATATTCAAACATTCATGCGCTTGTGGCGTTTTCCGGTAAAGTGAAACTTGACGGTGACGAAACCGAATATACGGAAACTTTTATGAACGGCTTTTCGGAAGATAAATTGCCTAAAAAGTTTGATTCGGACGATTACAATGTTTTACTTGTCGCCAATAAGTATCAGACGGGATTTGACCAGCCGAAGCTGTGCGCCATGTACGTGCTCAAGAAGTTGCGTGGTGTAAATGCCGTGCAAACGTTGTCACGCCTTAACAGAACTTGTTTGCCGTGGGATAAAAAGACTTTTGTTCTTGACTTTGTAAATAAGTATGAAGATATAGTCAAAGCGTTTGAGCCGTATTATACAACTACCTTACTTGCGAATACCGTTACACCATCGGCGGTGTACGATATCGAGGCAAAGCTCGACGGGTTTATGATACTCGATCCATACGATATTCAAATGGCGGCGGAGATTATTTACAAGAAGATTATCGAAGCCAAAGACAAGAACCAACTGCGGTTTTATATGCAACGCGCCGAGAAAAGGATAAAGGAATACGAAGTGGATAGGCAACGCGAGATAGTTGCGACTATTCGGCATTTTATTCGTTTCTATGAGTTCTTGATTCAGGTATCGTGTTTTGAGGACGTGGAGCTACATAAGAAGTATTTGTTCTTGACCTATTTGATTGCGTTTATAAATATCCGAAATCCGGGTGCGGGTTTTGATTTAAGCGATAAGATACGTGCGGATAACTTTGTGCAAAAGAAGGGCGCGGAGCATACGGCAACAAAAATTGTTTCCAATCCTGTTTTAAAACTTCCTACCGCCGAGGCTTTTAACCTAACAGAAGAAAGCGTGAAACGTCTGTCGGAAATTATAGACGAGCTTAATAGCCGCACCGGGAAGCAATATGATAACGATGTTGTAATCAAAGCTATGTTGCAAATAAGAGACTTGCTCAAAAAGTCCGAATCATTGCGTGAGTGTGCAAAAGTCAATACAGAGCAAGATTTTGCGTTCCCGTATTATGAGAGTGCCGATGACGTTTTGATAGAAGGATTGTCGCAAAATCAGGATTTCTTTACTTTGCTACTAAATAATGATGATATCAAGAAAGAGATGCTCGGAATCTTCCTCGGCGAAATTTACAAAGAGTTTAAGAACAGTTGAAATTATGATACTGTAAATGATACTCAAAATGATACTGTAAATTTTGTCGGTGTAAACGTCGGAGAAAATGACGGTGTAAATGTTGTGGAAAAAGTCTTTGATTGGTGACATCCGTGTCACCATAAGTGTCACCAATGGCACAGTAAATGGCACAGTAAATGGCACTGTAAGTGACCCTGTAAAATAGGTGATTGCAAAGACACAAAGAGAACGGATTGTTGAGAATAAATTGAATGGCGGAAGAACCTAAGAAAAAGCGAAAACATAGAAAGCATACGATAAACGATTCTTATTATGGAAATAAGCTACATAAAGAAAAGTATGGTTTCATTGAGATAGATAATCCCGAATACTATAAGAAGGACAACGGGTATTGGGCTGTGCCTGAATTTCTGTTGCGCAAGCCGACACCGGAAGAGCGAAAAGAGATTATCGTAAACTACATCATAGCGCATAACGGCGAGAGTATAGATATGTTTGCGCTTGCAGAAAAGCTCTGTATATCCGAACGCTTAATGCAAATGATATTGAAGAGTTTGCGTGAAGAAGGGCTTATCGAAGTTGTACATACTTTCAGTGATACAGGCAAGCAACTGAAAAACAAGTATAGATATATCGGTACGCCTTGTGAAAGATACGGTGCGGGTTTAACCTTAGATATGCTTTACGACACCGAAAACAAAGCGGGATTCAGAGATTGGGATTGGGAAGATTTCAAGTTCAACAAAGATGGCAATTGGTATGGGTTGGAAAATTTAGACGATTATAAAATCGATCGTAGATACCTAAGGCGTGAATATTTGAAACAAGCAAACGTAGATGAGTCTTACGGTGTGCGAAATGCACGGTATTTTGTTTTGCGATACAGTTCTTGGATAGAGAATAAAAAGGATGTTCCGATACCGCCGGAGCATATAAAAGTCAACCATATTACGGGAGAAACTTACGACGATAGAACGGGAAGTTTCTCTGCTGACGGAACGAAAAAGTACGAGCTTGAAAAGCTAAATAAGATATTTGTATTTGCGCTGTTCGGCGTGGCATTTGCAGTGGAATATAACGGGGAGAAAGAAAATCCGCAAATGCACTTGTTCGATCCGAGAACCGAAGAGGACTACATAACTTTTACTTATTGGGGCGATAACGTGTTGCATCTTACATGGGATACCGACGACGGAAGAGAAAAACATTTGCAACTGATAGGTGAATTTGCAAGCAAATAATATATGAATATTGGCAATCAATGTGAGCCGCATGAGTAATTTCATGCGGCTTATCTTTTTGCAAAAATTTTTTTTAAAAATATCTTAACAATAGGGGCGAAATTTAGTATTAGTAAGTGGAGGGGAAAATTATTTTCAGTAAAGGAGGTGATGCGTATGCGCGGATCTTAGACTTGCGAGCGGTCTTAAAATGCTTGTAATAAATAAACAATGACGGAGGAACAATGGAACAAAAGCAATTAAAACAATTTACTTTCTACGACTTGTATTGGGATTTAATTCGGCAATCGGACGACGCTTCAGCAGGAAGATTGGTGCGGAATATCTGTCAGTATATGTTTACAAACGACGAAGTAACCGAGCCGCAGGACGATAAAGAAAACTTCTTTTGGAGTAACATAGTAGACTTGTT
>CAMUAL010000006.1 GCA_947086925.1 uncultured Clostridia bacterium
ACAAGCAAAGATTTCTCGGCTACGCTCGAAATGACAAATAGCGCGCACTGTCACCTCGACCGTAGCGGAGAGGTCTTAAAAATTCAATGCCGAAAGCACAGCGAATCTAAAAAAATCAAGCATAAACAAGGAAGATAATTGAAAAGAGCAGGCAAACAAATAAATATATATTTTTCGGCGGCGGCTGTGTTTTGCGCGGCGCTCGCTTTGTTTGCCGTGTCGCTCATGTTTTATGTGACGAGCGCGCGCTTTGTCACCGAGATAGGCGGCGACAATTCGTTGCCTTACGAAACGCAAACTCCTTTCGATGTAGACTCGCAAACCGCTTTGATTAACGCCATAAAAAGCGGTTACGGTTACGTTAAATTAAGCGATAGTCTTACGGGGCCCATAATCATGTCGGGCGAACAGCTGAATTTAAAACGCGACCTTACGATAGATTTAAACGGCAAGGAAATTCAGCGCACGAGCACCGACAGCTTGCTCAACGTAACCGAGGGCAATGCGCTTTCGATAGTCGATACTTCCGACAGCGGAAGCGGCGGACTTTATAACCCCGTGGGCAGTGTGCTTACCGTGTCGGGCGGCAACCTTAACGTGTACAGCGGAATATTCGAGAGCGGACCGCGCCCTTCGGAATATTATTCCAAACTCGTAAACGAATCGGTAGGTTCGGTCGTGGCGAATCTTTATCCTTTCGACCAAAACGACGTGCAAGAAGTTACCGTGGTGCGCGAAACCCGCGATTCGCTTTCGGGCGTTCAAAGCAACACGCGAACGGTTCTTCCCATACGCGGCGCGGCGTACGGCTCGTTTAACACGGGAAGTATTTATTTCGACGTGAGCGCAAACGAAATTGCGCGCGACACTTATTGTTATACCGTTGTAAAGGGCGGCACTGCCGACGATTTTTCTACGTTCTATCTCGAAGAAACAGACTTTGCATATTCGTATTATATAAACACCGACGGCGAATACGTGGGTTGCGACGAATCTGTATACGGCGACGACGAAACCCTTTACCGTCGTGTAATGGTGTTCGGATTCTGCGACGATATCGCAAAATCGGTAGCCGTAACAAGCGGCAACACGGTTGTTAAAGCCGCGCCCAACTATGCGGCGGTGAAAATGCAAAGCGGTGAGCTTAACGTAGACGTGCTCGGCAACACTCAGTCGCGCGCACGCATTCAGGGCAGTTTTTATTCGTATTTCGGTACGTGGCAGACCTCGTGCATTTACATTACCGGCGGTACAATGAACGTAAGCACTACGGGCGAGCTTGCAACGGTAAATCCCGCCGAACTTCCCGCGATTGCGGCGGGCGACACAAATTCGAACTCGGCTAAGTACGGCGAAGGCGCATGTATATTCAGCGAATCGGATAATCCCGACGGCGGCGGCACGCTTAATATAACCAAGCTTGCAAGCGCAACGTCGTACAACGGGAGCGTTATTTCGGTTAGCGGCGGCACGGTTAATATTTCGGAGGCGGATATAATCAAAACCGCAACGATTTCGCACTCCGACGACCCTTTTGCACTTGCCGACGTACCCTCGGCAGACGGCGTTATGGGCAGTGAGTTCCCGGCCGACCGTCAGTACCGCGACGCGGCGATTTTTATTAACGGCGGCACGCTTAGCATACAAGGCAGAAGCGAAGAATCCAAATTGGGCAGTACGATTGTGGAAGTATATAAGAATATAACCGACGAAGATGTGCCGCATACAACATTCGGCATACTTTCACGCGGGCGTTCGGGCTATAAAAGCGAATTTAACGGCAGTAACCTCGAACTTATTATGCACGGCGGTTTTTCGTACGGAATATTCGGAACGCGCGGCACCGTTAATTTAACCGACAGCAATATAATGCTTGACAGCGATAGTTACAGCTACGGTGTGTTTGCGGTAAACAAAACTTCCATTACCGAAAACATGGTAAATATAACGCTCGAAAACACCGACGTAACGCTCGGTAACACCGTTACTTACGAGGGAGCTTTACCGCAGGATACCGTGTGGGTAAACTCTAAGGGCGAAAAAGTAAGCGCGGCAACGGCGGGCGCAATGCGCGCGGCGTCGATAGGCGTGTACCTCGATTCCCACGAGTTCAAAGACGCAAGCGGCAAAGGCGGCTCGATAACTATGGATAATTCGAGCATAAGCTCGCAAGAAGTGGGAGTTTCGGTGTACTGCGGAAACCTTACGTTTAAAAACGGCAGCGGTATTTCGGCGTATAATGCTTCTGCGATAACACTGCGCGACGGTAATATTTTGTTCGAGGATGACGGCAACACCGCGACGGTTGAAAACTATGACATTAACAGCTATATTAACCGCAAGGGCGGCGAGGTAAGCACTTGCGAGGTTGGTGCGGGAACAGGCGCGACGAACCCAGCAAATCATCAGTACGAAATTTATATTCCTTATCAAAGGGTGAATAACGCCGACGGCGCCGTTAGTATCGACGCGTACGAGAACCAAAACGGCATACGCGTTATGGGCGGCAGTCTTATTTCGGAAGGCAAGCTTACGGTAAATTTCCGCGGATTATATAACGATTACGACAAATTCAGCGTTGCAAGCAACGGTGTGTACGGCGAAAATTATAACAATGTGGTTGTAAAGAGTTTTGCCGTTGCGTGTATAGAGGGCATCGACGCTGATGCATCCGACGCAAGTATTCGGCTCGATTATGCGGATATAACCTCATCGGTCGGCGGCGGAGTAAAGGTGCAAGGCGGCGCTATAACGCTCGGAAAGTCGGGCGGCGGTAACGGTGACGTTAAAGTAACTACAACGGGCAAAAAGCATTTATCCGATTTGTATCAAGGCACAAGCAATGAAACTGCGGCTTCGTGGAAATTTCGTCCGAGCCTTAGCGGCGGATTTGCTGTAATCGCGCGCGGCGGCTCGCTTACCGCAAACTGCGGCACTTATACGACTGCTTACGCAAACGCGGCGGCGGTTACTGCGGACGACCCTAAAAATACCCCCGAAATCACAATAAACGGCGGAGTATTTATAGGCAACTTAGAACATGAAGGCAGTTATACCGGTAATGACGCATCGGGAAATGTAACTTCCAAAGGCGGACCTATGAGTCATTACGGCTTAATGGTTATGGGCGCAAGCAATGTTAATATTAACGGCGGGGATTTTAACGGCAAAAACGGCGGACTTTATGTTCGCGGAAGCGACGCCAAATATATGGCAAATGTTTATATTAAAGCGGGTATTTTCGGAACAAAAACGGCGGCCGAATTAAAACCCAATTACGGGCAAGACGGAATAAACTTGTCCGACTATACAAACGCATACTTCGGTACTGCGGGAGAGAGTGAGGCGGGATTTACCACTGCCGTCGCGCGTCAAAATGCTTTGGTAGTTAATGCGAATTATTACCCCATAGCAATAAATACTTTATATAATGCCAAAGTACCGCTTACAACGCAAAACATAAACGTATACATTTATTACGGCAAGTATACAACTTTTGCTACGTCTTATGGCGGCACTTTGGGTATGGGTGCGATTTTTGCCAGTAAAACAAAAGTTTATGTTTACGGCGTAAAGGCAAACAGCAGTTCGGATAATACAAACTATGTTGTAGGCGCAAACATTACTTATCCGAAGAACGATTTTGTGCGCAACGACTATGCCAACCAAGATGCATATCCCGGCTTTGATTGTGTAGCTAAGGCTACAAATACTCCTAAATATTATCCGTACACAGTCGCGCCTTATTAAATAAGTTTGTATTACAGTGGCAGTTGACAACTAAAAAAACCGACGGAGCGTTTTCCGACAAGCGAAACGTCGTTAAAATATATAATATAGTAAAAAATTCCAAAAAGGAGAAAAATCATGGAAGAAAGAAAGACCAACAAAAAAAGCCGTGCTGTTATAATCGCGGCAATGTTGCTGTTGCTTATAGGCATTTTGTGCCTTTGCGGCGTTACGTTTGCAAAGTACATAACGGGCACAGGCGCGCAGACACAGCAGGCTACCGTAGCAAAATGGGGTTACATCGTCAACGCCAACACCGCCGACTTATTCGGCAAGAACTATTCGAATAATAAAATAGTTGCCGATGCAACTGCTTCCGGCGTTACGGTTGACGTTAAATCCACCGCTGACCCGCAGGAAAATATTGTTGCTCCCGGAAAAAGCGGAAAAATGACTTTCGGTGTATCGGGGTCTGCCGAAGTGCTTGCAAAATTGACCTTTGATTTCACCGTTACAAGCGATATTTCGCTTACTTATAAAGCCAATGCAAGCGATACCGAAGATACTGTTTACAGTCCCGTTAAATGGACTCTTACCAAAAAAGCAACTACGGACGGTACGGATACTATTTTGGTTAACGGCGGCACGCTTACCGCCGTTAAAACCGAGCTTGGTAAATTAAGCGGAGTTATCGAGGCAGGCACTGAGATTGATTACACTTACGAGCTTTCGTGGGCATGGGAGTTCCATGTAGACGATGTAACCGACAAACTCGATACTTTACTCGGCTATGCCGCTATGACTTCGGGCACGTATGAGAACGGCACCGTTGAGGTTTCGGACAATGGCAATACCGTTACCGTAACAAATGCGGACGACAGCACAACCGTTTACACGGTTACAAAAAAAATCGAAATCGGTCTTGCAATCAGCGTAGCGCAGATTCAGGACTCCGAAAGACCTTCGACAGGCGATAACGCCTAATTAAAAACATTAAATTCTGATATAACAAAACATCTCGTGTGTGTCCCCGCGCAACTCTGCGCGGGGCGGCATGCGTGAGATAATCTTTTATAAAGGTATTAACAAACAATGTCAGAGCAAATCGAATACAATTCGATACTTACCGAGCGGGAATTTACCGCTACCGATAAATTCAAATGCGCGCCTAAGGCGAGCGTGCTTTGCGATGCGTCGGGTAAAAAATTAGGCAGCGTGTCTAACGGCGGGCTGTTTAATCTTTTCGGCGAGCAGGTTGCTCCCTTTATAAAGGAAGAAACTCGTGAGCGTAACGGCAAAAGCGTGCGCGTGGCGGAATATGCGTCGGACGCCGCCCGCTATATGCTTATCGGCGACGATTTATATGCCGCCGACGGCGGAGAAATGTTTTTGGGACGTATTGCGCGTACAAAGCGTAACTTTGTGCACATATCGGTGCTCTCGGTTTTAACCGCTATTCTCATTGCGGCTATTACGGTTATTGCGCTAATCGGCATGCCGCAAACGGGCGGCGGCACGGGCGACAACGGAAACAACGTAGTGCCCGTAATCGAAGTAGGCGACACAAACGGCTCGTGGGAGAATCAGGGAGCGATAGCCGTGTTCGAAAACGGCTTGCGTCCCGGCAGTAGCGGCAGTTACGCATTTGTGCTTAATAACCCCGTTGATGCGGAAATACTCTATTCGTTTTATATCGAGCCGCAATATAACGGCACGGTTGCGGCGGATTTTCCTATTAAATTCCGTCTGAGAATGAACAACATTTTGCTCGAATCGTCGAAATGGCTTTCGGTGAAAGAATTGAAGTTCGACAATTTGATTTTGCTCGGAGGGAGCAGTCACTCGTTTATTCTCGAATGGGAATGGCCGTTCGAATCGGGCAACGATGAAAACGACACCTTGATAGGCGCCGACGGCGGAAACATATCAATGGTATTACACTTAACCGCGCAAGCGAGGTAACTTACGTGAAAGAAAATTCGGCTAAAACCAAAAAAATTGTAGGCTACGTTTTTACGGGAATCGGCATAGCCGTTGCGGTGTTTTTGCTTATTGTGCTTATCAATCTCGCAGTAACCAAAAAGAAGAACGGCGTTCCGTCGGTTTTCGGCTCGTCGTATATGATAGTTGCAACGGGCAGTATGTCGGGCACAATAGAAGACGGCGACCTTATAGTCGTTAGAAAAGCCGACGATTACAAAGTGGGCGATATTATTACGTTTTTGCCCGACGGCGACACAATCCCCACAACCCACCGCATTATAAACATATCCGACGGCAAGTATTACACAAAGGGCGACGCCAACAACGCCGCCGACCCCCGACCCATAGAAAAAAGCAACATTGTGGGCAAGGTTACAAGCACCGTGCCGCGCATAGGGCTGTTTTTCAGATGGGTAAAAGACGAACTCGGTTGGGTGTATATTTTGGCGTTTGTGGTGGTAATAGTTGTAGGAGTGGTTTTGTTAAAACAATTTTCCGGTAAAAAGAAGGCGGATAATCAATGAATTACCATGCGGCAAGTTTAATATGCTCTCAGTGGAGCGCGACAGTCAAGGCGACTTTGATAGTTTTAGTCGCGCTTGTTTTGCTTGCCGTCGTAACTTTGCTTGTATTCGAGATAATAGGCAAGCGCGAGCAAGCGGGCGCACCGCAGGAATCGTCGGAATATAAAATGAAAAACGCCGAGTTCGCCCCCGCCGAAGAACCCGCGCCCGAACCCGACGACGACGAACTTGACATTGGCGTAACGCTCGAAGACGAGCAAGAGGAGGATTCCGAGGAAGAAACCGAGGACGAGCTCGAAGTGAACTCCAACGCGATTTTCATAGACGCCGACGACGAATCGGGCACTATGATTTTGGGCGACGTTCAAATCAACGTACTTTATAACCGCAGTTTTACCGCCATGCTTACGCAAGCCGACGATTCGTTAAAGGGCTTTTACAGCGATTTGAAAAACGAGCTTTTAAGCTACGGTTTAAAATCGCGCATGAGTTGGAGCAATGAATCGTGGTACATAAGCCGTATTACGTATGCCAAATTCGGAATACGCGGCAAAACGCTTTCGCTTTATTTGGGACTGAATCCCGTGGAATTCGACGGTACTAAGTATAGTTGCCGCGACGTAAGCAAAACGGCAAAGTACCGCGACGTTCCCATGCAACTCAAAATAAAATCGGCTCGTGCGGTGCAGTGGGCAAAAGAACTCATTGCCGCGATAGCCGCAAAAAAGAACTTTACAAAAACTCCCGTCGAGCCGCAGAATTTCCGTCCCGACTATAAAAATACGAAAACTCTCGTAGAAGAAAACCTTATAAAAATACGCTACCGTGCAAGCGGTGAAAGCTCTCGTCAAGAGTTGGAGAGTGCGGCGGCTTTGGATATTAAGCTTAAAGACCGCGCCCCGCGCGATTTCACCACACGACTTATGCGTGCGGACAGCGAAACAAAGGAATGGTACAGCGCAATCAAAAACGAACTGTTGCGCTACGGCATGAAGTCGCGAATGAGCACGTCATGCGAATCGTGGTACATAGGGCGTACCACTCATGCCAAATTCGCAATACGCGGCAAAACGCTTTCGCTTTACATGGCGTTGGACCCTGCCGAATTCGAAGGTACAAAGTACAACTACCGCAACGCGTCGGACGTAAGCCGATTCGAAAAAGTGCCGCTTAGGGTAAAGCTTAAATCGGCTCGCGCAGTCAGGTGGTCGAAAGAACTTCTTGCCGCAATGGCGGAAAAGAACGGTTGGCAACGCTCCGAGCGCACCGAAGAAGATTTCCGTTACGTAAGCAAAAAGAAGAAAAGGTAAGCGAAATTTTATGCTTTTCGACGCCGCAAAGCATAAAACAATAAAAGCATAAAAAACATAAAAGTATAACAAAACAGAGTGTCCGCGGGGTTGAAACGGACACTCTGTTTTTATATAAGATAGACGTTTTACGGAATATTCCCTGCTGTTATTCCGGCAAATATTCTTTAAGCGAAACGCTATTCTTAACTATTTTGCGCGCGGCTTTAAGGTTTTTAACCGCGCCTATCGCCATAAGCTGAACGGCGGCGTTGCCTATAACCGTTGCTTCGCTCGGACCTGCGTAAACAGGCAGGCGGGTGGCGTTTGCGGTTAATCTGCAAAGAAGCGTTGCGTTTATGCCGCCGCCAATCATATGAATGGCGCTCTTGCTTCCCGTAAGCTTTATAAGCCCCTCGGTTGCAATGCGGTAACACTCGGCAATGCTGTCGTAAATACTGCGGGCAATTTGCGCTATTCCTTCGGGAGCGGGCTTACCGCGTTTTATAAACCATTGCCGCACCTTTTCGGGCATGTCGCCGGGGTACATAAATTCGTCGTCGTTTACGTCGAATATAAATTTGCCGCCTTGTTCCTTTTCGGCAAGCGCGGCTATATCGCCGTAGCCGAGGGAATGACCCTGTTTATCCCACGTGCGCTTGCTCTCGTTTATAATCCATAAACCCATTATGTTTTTAAGGTATCGCACAGTGTTGTCGTGTCCGAGTTCGTTTGTGTAGTCCGAGCAGGTGAAAAGCGGTTTGCTTAGTTCCGTACCGAGCAAGCTCCACGTTCCGCAACTTATGTATTCGAAGTTGTTTTCTTCCGAAGGAACCGACACAACCGCGCTTGCGGTGTCGTGTGTGGCTACCGCTATTACGGGTACGGATTCAACCTGCAACTCGTCGCAAACCGATTTGCTCAATTTGCCGTACACACTGCCGCTTGCGACGATAGGGGGAAACATACTGCGTTTAAGTCCGAGCTTATCGATAAGTCCCCATGCCCAATCGCCCGTGCGGGGGTCTACAAGCTGACCGGTTGATGCGATTGTGCGTTCGCATACCCGTGCGCCCGTTAAAAAGTAGGCGAATAAATCGGGTATCATAATAAATTGCTCGGCGCGTTCGTATTCGTCGGGGCAATGATTTTTCACGTACATAAGTTGGTAAATGGTGTTGAAGTCCAAAAACTGTATGCCCGTGGTTTGGTAAATTTCTTCCTTTTTTACCGTTTTGAAAACTTCTTCCTGCATTTTCTCGGTGCGGCGGTCGCGGTAATGCACGGGGTTGCCTATCATATTGCCGTTTTTGTCGATAAGCGCAAAGTCTACGCCCCATGTGTCGATTCCTATGCAGTCGAATCCGCCCGAAAGCTTTGCCTTTACTATGCCCGTTTTAAGCTCGTGATAAAGGCGGAGAATATCCCAATACAGTATACCGTTTATTTCAACGGGACTGTTGTCGAAACGGTGAAGTTCTTCTATGTCGATTTTGTTGCCGTCGAATTTGCAAAGCATTGCTCTGCCGCTCGTTGCGCCGAAGTCTATCGCCAAAACTCTTTTCATATTTTACCTCTTTTTTCTGCCGCCGCAACGGTGAGGTTTGCGGCATGGATTTTTTTGCCGCCGCAACGGTGAAGGTGCGCGGCGTGGATTTTAGTCGGGGGTTTAAAAAGGGCGGCAAAGCCACGTTCTGCGGACTTTGCCACCCGTGTTTTTTATATTGCCGATTTGCCGTTAAACACGTTTAGCTATATACTTTGCGGTGTAGTCGCGCACCGAAGTAAGCCAATCTTTGCCCACGGGAACTCCCGCTTTAAGGCAAGCCATATCCCAAACGGCATTAAACGGCAACGCCTTTGCTTCTTCGCTAAGTGCAAGACGCTCGCTGTAATCTCCTGCTTTTTCCGCCTTTTTAATCATGTCGGTAGGCTCTAATATTGCGCGGAGCATTGCGCGCGACGCGGCGCGGAGCCCGATTGCCGATGCGTAAACGCGGTTTATGCTTGCGTCGAAGTAGTCAAGCCCAATGTGGAAGTGCTTGCTTCCCAAAAGGTTTGCGCGTTTTGCTTCCGTCATAATCGAAGAAAGCGTGTCGTCGTCGATTACAACGTGGTCGCTGTCCCAACGAACGCCGCGGCTTACGTGCAACAGAATATCTTCGAAGAAGAATTTAAGCGCGCCGAACTTGTCGGAAATCTGCTCGGTGGGGTGGTAATGACCGCTGTCGAGGCAAATGCCGAGATTGTGCTTTAACGCGTAAGCAAGGTAAAAGTCGTAGCTGCCCGCAACAAAGCACTCGGTGCCTATGCCGAAAAGCTTTCCTTCCAATGCGTCTACAAGGTGCTTTTTGTCGTAAGACTTAGCAAATCCTTTATCGAGGCTGTCTATAAGCAGTTCGCGCCAATACGAGCGGTCGGCGGGGTTGTCTTTGAGTCCGTCGGGAATCCAAGTGTTAAGCACGCAAACGTCGTTTAAAGCTTTGCCTATTTGATAAGCGGTTTCGCGGGTGGTTTTAAGATGTTCAACCCAAAAATCGCGTACTTCCTTTTTGGGGCTTGTGAGCGAAAGCGTTCCGTCCATCATTTTATGAGCGAAGAACGAACCGTTATAGTCTATGCCCGCGTTGTTCTCTTTTGCCCATTCAATCCAACCTTCGAACGCGGTTGCGTCGAGTTTTTCGCGGCTCGTGGGCTTTTTCGGCTCGGCGTAAACCGAGTGAATGTTAATCTTTCTTCCTACGGGCGAAAGCGAGAACACGTAAGCAAGGTCTTGTTTAACCTCTTTTGCGTTTCTTGCGGCTCCGGGGAAGTTGCCCGTTACTACGTTTTGGCTTTCCGCCTGACCTTCTTCGAAGCCTTTTATGTCGTCAACCTGCCAGCAGTGCAAAGAAATTCTGTTTTTGGAAAGTTCGTCAATCGCCTTGTCGGTATCCACTCCGAAATCTTTGTAAGCCGCTTTTGCAAGCTCGTAGGCGTTGAGAATTTTATTATCGTTTGCCATTATTGTTTTTACCTCCGATATGGTACTTTTATTGTATCATATCGCATAAAGTTTGGCAACCGAAAATAACAAATTTTTGCCCGATTTAGTGGACTTTTTTGCGCTTTTGTGGTTTTGCCCGATAAGTACACGAGTCCGCACGTTTGCATTTATACTATTTTACCGAAAACAAATAGCGTACTCGTGTACGCTTACTTGACAAACGGTTTTTATTGATATATAATGTATTTATGGATAATATGATAACATGCAAAAATGATGAAAAACCGAGGATTTTCGCCTTAATTGCGGCTCTCTGTTTATTGTTGTGCGCCGTGCTTGTGGGAGGAAGCGCCGCATTTAAAGCAAAGGGAGAGGCGGCAAGGGCGGATATTCCCGAAAACAGCTACGGCAGTCTTAATCTTGCCGCACAAATCGTTAAAATCGGCAACGAGTATTTTATAGAAGACGGCTACAATCACCAAATTATTTATTCCGAAAATTTATCCGCGCCGCTCAGTTCGTGGAAGGTTATGGCAAGCGGCATTAACCGCGGTCACTCGGTTGCGGGCGACGGGCACTATTACATAATCGACGACACCGACAACGAAACTTTTATAGGCTTTATTCGTGAGGATGACGGTTCGTTTACAAAGGTTGCTACGATAAACGTGGGCGGCTCGAATAATCCGACAATGGACGTAATGGGAACAAACCGTCCGCACTACGTGGTGTACGACGAAAACACGCGAAAGTTTTACGGTCTTGTTTCCATGACGGGCGAGATTTACGTATTCAAATGCGAAAACGACAACGTAACAACCGAAAAGGTAATGAAAATCGACGAGCTTGACGGCGAGTACGTGCGCTCGTTCAGTATAATAGACGGCGATATTTACTTTGTTTCGGGCAACGGAAACATTATCCGCGCAAGCCTCGATAACCTTAGCGTTATAAAGCGTTACCCCGTTCCCGACACAATGCGCAGTATGGTCAATCTCATGAAGATAGACGGCTATTATTACATATCCGTTTCGGGGCAGTCGCCCGCCGAGCAGGCGGCAAACGCCGGGTTGTTCCGCACGAGCGATTTATCGGAGCTTAAAAACTACGGCTACGAAAATATTACGCACCTGTTCGGCGGCAAGGGGATTCCTTACTACATGAGCGCGTTCGATAATAAGTATTACGTGGCTATGCAGGAATACGGTTCGGTGAGATTAGACAAACACATTTACGAATTTTCCGTATCGGAAAACGAGATAACCTCGGTAAGCGCGGTGTTTTAGGGGGTGCGATGTATGAAAAAGATTCTTCCGCTTTTGGCGGTTATAGTAATATCGGCGGCAATGGTTTTTGCGGCTTGCGGCGAAAACAAACCCGTTCACACTCACGAGTTCGGCGCGTGGATAACAGATAGCGAACCCACTTGCATAGAGTACGGGCAACAGAGCAGAAAGTGCGCTTGCGGCGAAAAAGAAACAATGGCAATCGCCCCCACGTTCGAGCATGATTTCGACGAGGGAGAGTGCTATATTTGCGGCTCGCACGAGGGTAGCGAAGGACTTACTTATGCGTATAACGAATCCGCCGACGCTTACGAGCTTACCGCAGTTCCCGCAAGTCTTGCGTCGGTTACCGTAAGCAACGTATACGACGACGGCGAACACGGCGCAAAATTCGTTCTCGGCATAGGCGCGGGGGCGTTTAAAGCGGCAAGCCCCGCATTTAACACCGCGCTCACTTCCGTTTACATCAACGAGAAAACCGAATCGATTTCCGGCGGCGCGTTTTACAACTGCACGTCGCTCGGCGAAATTCACATTCCCGAATCGCTTGGTAAAATCGGCGCAAATGCGTTTTATAACTGCCGTTCGCTCCAATCAATCGAGCTTCCCGCGCTTGTTTCCGAAATCGAGGCGGGTACGTTTTACGGTTGCGCTTCGCTTGGCGAAATCGATTTTCCGAGCGTTAAAACAGTAGGCTCGTCGGCATTTGTAAACTGCACAAGCTTACAGTCGGCTAATCTCGAAAACGCCTTAACTCTCGGTTCGTCGGCGTTTTACGGTTGCGTGTTCTTATCTTCGGTGGATATTTCCGAGGTAACGGCAATACTCCCGTACACCTTTTACAACTGCGTGAGCCTTACGTCGGACTCGATTATCATGCCTAAGGTAACCGAGATTGCCGATACGGCATTTGGGGACTAAGTAAAAATATAAATATATTCAAGCCTTTTGACGTCAAAAAAAATACTCTTTCAGCCTTTTTGATTGCAAAAAGGTTGGAGAAAAACAATAAGGAGGCGGGACACTTGCAGATGTGTCCCGCCCCTTTAAACGCTACGGGGCAAAGCCTAAGCGTGGGGGCTCTTAATGCAAAGGGGTTGACACCCCTTGACCCCGAGTTTAAGGTTTTATGTCACCTCGACCTAAGCGGAGAGGCCTTTTTATTATTTTCTCACCCCCTTTTAATTTCCCCCCCCCGCTATCAAGCGGGGGATAGTATTGCGCCTTTGCGGTTTTTGCTCAACTTTTTGACGCCGAAAAGTTGAAAACAAATACTTGTAAATTGCAAATGGTTGTGATATACTTAATGCCGATGATAGAACTGCGCAACGTAAGCTATATTTACAACGAAGGAGCCGAGGACGAAAAAAGGGCTCTTACCGACGTTTCTTTGACAATAAAAAGCGGCGAGTTTGTCGCGCTTGTAGGACATAACGGAAGCGGTAAAAGCACTCTTGCAAAGCTGTTCAACGGACTTATCGAGCCTAAGAGCGGCACGGTTACGGTAGACGGGAATTTAACTTCCGACAAGAAAAAGCTTTTCGATATACGCAAAACCGTGGGCGTGGTTTTTCAGAATCCCGACAATCAGATGGTTGCGTCTATAATAGAAGACGACGTTGCTTTCGGACCGGAGAATCTCGGACTTAAAAGCGAAGAAATAAACGAGCGCGTGCAGTGGGCGTTGGAGTGCGTGGGCATGGCGGAGCATCGCCGCGGTACGCCTTTTCGGCTGTCGGGCGGGCAGAAACAGCGAATAGCCATTGCGGGAGTTTTGGCAATTAAGCCGCGCGTTATGGTGCTTGACGAAAGTACCGCAATGCTCGACCCGATTGGACGCGACGAAGTTATGCGCGTTGTGACCCGACTTAACCGCGACGAGGGCATGACCGTTGTAATGATTACTCATTTTATGGAAGAAGCCGCGCTTGCCGACCGCATAGTGGTTCTCGGCGGCGGTAAGATTGTCGGCGAGGGCGGAAAAGAAATCTTTAAAAACCGTGAGCTTATAGAGTCGGCGGGGCTCGAATTGCCGCTTGCCGCACGCATTGCCGCCGACCTGCGAGCGCACGGACTCGAACTTGACGACGATATAACTTTGCCCGCCGAGCTTACGGAGGCGTTATGCCGATAAAGATTACCGACCTGAAATACGTGTACAGCGCGGGCACTCCGTTTGAAAAAACAGCACTGAATAACATAAGCCTCGAAATCGCAGACGGCGAATTTTGGGGCGTGATAGGGCATACGGGAAGCGGTAAGTCCACTTTGTTTTCACACCTTAACGCACTTACCCGTATTCAGTACGGCACGATAGAAATAGACGAATTTAAGCTTATAGGCAACGGCGGACGCAAGCCCAAGCGTAAGCACCGCCCCGATTACAAGGCTCTGCGTTCGCGCGTGGGCATGGTTTTTCAGTATCCCGAATATCAGCTTTTTGCCGAAACGGTTGAAGAAGACGTGGCGTTCGGCGCAAAAAACATAGGCGTTAAGGGCGAGGAACTTGTTGAGCGGGTAAAGGGCGCGATACAAATGGTGGGGCTTGATTACGAAGACGTCAAGTCGCGCAGTCCGTTCGATTTATCGGGCGGGCAAAAGCGGCGAGTTGCGCTTGCGGGCGTGCTTGCCATGCACCCCAAAATTCTCGTTTTGGACGAGCCTACCGCGGGACTCGACCCGCGCGGAAAAAAGGATATACTCGACCTTATTCTTAAAATAAAAAGCGAGCTTTGCCCAACCGTTATAATGATTTCGCACAATATGGACGAAGTTGCCGAATACTGCGATAAAATCGCGGTTATGTCGGGCGGCGAGCTTAAACTCGTAAGCACTCCGCGCGAGCTGTTTACAAGCGAACAACTGCTCGGTGAATTGCACATAGAAATGCCGTGCGTCACCGCGCTTGCGTGCGAATTGAAGCGGCGGGGGCTTGACATTAACGCCTCGGTTATTACCGAAAAAGAACTGCTTGGCGAAATTTTGCGCGTTAAGGGTATGTTAAACGCAGACGCCGAAACTCCCGTTGCGGAAAAGGGGGCGGACGAGTGAAAGATATAAGTTTCGGACAGTACTATCCCGTTCAAAGCCCGATTCACCGCCTTGACCCGCGCATTAAACTGCTTGCGGTTATAATGTACATTGTGGTAATCTTCTTTATTCAAAAGTTTATCGGCTTTGCCGTAATTCTTTTGTTTTTGCTCACGGTGATTTTTATGAGCCGAGTGCCGTTTTTCAAAGTTCTGCGAAGTATAAAAGCGGTTATTTTTCTTGTTATCTTTACCGTTATTATGAGCGTTCTGTTCTACTCGTCCAAAAACGCCGCGCCTTTATGGCAGTGGAAATTCATTAAAATTTACAAATCGGGACTGCTTAATGCGGCTCGCATGGGTCTACGCCTCATATTTTTGGTTATGGGTCCCGCCGTGCTTACCCTTACCACAACTCCCGTCGAGCTTACCGACGGACTCGAAAGCCTGCTTAAACCGCTTGCGCTCATTAAACTTCCCATACACGAACTTGCCATAATTATGAGTATAGCCTTGCGGCTTATTCCCACTCTTTCGGAAGAAACCGAAAAGATTATGAACGCGCAAAAAGCGCGTTGCGCCGACTTCGACACGGGCAATATATTCAAGCGGGCAAAGGCTCTTATACCAGTGCTCATTCCGCTGTTCGTAAGTTCTTTCAGACGCGCCGACGAACTTGCCGACGCAATGGATTCGCGTTGTTACCGCGGTGCAAAAGGGCGCACCCGTATGAGGGTGCTTAAACTGAAATTCCGTGATTTCGTTGCGGCGTTTGTAATGCTTTTGTTGCTGTTTGTTATTCTCGTTCTGAGGTATAACTGGTTCGGCTGGGCGTTTATAGGGTTGCTTATATGAAAACGTATTTGCTTACATTGTCGTACGACGGCACCGAATACAGCGGTTGGCAACGTCAGAAAAACGCAGTCACCGTTCAGCAATCGGCAGAGAACGCGCTTACCGAGCTTTTGGGCGTGCCCGTGAGCGTAACCGCATCGGGACGCACCGACGAGGGAGTGCACGCGCTCGGGCAAACGGTTTCGTTCGACTGCGAAACTTCCGTTCCCGCGGAAAAATTCGCCGAGGCATTGAACTGCAAACTGCCGCGTGATATTCGCGCAATAAAATGTACGCAGGCGGCGGACGGGTTTTGCGCGCGTCGCAGTGCAAAGAAAAAAACATATGTTTATCGCTTTTATATTTCGGAAAAAGTTATTCCGCATGCCGACCGCTACGCTTTGCGCGTAAATGCGCCGTTAAACGGAGAACTTCTCGGTCGCGCGGCAAAGTTAATCGAGGGCACGCACGACTTTAAAGAATTTTACTGTTTGGGCTCGTCTGCAAAAACCACCGTACGCACGGTGTATAAAAGCGAATTTATAAGTTTGCCCGCGCAGGGACTTATGCCGCCCGCATATGAATTTCGTATTTGCGGCAACGGGTTTTTATATAAAATGGTACGACTTCTCGCGGGCGCGTTGCTTGCGCTGAACGACGGGAAAATAGCGTTCGAAGATTTCGAATCGGCAATAAACGGCGAGAGCGGAAAAGTAAAAAAGATACCCGCTCCGTCAAAAGGACTTACTCTTTTAAGCGTTGAATACGAATAACATATGCCCGATTTCGCGCGCCCGTGAGCGGCGGCGGTTACTTTTGCGGCATAGCTCGCAGGCTTGCGGATTCCTCTTGACAAAGTAATCCTTATTACGTTACAATAATATCGGTGGAATTCGGCGAAATCCGGTTTCATACATATAATCGTAAAACGATTGTTTTTCATGTTACGGACGAAAAAAGAGGTTTTATGGACGTAGTAACTGTAATAATCAAATTGCTCGCGGGGTTGGGCATACTCATGACGGGCATAAAAATGCTCAGCGAAAACTTAGAGCGGAGCGCGGGCAAGGGCATGCGCAAGCTGTTCGGCAAAATCAGCGGAAACCGTTTTGCCGGCATATGCGTGGGTGCGGTTACTACCGTTTTGGTAAATTCGTCTTCGGCAACCACTGTAATGGTAATAGGCTTCGTAAACGCGGGACTTATGACGCTGTTTCAGGCAACAAGCATAATAATGGGCGCGAATATAGGAACGACTCTTACGGGCGTTATTATCGCGCTTTCGGGATTCAATCTCGGCATTTACATGGCGTTTTTGGCGTTTGTGGGCTTGGTTATAGCCATGATTTCCAAAAACGACACGGTTAAAAAGATAGGCGCGGCGATAACGGGACTCGGACTTATGTTCGTGGGGTTATCGTTTATGAGCCATTCGTTTAAAAGTCCGATACTTACCGATGCGCTGACGGTTGTGTTCGAGCACGTCACCTTTCCGCTTTTGCTTATACTTATAGGAATAGTGTGCACGGCGGTTTTTCAGTCGTCCGCCGCAATGACCGCCATTGTGGTTACCATGACGAGCGCGGAAATAATTCCAATAAACAGCGCGCTGTTCGTGGTGCTCGGCACAAACATAGGCACGTGTGTTACGGCTATTATAGCTTCGTTCGGAGCAAGCACAAACGCAAAGCGCACGGCTGTGATTCACCTGCTTTTCAATTCGATAGGAACGGTGATTTTCACCGCGTTTATATGGATATTCCAAAAGCCCGTGGTGTCGCTTTTCGGCATGATGCCCGTTCAGCCCGAAATGCAGGTTGCGCTGTTCCACGTTTGCTTTAACATTATAACAACCGCGCTTTTGGTGCCGTTTATAAAACCGCTTACAAGACTTGCAACGGCGCTCGTGCGCGAAAAGAAAGACGACGACTCCACACCGAAAATGTATTACATAGACGACCGTATTTTGCAAACACCCGTAATAGCGGTAGCGCAGGTGCTTAAAGAGGTTTCGCACATGGCGGTACTTGCGCAGGAAAATCTCGACCGCGGCATTAACAGCATAGAGCTCGGGAGCTTAGCCGAACGCGAAAAGATTTTGCAGGTAGAAGAAAAGATTAACTTTATCAATAAAGGAGTCGCGCGGTATCTTATTAAAATGTCGTCGCTCAACTTATCGCGCAGCGACGAAAAACTTATAGGCTCGCTTCACCACGTAATAGGAGATATAGAGCGCATAGGCGACCACGCCGAAAACTTTTTGGAAGAAGCCGAGCAGATGCAGGAAAACGGCATAACATTCTCGGAAGACGCAATGGACGAACTCGACAACATGTACAAAAAGGTCAGATATATGTTCGACCGCTGTATTTACGTTTTCGAAAACCGCGACGAAACCGCGCTTAAAGAAATATCGAAACTCGAATCGGAAGTCGATATGTTAAAGCGCGTACTCGGCAATAATCATATTATGCGTCTTAACAGCGGGAACTGTTCGGTGGAGTGCGGAACTCATTTTTATGCTATTATATCGGCGTTGGAACGTGTTGCCGACCACCTTACCAACGTAGCGTTCAGCATTAAGAGTCCGTCGGGTTCGCAGTTGGAGGCAATGCAAAAAATCGCAAAAGAGAACGCGAAAAAACATCACGCACCCAAGGAAGGAAGTAATTGATTTACGTAGTCGGAAGCATAAATACCGATTTTGCCTTTAATCTGAGTAAGTTTCCCCGCGCGGGCGAAACCGTTTCGGCGGAAAGTTTAAACGTAAATCTCGGCGGCAAAGGCGCGAATCAGGCGGTAGCGGTGCGCAAAACGGGCGCGCCGTGCACTTTTATAGGTAAAGTAGGCAATGACGAGCGCGGCTCGGAGCTTAAACGCAAGCTTGCCGAAACGGGTGTAAACACCGATTTCGTTACCGTTGCAAACGCGCCGAGCGGACTTGCGGCGGTTTTGGTTCATAAGGGCAATAACCGCATAGTTTTAAGTAAGGGCGCGAACGAATATTTGGAATGTGCCGACGTGAGTCGCGGGCTCGGCGGCGCAAAGGCGGGCGACGTGCTTGTTTTACAGCTCGAAGTCCCTTTAAATGTGGTTGCTCACGCTTTGCGCGTTGGGAAGAACAAGGGAATGATTACCGTGCTTAATCCCGCGCCGGCGGTTCCGCTGACTTACGAAATTTACGAAAACGCCGAAATAATAGCTCCGAACGAAACCGAAACGAAAATTCTTACGGGTATAAATCCCGATTGCGAAGTCAATCTTGCGCTCGCCGTCAAAAAATTCAAAGACATGGGAGCGAACAATATAATAATAACGCTCGGAAGCGCGGGGAGCGCGGTTGCGGTGGGGCGTGAAATAACTCTTATTCCCGCAATTAAGGTCAAAGCGGCTGATACTACCGCCGCGGGCGATACGTACATAGGAGCGTTCGCCGCAAAAACGGAGAGCGGGCAGGATATTTTGTCCTCCGCGAAATTCGCAACCTATGCAAGCGCGCTAAAAGTGACAAGGCGCGGAGCGGCGGCGGCGATTCCCTCTATCGAAGAAACCGAAGCGTTTATAAAACAAACAAATAAGGAAAGCAGATAATGAAGATAGATACTCATACACACACAAACGGCGTAAGCTTTTGTAGCGAAGTTACTCCGGAAGAATACGTTTCGCTGTACCGCGATGCCGGATACGGCGCGGTTATACTTACAAACCACTATTCGCGCATGTATATGTTCCGTTACGGCGATACGTTCGACGAGCAGATAAAAATATTTTTAAACGAGTACCGCAAGGCTAAGCGGTTGGGCGACGAAGCGGGTTTGCCCGTGATTCTCGGCGCGGAAGTTGCCATTTCCACACCTAAAAGTCCGTATATAGAGTTTTTGCTTTACGGCGCGGACGAGGAATTTTTTATGAGCAACCCGCGGCTTTACGATAAAAGTCAGTCCGAATTGTATAAAATCTGCAACGATAACGGCGTTTTGATGTTTCAGTCGCACCCTTTTCGCGACGAACAGGGGCATTTTCCGCAAGACCCCGAATTTATGGACGGCACCGAAATCAACTGCCACCCGTACTTTTTACGGCACGAGGACAAGTTGTACGAGTTCGCCGACAAGCATAATCTTATGATTGTTTGCGGAAGCGATTTTCACTTTGCGTATCAGGCGGGAACGGCGGCAACGATAGTCCCCGACGGCATAACCGACAGCAAGCGGTTTGCCGACTTTCTGCGCGGCAATCCTCGTCCCGAGATTTTCATTAAATAAAGCGGGGAAGCCGAAAAATCGGATAAAAAAATTTCAGAGTAAAACACAAACGGCAAAAACGGGTAAAAATTACCGAAAACGGCGATTTTTACCCGTTTTTTATTTGAAACGCGCCGATTTTGCTTTAAATTTTACGAATACGGTTGACATAATTTATTAGCCCATATATAATATAATAAGCGATGGGTGTGTGCATTTAAAATCATATGTGTGCGCTCTTTGCCACTAAAATTAAGGACAAGTTATATTTAATGAGTTTTTATATAGCGGGCACGGGAAGCGCTCTGCCAGAAAAAATCGTAACAAACGACGACCTCGGCAAGATAGTCGAAACAAGCGACGAGTGGATTCGTACACGCACGGGAATAAGGAACAGACGGGTTCTCACGCACGAAACTCTTACTTCGCTTACAACCGATGCGGCGCGTCTGGCGCTCGGCGACGCGGGTTTAAAAGCGGACGAAATCGATTTGGTGATTTGCGCCACGCTTAAAGGAGACACGATTACTCCTTCGCAGGCTTGTCTTACGGCGGCGGAACTCGGTATTTGCGCGCCTTGTTTCGATATTAACGCGGCATGCAGTGCAATGCTGTACTCGCTCGAAGTTGCCGATTCGTTTATAACGAGCGGCAAAGCAAATAACGTGCTCGTGCTTACTTGCGAAGCAATGAGCAAACAAATCGATTGGTCGGACCGCAGTACTTGCGTGTTGTTCGGCGACGGCGCCGCCGCGCTCGTAATAAGAAAAGGCAAGGGACTGCTCGGGCATTGCATGACGTGCGTACCGAACGGCAAAACCATATTCACGCCTTCATACGACGGCGAAAGCCCGTTTTCGACTCTTGAAAAAAACAAAGTCGCGCTTCATATGGACGGTCAGGAAACGTATAAATTTGCGGTAAACACAATGATTGCGCAAATGGAAGCGGTGCTTGCCGCGGCGCACCTTACCGCCGACGACATAGACTATGTTTTGCCGCATCAGGCGAACATAAGAATAATCGACGCGGCGAAAAAGCGTTTCGGACTTGCCGACGAAAAGGTGCTTACAAACATAGCGTCGTACGGCAATATGTCGGCAACGAGTATTCCCGTACTGCTCGACGAAAACGCAAAGGCGGGCAAATTCCGCAAGGGCGATAAGCTTATGATGGTTGCGTTCGGCGCGGGCATGACTGCGGCGGCAACAATCATAGAGTGGAACAAATAAAAAGAGGTATCAAAGCTTAGCAAGCTTAATACATAAATCAAAAAACGAAATCAAACTGCGGCAAAGCCGCAATATCAGGAGGAATCAACTATGGAAACAATCAAGACTTTGGCGGAAATCGTAAACGAATATAAAGGTGAAACGCTTGAAATAAACGAACAGACCACTTTTGAAGACCTCGGCTTCGATTCACTCGATAAAGTGGACCTTATGATGCAGGTCGAAGAAAAATTCGACGTAACTTTGGGCGACGACCTTGTTGTAAACAACATGGGCGAACTTGCCGCTAAAATAGACGAGCTTAAAAAGTAAAATGAGCAGAGCTTTTTTGTTTGCGGGGCAGGGCGCTCAAATGCCGGGAATGGCATGCGAGCTTAATCTGCCGCGCGTACGGGAGCTGTTTGAATCAGCCGAGCGTGTTATACCGGGCATAACCGATATAATACAAAACGGTCCCATGGATAAATTGAGCATAACCGTAAACACTCAGCCGGCAATGTTCGTTGCCGATTTGGCTTACGCTTATGCCGCAGAAGAAATTTCGGGTGCACCGAGCGCGGTGTGCGGTTTTTCCGTGGGCGAAATTCCCGCTCTTACCTATGCGGGGGTTTTGTCGGTATCCGACGGATTAAAGATAATAGCAAAGCGAGCGGCTTTAATGCAGGAGGCATGCGAGCGGCACGGCGGCGCAATGATTGCGGCTGTAAATCTTACGCCCGAGCAGGCGGAGGAGGCGGCGGCACGGTGCGGAGCATGGACTGCAAACTACAATGCGCCCCGTCAAACGGTTATAGCCGTTACCGCAGAAAACGAAGCCAAACTCACTTCGGTAATAGCCGAAATGGGCGGACGCGGCATAAAACTCAAAGTTTCGGGAGCGTTTCACTGCCCTTTGCTCGGCGAAGCATCGGAAAAATTCACCGAGTTTTTAAGCGGTTTCGAATTTTCCGCTCCGAAGATTCCCGTTTACGCCAATCTTACGGCACAGCCTTACAAAAAGGGCGAGGAAGTTGCAACGCTCGGCAAGCAAATGTGTTCGCCTGTCAAATTCACTCGGACGATTCATAACATGATAAATGACGGCATAGACGAATTTACCGAAGTGGGACCGGGAAAGGTTCTTACGGGGCTTGTTTCGAAAATAAGACAGTAATCTCAAAGCAAGGCGTATAAAACGGTACATACGCTTTGCTTTTTACGTGCAAAACGCAAAAAACAATGTCTTTACGCGTAAAATGCACGGAAAAAATATAAAAAAATTATCGGAAGGTATTTTTATGGACAGTATATTAAAAGGAAAAACCGTAGTCGTAACGGGCGGCGTTCGCGGAATAGGACTTGCAATCGCGGAGCGTTGTGCCGAAAAGGGCGCGAATATCGCAATACCGTATGTTTTCGTGGACCCCGAGCCTGCGCTTAAAACCTTGCGCAATTACAAAGTAAAAGCCGAGGCGTACGAGTGCGACGTATCCGATTTTGACGCTACCAAAACGGTTTGCGATAAAATAATAGCCGATTTCGGTTCGGTTGACGCGCTTGTAAACAACGCGGGCATTACGGCGGACAAGCTTATATTGCGCATGACGGAGCAAGATTTCGATAAAGTTATAGCGGTAAATCTTAAAGGCGCGTTCAACATGATTAAGCACCTTACCCAGAATTTTATGCGTAACCGCGGAGGCGCGATTGTAAACATAAGCAGTGTAGTCGGTCTTATGGGCAACGCGGGACAAGCCAACTATTCGGCAAGCAAAGCGGGACTTATCGGACTCACCAAAACGGTGGCGCGCGAACTCGCAAGTCGCGGAGTTACGTGCAATGCGGTGGCTCCCGGATTTATCGCAACGGCTATGACCGACGCTCTCACCGAGGAGCAGAAAGACGCAATCAAAAAGCAGATACCGCTCGGATTTATCGGCAACCCCGACGACGTTGCCCGCACGGTGCTGTTTTATCTCGAAAACCGTTATATAACGGGTGAAGTTATAAAAGTTGACGGAGGCATGTACATTTAATGAATAGGCGCGTAGCAGTAACGGGATTGGGCGTAATTTCGCCCGTAGGCAACGATAAAGACACCGTGTGGAATGCAATCAAGCAGGGCAAAAACGGTATTGCGCGTGTTACAAAATTCGACGTAACCGATTTTAAGGCTACACTTGCGGCGGAGGTTAAAGACTTCGACCCGCTTTTATACATGGCAAAGGGCGACCTTCGCAAAAACGATTTATACACGCAGTATGCCGTAGCCGCCGCAACTCAGGCGGTTGAAGACAGCGGTATATCGGGCAAAATAGACCCCGAGCGTTTCGGCGTTTACGTGGGTAGCGGCATAGGCGGAATTTCCACCATGATGACCGAACATTCCAAACTTTTGGAGGGCGGATACCGCAAAGTAAGTCCGTTCTTTGTTCCCATGATGATATCCAACATGGCAACGGGCACCATCGCCATTAAATTTCACGCGTGCGGCGTAACCCTTCCCATAGTTACGGCTTGCGCTACAAGCAGTAACAGCATAGGCGAAGCGTTTCGCGCAATCAAGCACGGCTATGCCGACGCGATTATCGCGGGCGGCGCGGAAGCGGCGGTAAATCCGCTTGCTTTCGGCGGTTTTATAAACTGCATGGCACTTTCGCAATCGGCCGACCCCGACGCCGCAAGTATACCGTTTGATAAACGCCGCGGCGGATTCGTAATGGGCGAGGGCGGCGTAATTCTCGTACTCGAAGAATACGAGCATGCGGTAAAGCGCGGAGCGAACATTTACGCCGAAATGACGGGATACGGCAACACCGACGACGCTCACCACATTACCGCGCCCGACCCCGAGGCAACTCAGTCGGCGCGTGCAATCCGCATAGCAAAAGAGGAGAGCGGAATCCAAGGCGGCGAAGGCGTTTACATAAACGCGCACGGCACGGGCACGCCGCTTAACGATAAAACCGAAACGCTTGCAATAAAAAAGGCATTCGGCGAATCGGAAGCAAAGAAAATAAAAGTAAGTTCCACAAAGAGTATGACGGGTCATATGTTGGGCGCGGCGGGCGCAATGGAAGCGTTTGTTTCGGTGCTTGCTCTCCGCGACGGAATAGTTCCGCCCACAATCAACTACCGTGAACCCGACCCCGAGTGCGATTTGTTTGTAACTCCCAACAAAGCAGTTAAAGCCGACATAAAATACGCGCTGTCGTCGTCGCTCGGTTTCGGCGGACACAACGCATGCGTGGCATTCAAAAAAGCATAACAACTGCGTTCAAGAGGTGAATTATGGACATTAAAACTATTAAAACGCTTATAAATTTATTCGAAAATTCTCAGCTCGGCGAAATGGAAGTGGAATCGGGCGACGCCGCCGACAAATTGCGCGTGACGTTAAAAAAGAATTCGTCCGCGGCTACCGTTGCGGTTTCCGTCCCCGCGGCTGTTCCGCAGACCGAATCCGCACCCGCTCAGCTTAAAGCCGAAACGGGACTCAGCGAGGGCGTTCTCGATTACAACCTTGTGCAAGAAATAAAGTCGCCCATGGTAGGCGTGTTTTATTCCGCGCCGTCGCCCGAGTCGGAGCCTTTCGTTACTCGCGGCAGTAAGGTTAAAAAGGGTGACACTCTTTGCATAATCGAGGCAATGAAGCTCATGAACGAGGTGGTTGCCGAACGCGACGGGGAAATCGTGGAGATTTTGCCCAAGTCGGGAGAACTTGTGGAATTCGGACAAGTTCTGTTTAAAATATTTTAGGATAAAACAATGTTTACCAAGATACTTATAGCAAACCGCGGCGAAGTTGCGGTGCGCGTAATAAGAGCCTGCAAGGAAATGGGCATTTCTACCGTTGCGGTTTTCAGCGAAGCCGACCGCGACGGTCTTTGGGTGTCGCTTGCGGACGAAGCGTACTGCATAGGTCCCGCATTTTTAAAAGACAGCTATCTGAATATGACCGCGCTCATCGACGTTGCGGTTGCAACGGGGGCGCAAGCCGTACATCCCGGCTACGGACTGCTTAGCGAGAACTCGCGTTTTGCGGAGCTGTGCAGTCAATGCGGAATCAAATTCATAGGTCCGAATCATAAAGTAATCGACGCAATGGGCAATAAAGACGAGGCGCGCCGCACCATGAAAAAGGCGGGAGTGCCGGTAGTACCCGGAATGGACGCAATAACCGACGTGAACGCCGCATTGAAAGTGGCTAAGCAAATCGGTTATCCCGTAATAGTAAAAGCGAGCGCGGGCGGCGGCGGCAGAGGTATACGAATCGTCGAAAAAGCAGAGGATTTACCCAAAGCCATACAAATAGCGTCGAGCGAAGCGGCGGGTGCTTTCGGAAACGGAGAAGTTTACCTTGAAAAGTATCTCACACACGTTAAACACGTAGAAGTTCAGCTTCTTTGCGACGAACACGGCAATATAGTAACGCTCGGCGAGCGCGACTGCTCGATTCAGCGCAAAAATCAGAAGCTGATAGAAGAAAGCCCTTGTTCCACTTTGCCCGAACCCACACGCAAAAAAATGTTTGCGGCGGCAAAAAAGGCGGCGGAGGCGGTGGGCTATACCAACGCGGGAACGGTCGAATTTCTGTTCGACGGCAAGGATTTTTACTTTATGGAAATGAATACCCGTTTACAGGTGGAACACCCCGTAACCGAGTACGTTTCGGGCGTTGACCTTGTTAAATGGCAAATCCGTATTGCGGCGGGACTTCCTCTCGGCTTTACGCAAGACGACGTGCGCTTAGAGGGTTGCGCAATAGAGTGCCGCATTAACAGCGAGGACGTTAAAAACAATTTCCGCCCGTCGTGCGGTAAAATAACTCTTTTGCATATCCCCGGCGGTCCGTGGGTGAGATTCGACACGGCGATTTATCAGGATTATTCCATTCCGCCGTATTACGATTCGATGATAGGAAAGTTAATCGTTTACGCGCGCGACCGCAAAGAAGCAATACGCAAGCTTAACGCCGCGCTTTGCGAACTTGTTGTAGAGGGCATAAACTGCAACGCCGAGCTCGGTTGCGATATTCTTTCGGAATCGGAATTCGGCGACGGGACGTATTGTACCGATTTTATGCAAACGCATAAATTCTGACGGTCGTATGCGTGCCCGACAACCGTTACGGCTCTTTGATGACGCGCTCTCTCTGCGTCGCATAGGCGGCAACGGTTTTATCAGGAGGTGATTTTTCATGGGATTCGAAGAAACAATACGAAAGTTATTCTTTCGTAAACCCAAAATAGAATTAGAAGGGGGTGCCGACAACAATAAGCCGTCGGTTCCCGAAAAAATGTCGGTAAAATGCGAAAAGTGCCGTCAGATACTGCTTTCGGGCGACCTTGAAAACAATTTGAAGGTTTGCCCTAAGTGCGGCTATCATTTTAAGGTGGGCGCACGCGAGCGGCTCGTTTCGCTTGCCGACGACGGCGAGTTTACCGAACTGTTTGCCGATGTTGTAACTCCCGCCGACTGCGACTTTCCCGGTTACGATAAAAAGCTCGAAAAAGCGCGTGCGCAGAGCGGAGAGGACGAGGGCGTTGTGGTAGGAATTATGCGCATTAACGGAATTTACACGGCGGCGTTTGCAATGGATTACCGTTTTATGATGGGAAGTATGGGGTACGCCGTAGGCGAGCGCATTACAAAGATATTCGAATACGCCACGCTTCACCGTTATCCCGTAGTGGGATTTTGTTTGTCGGGCGGAGCGCGTATGCAAGAGGGAATAACTTCTCTTATGCAAATGGCGAAAACGAGTGCGGCGGTAGGACGTCACAGCGACGCGGGACTTTTGTACATTGCGGCTTTAACCAATCCCACGACGGGCGGAGTGTCGGCGTCGTTCGCGTTTTTGGGCGATATAATAATAGCCGAACCCGACGCGCTTATAGGCTTTGCGGGTCCGCGCGTAATCGAACAGACCACGCGTCAGAAACTTCCTGCGGGATTCCAACGCGCCGAATTTTTACAGCAAAAGGGCTATGTGGATTTAATAGTCAAGCGCACCGAAATGAAAACCGAACTCGGCGAGATTCTTGCGCTTCACACAAACGGAGGTAACGAGTAATGGCGTCGAAATCTTCTAACGCAAAACAGTCGGCGGAAGAAAAAAAAGAGCTTACGCCGTACGATATAGTATGTATGAGCCGCGATAAAAACCGTCCTACGGCGGTCAAATATATTCGCAACATGATTGACGGTTTTATCGAGCTTAAAGGCGACCGCGGATTTGCCGACGACCCCGCAATAGTGGGCGGCATAGGCAAAATATGCGGTATGCCCGTAACGGTTATAGGTATCGAAAAAGGCGTAGACACCGCCGATAAAATCAAGCACAACTTCGGAGGAGCCGCTCCCGAGGGTTACCGCAAGGCACTGCGGCTTATGCGTCAGGCTGAAAAATTCCACCGTCCCGTTCTTAATATCGTAGACACTTCGGGGGCTATGTGCGGAATAGGCGCGGAAGAACGCGGAGAGGCGGAGGCAATAGCGGTAAATCTGCGCGATATGGCGGGGCTTAAAACGCCGATACTCAGCTTGTTTATAGGCGAGGGCGGAAGCGGCGGCGCGTTGGGACTTGCCGTAGCCGACGAAGTATGGATAACCGAAACTTCCACGTATTCGGTAATATCGCCCGAAGGGTGCGCGTCGATTCTTTACAAAGACCCGTCAAAGGTGCGCGAGGCGGCAAAAGAGCTTAAAATGACGGCTCCCGACCTTTTGTTGAAAGGCGCGGTAGAGCGCGTGCTCAGCGAAGACGGATTTTCGGATGCGTATTTCGAGTCGTTGAAGCGCGAAGTTTACGAGTTTTTCGTAAGAAAATCGGAAATCCCGACAGACGAGCTTGTCGACGCGAGATACAGTCGTTTCCGTTCGTTTTAACATATAAAAGACAGGATTTTAATAAAAGGATTACCGTATTTATGATAACCATTGTAACCGATACGTCAGTAGGATATTCGCGTGCGGAAGCGGAGAGCAGAGGAGTTCGCTTGGTAAGTCTTGCGTATCTTATAAGCGGGATTCCGCACAGCGAGCAGCCTCGCGGAGAAAACGGAAATTTCGCAGAGAAAATGCGCGGCAAACATCTTAAAACAAGTCAGCCTGCTCCTTTTGCATTTACAAAGCTGTATGAAGAACTCACGCAGAACGGCGGCGAGGTGCTTACTATTACGCTTTCGGCGTCGCTTAGCGGAACTTACAGCAGCGCGGTGCGTGCCGCAGAGCCTTTCGGCGACAGCGTGCGCGTGATAAACTCGGGTACGACAAACGGGGGATTGCATCTGCTTGTAGACGAAGCGGTAAATATGCTTGTCGGCGGACTCGGATTAAACGAAATTTGCAACAACCTCGAAGAAATCAAATCGAAAATAGGCACCGTGTTTACCGTGGAATCGCTCGAACCGCTCAAAAAGGGCGGCAGACTTGTAATAAGCGGCTCGGCAAACACCACGCTTAACACCCGTCCCATACTTACGCTTACGGACAATATACAGTTTGTATCCAACGTGCGCGGCGTAAAACAGCGCATAAGCGCGCTTGTGGATTCCGTCCCCGATACGACGCGCCGCATATTTTTGATGAAGTCGGAAGGAGCGGATACTTCCGTTGTGGAATCCGCGCTTTCGGCTCGTTTCCCGCATATTAAAATACATTTGCGCACGGTAGGACCCGTTTTAACCGTGCATGTGGGCGAGGGCGCAATGGGAATAGCGTATATCGGCAGATGACGCAAGCGGAAATCGACGGACTTTTGCTTTCGGCGGCAGACTCCGAGTACCGTGAGTTCAATGCGAAAATTGTTAATTCGGGACTTCCCATGATAGGCGTTCGAACGCCTTACGTAAAATCGCTCGCCAAGCAAATAGCGCGCACCGATTCGGAATTTTTCGAATATTACAAACCGAGCAACTACGAGCAGATTCTGCTTTACGGATTCGCATTGGCGGCGGCGAAAATGCCTATCGAACGCAAGTTTGATTATTTCGATTGCATTTTGCCTCTTTTCGATAACTGGGCGCACGTTGATATGATTGTAAGTGCGTTTAAAGATTTGGGCAAAAACAAAGAACTGTTTTTAAACAGATACGCTTATTTAATAAACGGCACGCAGTTCGAGCGGCGCGTAATGGTTGTATTTTTAATGGACTACTGCCTTACCGAACCCGAACTTGACAAAGTTTTCGACATGTTCGAAAAAATGCAATGCGACATGTATTACGTAAACATGGGCATTGCATGGGCACTCAGCGTAGCTCTCGTAAAGTTTTACGGCCGCACTCTTATTAAACTTAAAAGCGGCGTATTCAATTCGTTTATTACGAAAAAGACGGTGCAAAAGGCGCGGGAAAGTTTCAGAATCGATGCCGATAAGAAAGAAGAACTCAAAAAATTCATTCAAAGTCTTTAAAAAGATAATGTAAAAACATAAACCCGCTTTTTGATTGCAAAAAGCGGGTTTATGCTATTCTTTGGGGATTTCTTCGCCGTTACCGAATACTATTCGTATCATGGGCGGAATGTCTTTTTTGTAAAACACTTCGGCTTTTTGACCGCCGCGTTCCGATTTCAGCTTTTTTACGTATGCGGGTTTTAAACTGCCCGCTTTTTTACTGCCCGAATAAACGTCGCAAGCTTCGCCGTCGAATTTCAGTTTAAGCGGCGCGCCGTCGCGCAGTGTGCCAACGCTCGGCTCGCTTAAAATTACCGTCTGTTCGTTTTGCGGTATGGGGGTTGCTATGGTTTCTTCTTCTTCCGAGTCGGATACGGCAATGTTGAAAACACTGTTGGCGTCTTCAACCGTGTATCCCGCCATTTCGTCTTCGTCTTCGTCGTTTACAAGGTTTTCCTCGTCGTAAATTCTCATCGCCGTTTCTCCTTTGTCGTTTTTATCTCCGATTGTTTGCACGTTGCCGTTCGCGGCAAATTACCGTAAATCGCAAACTTACACTATTATTATACTACACATGTGCCGAATTAGTCAATACCCTTTTTGAATAATGCTCTGACTATGCCGTTTTGCCCCCGCGCACATGAAAAAACAGATAAACGATTTCGGCAAAAGGCAAAATTTATTATATTACCGCTTGTTAGTTTTTAAAAAGTATGGTATAATAAAAGTTCACGGAGGTAATACAATGCTCGATTGGGATTCGTTGTATAACGAGGCGAGTGCAAGCGCGATTCAGAGCGGCAAAAAGCGTTTTTACGACAATCGCGTGAAAAACGTATCCGCGCACGACGACGGCGGCAAGCTTACCGTAACCGCAACGGTTTCGGGCAAAGCGGACTACAACACAAAGATTGTATTCGATGAGCAGGGCGGACTTTACGATTACTCTTGCGACTGTGACGAAGACAAAATAACGGGCGGACCTTGCAGACATATAGTGGCAACGGCTCTCGAATACGACAGCAAGTTTCCGCAAAACGAAAAACGCAACGAGGGCGGCGCGGTGTTGCACAGCGACGCGGGAGTAAATTCGCTCATCGAGCATTACGGAAAAATGCGCCGCGTGCGCAAAACGGCATCCGAAGGCGAGAAGGTGCGCATTGTGCCCGTTATGGAAATAAGCGGAGGACGTCTTAAATTGAAGTTCACCGTCGGCATTAAGAAAATGTATATAATAAAGGACGTTTCCGACTTCGTTTCGTGCTTTAACACGGGCGCGGAAAAGCGTTACGGGGTGGAGCTTACGGTGTCGCACGTAGCCGAATCGTTTGACGATATTTCCGCATCGCTCGCATCGTTCATATGCGGCTCTTGGCGTGAAAAAGCGGAGTTTATGCAAGACTCGCAAGTCAGGTTAAACGACTACCGCGACGAACTTAGGCTTACCGCGGGCGGCGTGGACGAATTTATGAAGTTATACTCGGGTCAGCTTGTGCAGTGCAACGAGCAAACGCAGGCGGGCGGAGTAAGACTTATAGTGCCCAAAGTGAACTCGGCGAGCGTCGCGCTTAAACTGTCGCCCGTATCCGGCGGATACGTTTTGGAAAGCGGACTCGGCAAATACGTAACTTTATTCGGCAAAGAATACAAATATATAATAACCGAAAACCGCGTGTACACCGTAACCGACGAATATTACAATGCGGTTATGCCGCTTGTGTCCTCGATTGACGTTCGCGGGAGGCTGTTTGTATCGCAAGCGGATATGTCGCAATTTTACAACAGCGTGCTTGCCCGCGTGATTTCTTTTACCGAAATAGACGCCGCAAACGTGAATTTAAGCGCGTTCGAAGCCGCGCCGCTCGAAATAAAAATGTATGTCAATTCGATAGCGGGCAGGGGAATCGAGGCGAATATTCACGCAAGCTACGACGGCGAAAACGCAATCGATATTTTCGACGATAACGTGCAGTCGCCGTACGTGCGCGACTACGAGGGCGAAAACGCGTTTAACAAACTGATTATAAAGTACTTTCCAGAGTATCCCGAGCTTGTGCTGAACCGCGAGGAGGACATATATATTCTGCTCCGCGAGGGACTGAGAGAGTTTATGTCGTGCGCGGAAGTTTTCCTTTCGGAAGACATTAAAAAAATGAAGGTCAAAAAGCCGCCGCGCATAAAAGTAGGCGTGCGGCTTAAAAGCAATCTTCTTAACCTCGACCTTTCCGCAGAGGATTATACGCCGACTCAGTTGCGCGAAATTTTACAGGCTTATAAGAGTAAGCGCAGCTATGTTCGACTTACCGACGGCTCGTTTGTAGACCTTGTGGATTCTTCTATCGAGGCTCTGAGCGAAATTGCCGAGGCGGCGGCACAAGATACCGACGGGCTAAATCTGCCCGTGTGGTACGCGCCGTATCTCGACGACGAGCTTAAAAACGGCTTCTTTCACTTGGAGAGAAGCGACGAATTCAAGCGTCTTGTAAACGAGCTTTCCGACGCCGCCGTGAGCATGACCGAAGTGCCGCCGCGCCTTAAACCGATTATGCGCAACTATCAAAAAGCGGGCTTTCGTTGGCTCGATACGCTTACCCGACTGAATTTCGGCGGTATTCTTGCCGACGATATGGGATTAGGCAAATCGTTACAGATAATAGCGTTACTGCTGAGCAAACGCGGCGGCACGAGCATAATTGTATGCCCTACGACTCTTGTGCTGAATTGGGTAAACGAGTTTGAAAAGTTTGCGCCCGAGCTTAAAGTGCTTGCCGTTTCGGGTAACGGTGAAGAACGCAAAGCTCTTATAAACGAAATCGGCGACTTCGACGTAATTGTTACAAGCTACGAACTTCTTCGCCGCGACGAAGAACTGTACAAAGACACGGCATTTAAATTCGCGGTTATCGACGAGGCGCAGTATATCAAGAATCCCGAAACCAAAAACGCAAGAGCGGTAAAAAAACTTACGGCAAGTCACAGATTCGCGCTTACGGGAACACCCGTGGAAAACAGCTTGGCGGAGCTGTGGAGCATATTCGATTTTTTAATGCCTGGGTACTTATTTAATTACGGACGTTTCCGCGACACAATCGAAAGCGAAATCGTGCGCGGTTCGGAGTCGGCAAAAGCGCGGCTTGCTCGGCTTATTAAGCCGTTTATTTTGCGCAGATTAAAGGCGGGAGTATTAAAAGAGCTTCCTCCCAAAATGGAAAGCAGCGTGCTTTGTCCGCTCGAAGACAGTCAGCGCGATTTGTACACGGCAAATCTCGGACTTGTAAAAGAGAGCGTGTCGGCACTCGGCGACAAAGTAAATAAGGTCGCGGTGCTTAGCATGCTTACAAAGCTGCGGCAGATTTGTTGCGAACCCCGTCTTGTTTATCCCGAATACGACGGAAACTCCGCAAAACTCAACGCGTGTATAGAACTTGTCCGCTCGGCAACCGAGTCGGGGCATAAGGTGCTTATATTCAGTCAATTTACTTCGATGCTCGAAATTCTGCGCGCGCGGCTTTCGGAAGAAGGCATAACTCACTATCTTTTAAAGGGCGATACCCCCAAAGCGGAACGCATAAAACTTGTCGCGCGGTTTAACAGCGACAAAACCGAAGTGTTTTTGATTTCGCTCAAAGCGGGCGGCACGGGACTTAACCTTACGGGCGCCGACGTTGTTATTCATTACGACCCGTGGTGGAACGAGTCGGTTATGAATCAAGCCACCGACCGCGCTTACCGAATAGGACAGGATAAATCGGTGCAAGTGTATAAGCTCATTATGCAGGACAGTATAGAACAGCAGATAATAGAATTACAGGAAAAAAAGAACACCCTTTCGGGCATTGTTATGAATGCCGCTTCCGCGGGTGCTCTCAAAACCGAAGATATATTGGAATTACTCGGCTGAATCAGAATATTCGAATACGGATATTTATTATATGTTTCCGGTTACTTTTCGTTTGTTTCGTGCATGAATCTGCGTATGCAGTCAAGCGTTTCTTCGCTTAAATCATGCTCTATTTTACAGCAGTCGGTTTCGGCTGTTTTGTCGGATACCCCGAATCCCGTTAAAAAATCGTGCAGAAGTCTGTGCCGTGAATATACGCGTTCGGCTATCGCTTTGCCTTCGTCGGTTAAATAAATATCGCCGTAAGGCTCTTTTGTCATGTAGCCTTTTGACGCAAGTTCGCCGAGTGCGTTTGTAACCGCGGGCTTCGATACACCCAAAAGTTCGGCTACGCTCGTAACCTTAATGCGTTCGCCGCGAAGCGTGAGTCTGAGCGCGGCCTCCAAATAATCTTCCGCCGATACCGTAAGTTTTTTACCGTTGTTTTCCATATATCGATTATATCATATTTTCCATAATAAATCTACCGAATTTTATAAAAAAATTTTAATTAAAATTAACATTTTTTCTTGACAATCGAAATAATTATATGTATAATGTTAATTGAAGTTAAAATTGTTTACGGAGGTTACCAAATATGCCTATTACTCTTGCTCCGCAGGGACGCGAACTTATGGTAAGAAAAGTCGGCGCAGACGATAAAGTAAAAAAACATTTAATGGAAATGGGCATTGCCGAGGGCAGTAAAGTTACGTTGTTGCAGTCGTCGGGCGGAAGCGTAATCATTGTGGTAAAAGAGGGCAGAGTGTGCCTTGACCGCAGTTTGGCGGGCAAAATATTGGTTGCGTAAGCCGCACGCGCAATAACGCGTTTATTCGGTAAACCGCATTTGCGGTTGCTGTATTAAAAAGGAGAAAGGAACAAATGAGTAAATTGCTCAGCGAGTTCACGGTAGGTGAAAGCGGTAAGATAACCGCGGTTAAGGGCGAGGGGCGCATACGCCGCCGCTTATTCGATATGGGCGTAACGCCGGGAGCAGAGCTTACAATGCGTAAAAAGGCACCGCTCGGCGACCCGATTGAAATTACGCTCAGGGGTTACGAGCTTACGCTCAGAAAAGCGGAAGCCGCTTGCGTTGAAGTGGAAATCTAAGGAGGAGAACGCAATAATAATGAAGACGTTTGCATTGGCGGGTAATCCCAACTGCGGAAAAACCACGCTGTTTAATGCGCTTACGGGTTCTACCGCGCACGTCGGCAACTGGCCTGGCGTTACGGTAGACAAGCGTGAGGGCGTATGTAAAAAGGGCGGCGAGGCGGTAAACATTGTAGACCTTCCGGGCATTTACTCGCTCAGTCCGTACACACCCGAAGAAGTAATTTCGCGTAACTACATATTAAACGAGCACCCTTACGGGATAATCAATATAGTAGACGCGACCAACTTAGAGCGTAACCTGTATCTTACCACTCAGCTCCTTGAAATGGACGTGCCCGTAATAGTCGCGCTTAACATGATGGACGAGGTAAACAAGGCGGGCGATAAGATTGACGTTGCGGCAATCGAGAGCGCACTCGGCGTTCCCGTTGTGGAAGTTTCCGCGCTTAAAGGCACGGGCATTAAAGAACTTATGACCCGCGCCGCAAATCTTCCCGCCGAGCGCAAAGGCGTGACGGTTCTTGCCGACTTACTCGGCGACAAGCTTAAAAAAGCGCAGGCTCATTTCGAAACCGCGGAAGTAGCGTCGCCGTTGTTCCACGCAATTAAACTGCTTGAAAACGACGAACTCGAAATTGCCGAAAAGGGAGCGAAAGAATTGCTTCTATCGCTCGGCGCACAAGACTTGGAAGCCGAAATGGCGGATGCGCGCTACAAATACATATCTGCCGAATTATCGAGCAAAAAGACAAAGAGCAACAAAGAAACGCTTACAAAGTCGGACAAAATCGACAGAGCGCTTACTCACCGTGTTTGGTCTATACCCATCTTTTTGGTAATACTGTTCGCAATATTCCACGTTACGTTCTCCGAAGACTTTTTGTACATAGGCGCATGGGCAAGCTTAGGCAACGGACTTCCGAGCCTTGACGATTTGGGACTCAGCGAAGGACTTGCTACGTTTGTGGGAATCTTCTACGACGGCGCGGTGTTCTCGCCCGGTGTTATTCTGTTTAACATATTCGATACGCTGTTCGGTACTATTACCGAGGCGGTAGGCGGGGCAATAGGCGTAGAGTGGCTTTCGGGACTCGTTTCCGACGGCATACTCGGCGGCTTGTTTGCGGTGCTCGGATTCCTGCCGCAGATACTCTTGCTGTTTATGTGGTTCTCGTTGCTCGAAGACAGCGGCTACATGGCTCGTATAGCATTCGTTCTCGACCGCATTTTCCGCAAATTCGGACTTTCGGGACGTTCGTTCCTGCCCATGATTATGGGCTTTGGGTGCAGTGTTCCCGCAATGATTAACACGCGTACTCTTTCCGACGAGAAAGAACGAATATCTACCGTTCGCGTAATTCCGTTCTTCTCGTGCGGCGCAAAGCTTCCCATACTCACCGCATGCGGCGCGGTAATATGCAAAATGGTGGGGCTTGGCAATATCGACCTTATAACTTACGGCATGTATCTTCTCGGCATAGCGGTTGCGATTATAAGCATACTTCTTATGCGCAACACTACGCTTAAAGGAGAAACCCCGCCGTTTATTATGGAACTTCCCGCATATCATTGGCCGAGATTCAAAAATCTCATGCTTCATTTGTGGGACAAAACAAAACACTTCGTTAAAAAAGCGTTTACAATCATATTCGCGTCTACCGTTATTATATGGCTGTTCAGTCACCTCGATTGGAGTTGGCATTACCTTCCCGACGAGGGCATGAACGATTCGATACTCGCAAGTTTAGGTAAGCTTATTCAGCCGCTGTTTACGCCGCTCGGATTCGGCTTAAACAACTCGGCAATGAGTCAATACGGCTGGGTGTTCGCGGTTGCGGCATTGACGGGCTTAATCGCAAAAGAAAACGTAATTGCTACATTCGCAACTTTGGCGGCGTGCCTCAGTGCGGTTGTAAGCAGCCTTAACATAGACCCCTCGGTTCTTCTCGAACTCGAAGAAATGGCAGAGGGCGCGTCGGACGCTTACATAATGGCTCAGGTTGCAGGCATAACCGTTCCCGCCATAATATCGTTTATAGCGTTTAACATGACTACTATTCCTTGCTTTGCGGCATGCGCTACGGCAAAAGCCGAACTGCCCAAAGGAAGATTCGCAATGACGGTTGTATTCTGGCTTGTAGCAAGCTATCTTACGAGCGCGGCGGTTTACACAATCGGCAGTTGGTGGTGGACGGCGTTTATATGGGCGGCTGTGATTGCGGCGGTTGTTACGCTTATCGTTCTTAAAAACAAGGGCAAGATTTTTAACAAGCGCGGCAAAAAGGAAAAGACTGCGGCATGAACGGCTGGGAAATAGCAATACTCGTTGTTGTTTGCGTAGCGTTTGTCGCGGCGGTTACCTTTATAATCATAAATAAGATTAAAGGTAAATCGGGTTGCGACTGCGGCGGAAATTGTTCTGCGTGTTCGGGTTGCGCTTCCGCCGTGAAGTCCGAACAAACAGCCGAACAAACAGCCGAACAAACCCCCGAGCAGAGCGCGGAGCCTAAATGTCCGCACTGCAAATAAATTAACCAATACATACCTTCCTTTTACTTTTATTGCAAAAAAGCGACGAGCGACATGCACACTCGTCGCTTTTTTGCGCCCTTTACGGCGGGGCATAGCGCAACGTCTTTTCGCTACGTGTTCGTTGCCGTACTCGAATACTGTCATTCCGAGCGAAGTCGAGGAATCTAAAAAAGACCTCTCCGCTTCGGTCGAGGTGACAAATGCCCATGCGGGGCAACGTCTTCGGTCGAGGCGACAAACCCCATACGGGCAACGCCTTCGGTCGAGGTGACAAATTCAACGTACGTTCGTGGTATATTCTTTCCCTTAATTCCGCATTATAAAAGCATGAAAAAGTTTTTTGCCGTAATGCTCGGTTTGATATTTTCAACCATGCTTATGGGGTGCGCAAAAGAGGACGACCCCGCGCCGCGAATATGGTGTATTCAGCCAAATAACTCCACTGCTGAAACGGAAATAAGGCAAATGGTGCGTGAATTCGATGCCGTTGCATATATTTCGTTTGTGCCTGTCGAGGATATTTCGGCTCGTCTTTCCGAGGCGTTCGAGCTCGGCACCGCGCCCGACGTGTTTATGTTCGACGCCGATATGATACCGGATTTGTCGGAAGAAAAACAGCTTGACGATTTGACAAACCGCATAGGCGTAAGTAAGATTAAAACCGACGAATTAAACGAGTCGGCGCGCAGAGCATGCCTTTATCAGGGCAAAACAATGGCTGTGCCGCTTTTTACCGACGTATACATGCTTGCAACCAACCGCGCCATTGTGTCAATGCCGCCTCAGTCGTTCGACGAACTTATAGGCGTTTGCGCCGACCTTAAAGATAAGAAGCTTGCCGGATTCGAAAAACTCGCCCCGGCAAAACAGTCGCTTTTGTACGAGGCGGCGCTTACGGAAAACGGCGGTAAAATGCTTAACGCCGCAAAAACAAAGCTCACGTTTAGCGACTCCCGAGGAATAAACGCGCTCGACGGTTGCGTGCAAGTCTTAAAAGACGCGGCAAACGAGAGCGACGCCATGGGTAATGAAAAAGCCGCGTTTTCGGTGCTTACCACGTCGGAACGCCGCATGTATTCGGAAAAATATCCCGATGCGGAAATAGAGCTGACTCCTCTTTTCGGCTTTAACAGATTGCAGACTTTTGCCGTCGGTGTAAACGCAAGTTCGGCGCACCGCACCCGCGCTTTCGGAATTGCCGAGTTTTTGCAGGGCAAATCGGATAAGCTTGCCGTTCTTTATAAAAGTTACTCTGCCAAAAAAGACGTTAAGCCTATTATGCAGCAAGACGAGCACGTAATTTCCAATCTTTTGCAGGCTAAGCCCGCACCCGACCTTTGCGGGTTCGGCACTTTGGAACAGACTTATTTGCCTACCGCGATAGATAAAGCGTTAAAGGGCGTTAATTCAGCCGACTGCTTAGCCGAGGCGGCGCAAGACGCAAGCGCGGTCATATGGAAAGGAAAAAGAGAGTAAACAACTCCGCCGCTTCTTTTAAGAAAAAAAGAAGCGGCGAAATTTTTATGCGGTCGGCGAAACCCGCAAAAACCGCAAAAATCGAAAATACAACAAAATACAAAATTGTAACTGTAATTTGGTCAAAACGCTTGACGGGGGTGGGTATCTATTATATAATTATTTTATCAAAAAAAGGAGGATTTTTTGGTAAAATGAAAAAGTTGGCAAAAGTATTCGGATTGTTGGCAGTTGTTATCTGTATGGGCGCAACGCTTGTAGCTTGCGGCGGCGTAACGGGTACATACAAGGCTACTATGGACGTGACCGCTCAGGGCGGACCCGTAATTACGATTTCGCTTAAACTTAAAAGCGGCGACAAATTCGAAATGAGCGCTACCGCTAAGGACGCAGACGGCAATGACGTGGAAGCAGGCGAGGATATGAATGCTGAGGGTACTTACAAAGTAGACGGCGAGAAAATTACTCTTACCGTAGACGGCGATAGCATAGAAGGCACCATTAAAGACGGCAAAATTACTATCGACATCGGCGTTGGCGAACTCACGTTCAAAAAGTAATTAAACATTAAAAAGAAATCTTACAAAAAAAACTCTAACATGCGGGTGAGAGTTTTTTTGTTGCGTTTCTACGGGTTTTACGAATTGAGTTCCGTAAGTTTACTGTAATATGTTTGGGCGCGGTCGCCGCTTAAAAAGTCGTAGTAGAATATTCGGTTTACCAAACTTGTTTTTGTAAGAAGTTCCACTGCTTTGGGTCTTATAACTTCTTCTATATACGTTTCGTCAACGCTTGCGTCTTGCCAACGGATATTGTTAATTGATGTAAAGTAAATTTTATCGGTTATAAACACGTTGTAAGCGCGCGAGTACAATATGCTTTCGTCGTCGGTGAATATGCTTTGACCGTAGCTCAGGCTGTTATAGTAATGTATGCCGAGTAAGTCGAGTATTGTGGGAACGACGTCGGTCGTGCAGGTGAATTTGGTTATTTTAACTTGCTCGGTCTGATTTCCCACGTGAACGATAAGCGGAACTCTGAACAGGTCGGTGTAATTGCGTTCGTCGTATCTGCCGGGCTGAGCGGGCAGATTCTTGACGTCGTTTGTCAAGCCCTGATAATATGCGTTATGGTCGCCGAACAGCACTATAAGCGTATTGTCTATAAGTTTGGGGTGAGAGCCGTCGGGATTTGTGCGCGTGAGGTCATCGGTGTTTTTAAGATAATTCATCATTATGCCGATTGCACGGTCGAGTTCGATTGTTGCGGCGGCGTAGTAAATAAACGGGTCTTTGCTGTTTTCGAGCGAGCCGTTTTTATCGACGTAGGAGTCGATTAAACCGTAGCTTTCGAGCATACGATAATGCGGAATAAAGTTTGCGCGGTAGTCGAACTGCCCGTGCATGGATATTGTGGTAATATAGGTGTTAAAGCGGCGGTCGGCGGGGAACATTTCTTTTTTGCAGGATTCTATCATGTCGCCGTCGAGGTTGTGTTCGCCCTGGCTCCAACCGTAGTCGGTGAAAGTGTCGGGATACATTTCCGCCATTTGCTCGCTTGCGGTAAACCGCTTGAATCCGAGCGCGTTTTCATGGTGAATATTGCGGTTATAGAACGTGTAGTTTCCGTCGTGCCACGAATACGACTCTACTCCGTATAAAGCGTTTAAAATGTTGGGCATAGAGTAGGGAATGGTGTTTTCGGGGAAGTCGTAGTTAATGTAGCTGTTTGTGGGGTAGTTGCCGATTATGGTGTGATTTTCCGATATATCGGTTTTTTCGCGCGAGTGATGATTTAATGAAACAACCGATGTATCGTACAGCTCGTAAAGATTGGGGTAAATTTTGCGCAGTATATTTTCGATTTCTTCGTGCGATTTGTCGGGCAGTGCTTTTGCGAATCCGCCGGGGTACGCTCCGTAAAGTTCGTCGTTTAGCACAAGGTCGTGCATAAAGCTGAACCACTCGAATGTTTCGCCGAGTATGGTTACAAGGTTGTAACCCTCTGCCGCGCCGAATACTTGCTGTGCGCCTTTGTCGGCATTGAATACTATTTCTTTTTCGGTAGGGGTGTTTACCGACGAATAAATTGCGGATTCGAGTTCGTTTTCGTCGCCGAGCGCAACTCTGTTAAAGAATGCGGCGCGGTAAAGTTCGTCTACAAAGTTACCTATAATTCCGCGGTCGGTGTAAAGTCCGTCTTCGCCCGAGGTGAGTTTGTAGCTTAAATCGGCGGGGTTTATTTTGTAGTTTTCAAGGTAAGCCATGCCGCCGTGAAAAACAAGCACAAGAGCCATAACCGAAGCCACCGCCGCGCGATGCACCATTCTCTCGGGTTTGGGGGCGTACGGAATGTAGTGATGGGCAAGTACCATATACAGACTGATTATAATGCCGCAAACCAAAACGTAAACAAAGTTGATGGGAATACCCTCTAATATCGCCATGGCGTCGCCGCGCAGTTTAAGCATAGAGTAGTCGAAGGTAGAACCCGTCATATCGAAAACCACTATAAATACAAGGTCGAGCACAAACCACACAAGCAGAATAATAAACGAACACCAATAACGCCCGCGTTGATTTTTTATGCCGAACAGCACGCAAGAGAACAGGGCAAGTAATGATATGAGCATGTACGGACGGCGTATATAAAATTTATAGCTTGTTACGCATACGCCCGTAAGCTCGATGATAACGGCGATTGCTATAAACGCCCATATTATGAAATTGGATTTTAAAAATTTTATAAACTTTTCCTTTTTCATGATAATTTACCCGCTTATAAAATATAAATAATCAGACTTACGAAATACGCTACAAAAAAGTTCTTTTTACCGATAAGATATATAATTCCGTAAAGCATGTCGAACGCAACATACAGCCATGCAAACAGCATCGTTCCGCCTGTAAGGTGAGATACGAGTACGTCTAAAAACCCGCATATTACCGTAAGCGCAATTCCGCCCCACGGGATAATATTGCAATACTTGCCCGTATACAGAAGTTCGCCCGCCTCTTGCACAAGCTCGATAATTATTATCATAAGTATGAGCCTAACCGCGCCGTAGGCGTACATAACCGCATTGGTTACAACCTGATACTGAGTTACGCGGTTGCCGAGTTCGTACACAACCTTTAAGTTAAAGCCGAGTGCCGCCGAAACTATGAAAACGGGAACAAGGGCGCATGCGTAAATAATAAGACTGCGTTTAAGCGAAAGCTTGGGAGTTTTGCGCGAAAACACGTTGTAGCCCGTAAGCTTTTTTATCGCAAAGAACATTGCAACGGTAAACGCTATTAAGAACACGCCGCCGAAAATATAAAAGAACATTGTGCGCAGGTATCCGCGCGCCACATATATAAAGAGCGGCTCTATAAAGCGGAATAACTGCGACAAAAAAATGCCTGCCATTGCCGCAACCGACAAAAGAATATATTTTACGGCGAGTACCTTTTTATCGTGAGCGGTCATATCCGCATACGGAGAAACCGAATCGTCGTAATGCACCGATATGTCTGTCGCGTCCGTGGCAGATACTTCGGGTTGCGTGCCGATAGCGACTTCGGATGCCGATACTTCGGGTTGCGTGCCGATAGCAACCTCGGATGCCGATACTTCGGGTTGCGCGCCGATAGCGACTTCGGATGCCGATACTTCGGATTGCGCGCCGATAGCAACCTCGGATGCCGATACTTCGGGTTGCGTGCCGATAGCAACTTCGGACGCCGATACTTCGGATTGCGCGCCGATAGCAACTTCGGATTCGGTGTTCGGTATATTCGATTTTTCGACTTGTTCAGCCATTTAAAACACCTCTTAAAACGGTTGTCGCGCCGAGCGCATAACTTACCATTCTAACTATATAAGTATAACCTAAAAATGCTTATTTGGCAAGCATTTAATCGAAATTGCGTATATTTTATATAAGATAGGTGCGGAATGGCTTTTTTGCCGAGTGCGGTACAATACGGAAAAAACCTTGCATTTATTACCTTTTAATGGTATAATTTAAGAATGAAAGCAAACAAAGGAAAATTTGTTCTGGCACTCGATCAGGGCACGACAAGCACAAGAGCTATCGTATTTGACGAACAAGGCGAAACGGCTGCTTTTGCGCAACGCGAGCTCGGTCAGATTTATCCGAAAGCGGGTTGGGTGGAACACGACCCCAACGAGATTATAAGTTCGGTGTATTACGTGTTGCACGAGGTTGTAAAAAGCTTAGGCGTAGACTCGGCTGGCATAGAGGCGATAGGCATTACGAATCAGCGCGAAACGGTGGTTGCGTGGGACGAGCGCACAGGCAAGCCTTTATACAACGCGATAGTATGGCAGTGCCGCCGCAGTGCCGACGAATGCGGCAGACTTATAGAGGCGGGGTGCGACAAGCTTATTTACGATAAAACGGGTCTTATGCCCGATGCGTACTTTTCGGCAACGAAAATAAAGTGGATACTCGATAACGTACCTGCGGCAAAAGAAGCCGAAAAGGCGGGAAGTCTGCGTTTCGGCACAATTGATACGTACCTTATGTATATTCTGTCGGGCGGCGGCATTTACGCCACCGATTATACAAACGCGTCGCGCACAATGCTGTTTAACATACACAAAAAGGAATGGGATTCCGACTTACTGCAACTGTTTGCGGTTAAAAGGGAAACTCTGCCCGCGGTTTATCCGTCGGGGCATATATACGGTGTAATCGGCAAAGATATATTCGGACGCGAAGTGCCCGTGTGCGCGGTAATGGGCGACCAACAATCCGCGCTTTTCGGGCAGAGATGCTTTTCGCGCGGGGCAATGAAATGCACGTTCGGCACGGGCTGTTTTCTGCTTTGCAATACGGGCGGCGAAAGCGTTGCGAGTAAGCGCGGCCTTATAACAACTCTTGCCGCCGACGCCGACGGACTCCCTTGTTATGCGTTGGAAGGCAGTGTGTTTACGGGCGGTTCTGCGGTGCAATGGTTGCGCGACGAAATGCGCATAATATCTTCGGCTGCCGAGAGCGAAACCGCCGCGCTGAAAGTAGCGGACAGCGGAGGCGTGTACGTTGTGCCCGCGTTTGTGGGACTCGGCGCGCCGTATTGGGACAGCGACGCTCGCGGCACGATTTGCGGAATTACTCGCGGTACTTCGCGCGAGCACATTATACGCGCAACGCTCGAATCGATTGCGTATCAGTGCTTTGACGTAATACATGCAATCGAGCGCGACACGGGCATTAAACCCGAGCGTCTTACGGTAGACGGCGGCGCGTGCGCGAATAATCTGCTCATGCAGTTTTTGGCGGATATTTCGGGTTGCGAACTCGTGCGACCGCATATAATCGAAACAACCGCCTTGGGTGCGGCAATGCTTGCGGCGCGTACGGTGGGAGGACAAACGGCGGCAATGCTCCAAAAAGCGGATTTTATCGACAGAGTGTTTAAACCGAGCATATCGGAAGAAAAACGCACGAAGCTTGTTTTGGGTTGGAAACGCGCGGTGGCTAAGGCAAGATACAAACAGTAAGCTTAAAATTTCGCAAAACGGAATATTAAGGCAGAGAAAAACATCTCACGAAAAAGGGGTTACTGCATGGCGGAACAAACGGAAAAACTCGACTTATTTTCATATATCGACAAGGCTTGCGCCGACCTTGAAAGTAAGCGCGAAAGCTACAACAAAAGCGCGGCGAAAATCTCCGCGTATCTTGAAAAAGAGTTGGAAGAATTCGATGCGTTGGTAGGCGTAACGCACCGCATAAAATCGGAATCGTCGCTCAGGGAGAAAATAATACGCAACAATTTGTACAAGCAGTATTCGGCGCAAGAGGTTGTGGGCGCGTGTTCGGACATTGCGGGTATACGGCTCGAATGCAGGTTTTTGCAAGACGAAGCCGCGTTGTACGAAAAGCTTAAAGAACTGTTTAAAATCGACGCGGGCGACGGCTACTACTGTCCCGAGGGCAAAAAGCATTTAAGGCTAAGACTCGGCACGCCTCAACCCGAGTATCAGAAGAACGGGCTCGAAATTTACCGTATCGACGGCTTTGTTGAACTGGGCGGCGAAAAGTACAATTACGAGCTTCAAATAAAGTCGCTTGTAAACAGCTTTTGGTCGGAAATCGAGCATAAGATAATTTACAAAAACAAGCGGTTCATGCTTATAGACGATTTCGTAAACGAGCTTATGGGCAGTCTGAACGATAGCCTTAAAAATATAGACCGTCAGCTTAACATGCTGTTTCGTCGTTGTTTGGATTCTTCGCAAAAGGGGCAGATGGCGGCGGCCGAGAATATGCTTTTGGGACTTATTAACGAGTTGTTTTCGCACCTTGTCGAGTCACGCATAGGAATATCGGTAAATATAAAGCCGTACAGTCAGGCACTTGTCAAGTATATTTTGGGGTACTCCACGTTTGCCCGCATAGCAGGCGACAGTACGGGAGATTCGGCGTTGCCGTTCAACGAAACGGTTACGCACTTTATGCGTTGGCTCAAAGACGTGGACTTCGACAAAATAAAAGTGGGCAGTCGGATTGTGTTCGACCACCCCGCGCGCTATGAAAACGCCATGCAGGAGATTATAGGCAAAAAGTTTATTTCCGAAATGAACGACGACTTTTTCTGCAATACTTTTTTCCACATTCTTTTTTCGCTTGAAGTGGGCAACGATATGCAGGACTTTGCAACTTACGTAAGATATTACGAACACCGCATAGGGGCGGCGAATAAGTCGGAGCCCGGCAAAGTGCGGCTTAAATACGAAATAGAAAAAGCCGACGTAGGCAAAATGGTACTTGAAAACACCATAGAACGATTCGCGGCTATTCTTTGATTTTCAACATGCGGTCGGCTTTATTTTTTCGGATAAAGTTCTTCCGCGGTTTCGGCAGTGGGTATCGCAGGTTTATTTTCTTCGTTTTTACCTGTTTCGGTTGCGGCAATTTCCGCGCCTGCCACGGTAACTTGCGGCGAGTATATCCGCTCGGCAATCTTGCTCTTTATAAGTACGAACAGCTTGCACAGTCCGTTAAAGGCAAAAAAGATTCCCACATATGCGGCGTACAGAATTACAAGATAAAGCAGATTAAGGTTGCACCGCCATATTTTAAGCGGAATTACGGGAAGCGTTACGGGCAGAGGATTTATCTGAGTAAAGGCGTAATTCGGCGTAAGCCATTCCGACTCGTTAAGTGTATAGCCGTTATGAGTAAAACTCATAGATGCCGACGAAACGAGCCCGCTTGCCACCGCCGCAACTATTATCACAACGCAGTAATACACAAGCGGCACAACGCAGTCTTTGTAACGGAATTTATATATTCCCAAAGCCGCGGGCATAACCGACAGAATAAACAGCAGACTGTGAGTAAGGCAAAAATACAGAATCGAGTAACTGCAAAATATTCCGTAGTTCGACATCTCGTTTTTGCCGAAGTACACAAAAACAGTCACCGCGCCTGCGGCGTGTACGAAAAAGGAAATTGCGTACAGTACTTTTTTATGCAAAAACACCGACAGCGACGCAACGTAAACGCCTATGTTGCATATAAACAAGGGGATTGCCGCAAATACGGTTTTGTACACGTTGTAACCGTCGCCGAGCAACATCGAGTCTTTGCTGTGATACTGAATCAGTAGTGCGATTGCTCCCGCGGCAAGATAACAGCGGCGATTTTCTGTTGTTTGCCGCTTTAAAAAGAAGTACGCGCCTACGCTCGCGCCTATTAAAACGAGCACGACGGCAAGGTGCCACACGGTAAAGTTTTTAAAGCGCAAAAAACTGTTCTGCGATATTTTGTTTATATCGAAAAAGTTTTCGAACAAGTTAAGCGGAATAACGCCGAGCAATGCAAACGGCAAGAGTATAAAACTCTTTTTATCCGCTTTAAAGCCGCTTTGCACAAACAAAAGAGCGCATATCGAAAGACACAGCGCGCACTGCAAGAAGTATGCCGCAATATTCAGCCACGATGGAATAAATTCGTTTATGTGCGCGTATACCGCCTCTGCGGCGGGCGCGGACGACTGCAAGCTAACTTTGAAAAACTGCCCGAATGTAAAACACGATATTATTACAAACGGCGGTAATATGTATTTAGCTATATCCGAGCAACGGTTTTTGTTGTAATACACGGCAAGCGGAATGAGCAGATAACCCGATTTTTTTATTATCTGACTTATCGCAAACAGCGCGTTAAATTCGCCTATGCGGTTGAATATGTAATAGTCGGATACCGTAAAGGTTAAAAGTAATCCCGCCGCGAGCATCGCCGCCGTAAGCACGTACAGCGAGATTTTAATCTGTTTATTTTGTGTGTTCATAACGCACAATAAATTATACAGCATAAAGACGGGTTTGTCAATACGCATTGTTTTTACTGCGGCGTGAAATTCCGAAAGATTGAATAAATCCCGCAAAAACGCTTGTAAATCCGTTGAAAAAAATGTCATAATATTTTTACCGTCATACCGTAAGCGGGTATAACATTCATTTTACCGTTATACCGTAAGCGGATATAACATTCATTTTACCGTTATACCGTAAGCGGATATAACGCTATTATGCGGTCATGCCGTAAGCGGATATAAAAACAATAAAAATCGGAGTTAAAGGGGAGGCAAAAAAATGAAAATAGGTATTTTAACGTCGGGCGGCGACTGTCCCGCTCTCAATGCGGTTATTCGCGGATTTGCCAAATACGCTTATAACAACATAAAAAACGTGGAAATTTACGGTATTGCCGACGGCTACGGCGGATTGATTGCCGGCGAATACAAAAAAATGAAGCCGGAAGATTTTTCGGGCATCCTGAATATAGGCGGCACGATTCTCGGAACAAGCCGTCAGCCGTTCAAAAAAATGAAGGTTGAAGAAAACAATTCGACCAAAGTGGAAAAGATGAAGCAGAACTACAAAAAGATGGGACTCGACGCGCTTCTCACTTTGGGCGGTGCGGGAACTCATAAGTCGGCGGCACTTCTTTGCGCCGAAGGACTCAATGTAGTGGGGCTTCCCAAAACGATAGACAACGACATTTTCGGCACTGACGTAACCTTCGGCTTTTATTCGGCGGTTGACGTGGCAACCGAGTGCATAGACCGCATACACACCACTGCGGCGAGCCACGGCAGAACAATGCTTATAGAAATAATGGGGAACAAAGTGGGGTGGCTCACTCTTTATGCGGGTATTGCGGGCGGTGCGGATATTATACTTTTGCCCGAAATTCCGTTCGATACCGACGTGGTTTGCAAAAAAGTTTCGGAGCGTGCCGAGGCGGGCAAGGCGTTCAGCATAATAGCGATTGCCGAGGGAGCTATCGAAATGAGCGAAGCGGGACTCAAAAAGAAGGAACGTGCCGCGTTACGCAGTCAGAGCGGCGACGTTACCGCCACAAACCGTCTTGCACGCGAAATCAATTCGCGCACTGGAGTGGAAACGCGCGTTGTGGTTCCGGGGCATATTCAGCGCGGAGGTTCGCCGAGCGCGCTCGACCGCGCGCTTTCCACCGAGGTGGGCGCGTATGCGGGATATTTGTGCAAGCAGGGCTTATTCGGCACAACCGTTGCAATACACGGCGATAAAATAACGCATAATAAAATAGAGGATATTGCTGGCAAAACCAAATGGGTGCCGCTCGACCACCCCATGATTGAATCGGGGCGCAATATAGGAATATCGTTCGGCGATAAATAAAAACATTAACGCGCATATGTCGCAAGCATATACTGTAAGAAAATACCGACAAAAACAAAACAGGGGAATACAAAAGTGTTTATAAAAAACGAGTATATTAACCGAGAGTACAGTTGGCTTCTGTTCAACAAACGCGTTCTCAGTCAGGCGGCGGATAAAAGCGTGCCCGTACTCGAACGGTGCAAATTCTTTTCGATATTTTGCAGTAATCTCGACGAGTTTTACATGGTGCGTGTGGGAAGTCTTGTAAATCAGGATTCGGTGAGTCCCAAAACGCGAGAAAACAAAACAAAGCTTACCGCGGCGGAACAGCTCGGCGGAATTTTCGCACAGACGAAAAAACTTTGCGCCGAGGCGGAAAAGATATTTGCGGAATTAAAACGCGACCTTAAAGCATGCGGCATAAAGCAGGTTCGCGGCAAGCTTTCCGACAGCCGCAAAGCCGAGCTTAAAAAGTATTTCAATTCGTCGGTTATGCCTTTTCTGTCGCCTATGGTTTTGGACGCAAAGCACCCCCTTATGCGGTTTGAAAACTCGCATGTATATTTACTTATGCGGCTTGAAAAGAGCGAGCGCAAAATGCTCGGCGTTATGCCGTTGCCCGCTAAGGTAAAGCCGATTTACGTGTTTGAAAAAGGCGGTGCGTTTATAACGCTCGAAGATATAGTTAAAGAACTCGGGCATACCGCGTTTGCCGGCTATAAGTGTCTGAAAAAATCGCTCGTGCGGGTTACTCGCAACGCCGACTTCGAAACCGACGAGGCGGACTGCGACAGCGAATACGATTTCGATTTTGCAAAGTACCTTAAAGAGAAGATTGAAATGCGCTCGTCGTTCGGCGCGGTTCGGCTCGAAACCGACGGACTCGACGACGAAGACGTCGAATTTGTTACCGAAAATCTCGGTATAAAAAACAAGCAGGTATTTACTCACGACTATCCGCTCGACTGCAAGTATTTAAGCAAGCTCGGCGATATTCTGCCCGAGCGGGAAGCGGCTAAATACAAGTACCCGCCTTTTCGCGCAAAAGCTCCTTCGGCAAGCGACGGCAGTATGATAGAACGCGTTATGCGAAGCGATGTGTTTTTATCGTATCCTTACGACAGCTTTTCTTCGCTTGTGCGCCTTCTCGACGAGTGTTCGGTGAGTAAGGAAGTCGCAAGCATAAAAATCACCATTTACAGACTCGACAATCATTCGCGCATAGTCGAGGCGTTAAAGCGCGCAAGCGAAAACGGAATCGATGTTACCGTGGTAATCGAGCTGTGCGCAAGATTCGACGAAGAAAACAATCTTTATTACGCGCACGTGCTCAAAGAGGCGGGGTGCACCATTTTTTACGGAGTGGGCAATTACAAAGTCCATTCCAAAATTATAAGCATTGTGCTTAACCGAGGCGGCGAAGTTAAATATATTACGCACCTAGGCACGGGCAATTATAACGAGGTCACAAGCCGCCTTTATACCGACCTTAACATTATTACTGCAAACGAGGAAATCGGGCGCGACGGCGCGGCGTTTTTCCGTAACCTTGCAATCGGCAACATAGAGCAGGATTACGAAAAGCTTTTAATTGCGCCGCACTCTCTTAAAAGCGGACTGCTCGGCTATATCGACCGCGAAACGGAAAAAGCCGAGAGGGGAGAAAAAGCCGCAATCTACGCTAAAATGAACAGCTTGACCGACCTCGATATGATTAACCGCTTTGTAAAGGCAAGCAAGGCGGGAGTTAAGATTCGGCTTATTGTGCGCGGCATCTGCTGTTTGCTCCCAGAACTGAGCGGCAATACCGAAAACATAAAAGTTATAAGCATTGTCGGAAGATTTTTGGAACACTCGCGCATTTATTGTTTCGGTGAAAACGGCGATGACGTGTTTATTTCTTCCGCCGACCTTATGACCCGCAACACCGATAAGCGCGTAGAGATTGCAACACCGGTACTCGACGGCAGAGTTAAAGCGGCAATATTCGCCAAAATGCAGAATATGCTTTCCGATAACGTAAAAGCTCGCCGCCTTACAAGCAAGGGCGAATACGTGCCCGTAGAGCGCGCCGAAGGCGAAAAGGCAATCAACAGTCAGGAGGATTTACTATAACCCCAGATTAAATCCAAGCTCCGTTGTAAAATAATTACAGCGGAGCTTGTAATTTGTTTGACAAAAGCAAATACTATTGATATAATATTATCGATAATAATTTATCGATTCATTTTTCGTAAATGCGGTTTCAAAAGCTTGAAGCGCGGAAAAGGGGAGATAAAGAATTATCATAAATCGACAAAGGAGCGCGGCATGATAGAAGTCAAAGAGGATGTGGTTGCATCAAAAGCGACTATTTCGAGATTACCCACATATCTGCGGTTTCTTCGTGACAAATTAAAAGAGGGGGCGGAGAACGTGTCTTCCACCGCCATTGCCGACGAACTGCGGCTTAACCCCGTGCAAGTTCGCAAAGACCTTGCGCTTGTATCGAGCGAATCGGGCAAACCAAAACTCGGGTTTGCGGTTGCCGAGCTTATAGTGAGCATAGAAAGTTTTTTGGGACTGCACAACACGCACGACGCGGTGCTGTGCGGAGTGGGGAGTTTAGGCAGCACTCTATTAAAATACGAAGGCTTTAAAAACTACGGACTCAACATAGTTGCGGCGTTCGATATTAACCACGAACTTGTGGGTAAAAAGATAAACGGCATTTCCGTTCTCGGTTTCGACTCGTTTGCAAACACGGTGCGTCGTCTTAACATTCAGGTGGGCATAATCACGGTTCCCAAAGCCGAGGCGCAACGGGTTGCCGATAAAATGGCGGAAAGCGGCATAAGAGCGGTTTGGAGCTTTGCGCCCACACATCTGAATCTGCCCGAAAACATTGCGGTTAAGTACGAGGATTTGGCGGCTTCGTTGGCACTTTTGAGCAAACAACTCGAAGATACTTTAAAGAACGAATCCGATTAAAACGGACTTGTGCCGCAAACAAACAAAGAGAAAATAATTTTTTTAAGGAGCATATAAAATGGAAAAAACGGCTATTGTAGACAGCGTAGAAAGCCTGCTCGAAAGAATAGAGCAAGTGCGCGCGGCTCAAAGGGAATTTGCCACGTTTTCGCAGGAAAAAGTAGACAAAATCTTTTTGGCGGCGGCGTCGGCTGCTAACAAAATGCGTATTCCTCTTGCCAAAATGGCGGTGGAAGAAACGGGTATGGGCGTAGTGGAAGATAAGGTTATCAAAAATCACTATGCCGCCGAGTATATTTACAACGCGTATAAGAACACCAAAACTTGCGGCGTTATAGAGGAAGATACTCAGTTCGGCATTAAAAAGGTTGCCGAGCCTATCGGCGTTGTGGCGGCGGTTATTCCCACAACAAACCCCACAAGTACGGCTATCTTCAAGTCGCTTATCTGCCTTAAAACGCGTAACGGCATAATAATAAGCCCGCACCCCCGTGCGAAAAACTGTACCATAGAGGCGGCAAAAATTGTTTTGGAGGCGGCGGTAAAAGCGGGCGCGCCCGAGGGAATAATTTCTTGGGTAGACGTTCCGAGTTTGGAAATGACGAACACGCTGATGAAAAGCGCGGATATAATTTTGGCAACCGGCGGTCCCGGCATGGTTAAGGCGGCATATTCCTCTGGGAAACCCGCAGTGGGCGTAGGCGCAGGCAACACTCCCGCAATTATCGACGATTCCGCCGATATAAACGTAGCCGTAAACTCGATTATCCATTCCAAAACTTTCGATAACGGCATGATTTGCGCGTCCGAGCAATCGGTAATAATACTCGATAAAGTTTATGCCGCGGCGAAAAAGGAATTTAAAGAGCGCGGTTGCTATATTCTTAACGCCGAAGAATGCGAAAAGGTGCGCAAAACGATTCTTATTAACGGCGCGCTCAACGCAAAAATCGTGGGTCAGTCCGCTCACACCATTGCGGGTCTTGCCGGCGTTAAAGTTCCCGCAGACACAAAGATTTTGATAGGCGAGGTAACGAGCGTAATGCCCGAAGAAGAATTTGCGCACGAAAAACTCAGCCCCGTGCTTGCAATGTACCGTGCAAAGGATTTCTCCGACGCGCTCGGTAAAGCCGAACAGCTTGTAGCCGACGGCGGTTACGGTCACACTTCCAGCCTGTACGTAAACGTGCAGACGGGCAAGGACAAAATAGACGAATTTGCGGCAAGAATGAAAACCTGCCGAATCCTTGTGAACACTCCGTCGAGTCACGGCGGAATAGGCGACCTTTACAACTTTAAGCTCGCTCCGTCGCTTACTTTGGGTTGCGGCTCGTGGGGCGGCAATTCGGTGTCGGAGAACGTAGGCGTAAAACATCTTATAAACATAAAAACCGTTGCGGAAAGGAGAGAAAATATGTTGTGGCTCAGGTTGCCCGAAAAAGTATATCATAAAAAAGGGTGCTTGCCCGTTGCGCTCGACGAGCTTAAATCGGTAATGGGCAAAAAGCGTTGCTTTATAGTAACCGACGAATTTCTTTACAAAAACGGTTACACGAGAGTTATCACCGATAAACTCGACGAAATGGGAATCGTTCATACGACTTTCTTTAAAGTTCTGCCCGACCCTACGCTCGGCTGTGCGCGCGAGGGCGCGGAAGCCATGCGCGCGTTCGAACCCGACTGCATAATCGCGCTCGGCGGCGGCTCGGCTATGGACGCAGGCAAAATCATGTGGGTGCTTTACGAACATCCCGAAGCCGATTTCATGGACATGGCAATGCGCTTTGTGGATATTCGCAAGCGCGTGTACACCTTCCCCAAAATGGGCGAAAAGGCTTACTTTATCGCCGTTCCCACTTCCGCAGGTACGGGCAGCGAGGTTACTCCCTTTGCCGTTATAACGGACGAGAGCACCAACATTAAATATCCGCTTGCCGACTACGAACTTCTGCCCAAAATGGCTATTATCGACGCCGACCTTATGATGAACATGCCGCGCGGCTTGACTTCCGCGTCGGGTATCGACGCGCTCACTCACGCGCTTGAAGCTTACGCCTCGGTTATGGCAACTCCGTACACCGACGGGCAGGCTCTCGTTGCCACAAAGCTTATATTCGAAAATCTTCCCACCGCTTACGAAAAGGGTGCTGCCGATGCGGTCGCGCGTGAGAAAATGGCAGACGCGAGCACTATGGCGGGCATTGCCTTTGCAAATGCGTTCTTGGGAGTATGCCACTCGATGGCGCATAAGCTCGGCGCGTTCCACCACTTGCCGCACGGCGTTGCAAACGCTTTGCTTATTACCGAAGTTATGCGCTTTAACGCCGCGGAATGCCCCCGCAAAATGGGTACGTTCTCGCAGTATGCGTACCCGCACACACTCCGTCGTTACGCCGAAGTTGCCGAGTATTTGGGAATCACGGGCAAGAACGACACAGAGAAACTCGAAAATCTCATTGCGGCAATAGAAGAACTCAAAGTGAAAATCGGAATCAAAAAGACAATCGCAGACTACGGTATAGAAGAAAAGACATTCTTAGAGAGCTTAGACGAGATGACGGAACTTGCGTTTGACGACCAATGCACGGGCGCGAATCCCCGTTATCCGCTTATGAGCGAAATCAAAGAGATGTATTTAACTGCCTACTACGGCAAAAAAAGCAAATAAAGATATAGGGAGGAAATAGTATATGAAACTCGATAAGGTAATTGCCGAGAGAAACGACAAAATCATTTACCGCGACGGCGACAAGGTTATAAAAGTATTCGATGCAAACAAAGCTAAGTCCGATGTTCTCAACGAGGCATTGAATCAGGCGCGCGTAGAGGAATCGGGACTTAAAATTCCCAAAATCTTCGATGTTACACGCCTTGACGACGGACGCTGGGCAATAGTAATGGACTTGATTGATGGGAAGACAATCGCTCAGCTTATGGACGAAAATCCCGACAAATCGGACAAATATCTCAATACTTTCGTGGATTTGCAGATTAAAATGCACGAGAAAAAAGTTCCGCTTCTCAACAAGCTTAAAGACAAAATGACCCGCAAGATAAGCGAAACCGACTTTTCGGCAACGGTGCGCTACGAGCTTAACGTCAGGCTCGAAAGCATGCCTAAGCACACAAAGCTGTGCCACGGCGACTATAACCCGAGCAACGTGATTATAACCGAAAACGGCGACGCCTATATAATCGACTGGGCGCACGCAACGCAAGGTAACGCAAGCGCGGACGTTGCCCGCACGTATTTACTTTTCCGTTTGGCGAAAAAAGAAGATATGGCGGAAAAATATCTCAAACTTTTCTGCAAAAAGAGCGACACCGCGCGTCAGTACGTGCTTAAATGGTTGCCGATTGTAGCCGCAAGTCAGTCGGTTAAGGGCAAACCCGAAGAAAAAGAATTTTTAAGCAAATGGGTTGACGTTGTGGAGTATGAGTAAAAATTAAATACGCTTTTTTATCGACAAAAGCTTAACAAAAACGATAAGGGGCGGGACACTTTCGGCTGTGTCCCGCCCCTTTAAACTATCATTTCCGGCAAAGCACTTGCGCGCTTAGGTTGCAAACAGCGAACAGGGCTGTTTGCTTAACGCGTCGCGCCCCCTAAATGCAAGGGGTTGACATCCCTTGTTTAAGGTTTTCGGTCATTCCGACCGAAGCGGAGGAATCTAATCCTTTAAAAAATCCCCCGACAGATTAACGGGGGAATTAAAGTGTGGATAATAATAAAAGACCTCTCCGCTACGGTCGAGGTGACAGTGTGTGGTTGTGGTCGAGGTGACAAAACAGCCTATTGTCACCCCGAGCATAGCCGAGGGGTCTTATCCTTAATCTATCCCCTGTCCTTTGGGGCGGGGAAAAACAAGGGGTGGAGAAATTAACAACAAATTCTCCGCTTGCTAAATTCGCAACAACGTATTACAATAAAAGCTACCGAAACGGGGCACCCGAAAGAGGAGATAAGCATATGAAAAAGACGTTTTTACGTATATTTTCAATACATAAATTCAGTTTTCTGTTGTTGAGTTTTCAAAGTTCTCAATCTTTTCTTGCGCCGCGTTAAAGTAGCGGTTATAAGCCTTGCGGCAGTAGTCGTCGTGCTTACTTTTGGGTTCTTCCGTCTCGGGCGGTTTAAACGAGTATGCGCCGTTTACGCGCCATCCGTTTAAAATGCTCGGCTTGATTGCGTCGCGCGGGCAGTTAAAAACACAGCGCATGCAAATAAGGCAGTGTTTGCCGAATTTGAATTTTCCTTTATCGGTCAGCTTAATGTTGTTTTGCGGGCAGTGCTTTATGCACAGTCCGCAATTTACGCATTTGTCGGTAACTTTAAAGTGTCTGCCTATTAAGTGCGCGCCGCCGTGTTCGATTCTGAGCACCCACGCCAAAAATCCGCCCATAAACATGCGCTTAACTTTTCGGGCATTTCCCGACAGAATTTCGCGGCAATCCACGGGCACAAGCTTTTTCGCCGTTTCCCACATTTTGTATGCCATTGCGTTTGAGTGACGAAAAATTATGTTATACGGCATTACGTACTGATACTCGTTTGTAACCGTAATGTCATGCTTACTTAATAATTTAATCAGTTTAAGCGAGCTTACGTCGCTCATGCGCACCGGTTCGCCCGACGATTTAAATATAAACGCTTTTTTGTTTTCGTTCGGTTTGGGTAAGCTTTTAGCGAATTTCAAAAAGTTTTCGGGAGCGTTAAAGGCGTGAATAGGGTAGCCGAATCCCAATAAATCGAATTCGTTTAAATCGAGTTCTTTTATTTTTTCGGTTGCCTCGGGAAGATATAACTCGGTTACTTGCGCGCCCTCGCTTTCAAACGCGGCGCGGTACAGCTCGGCTATTTTTGCCGTGTTTCCCGTTCCCGAAAAGCAGATTGTAAGTATTTTCATTTTTGTATTTTCTCGGCGTGAGCATTGAAGTTTTCGTCGTAGCTGTAACGCATATCTTCGTCGCGCTCGTGCGAATCGTGCCACACCGACGCAAATATTTTATCTTTTTTACTCAGGCGGTCGAAGTCCCACACGTTTTCTGTGTAAATAGAGCTGAGCCAATGACCCGCGCGAAGGACCGAAAACGGAGTTGCGGTAAATCTTTCGCCGTCTTGCGTTTCCCATTCGACTTTGCGATAAATGTCGCCCGTTGCAAAATCTTCGGTAATAAGTTTTCCGCCGTGTGCCTCGGCAACCGTTTTAAGGTCGGCAAGAGTAATTTCGCCGTCGGGCTTAGAATAGTCGTAGCCGTAATAAACTTCTTCGGGGTTTGCGGCAGGCTCGGAAATATCTGGACGGGTGCTTACGGGGAATTTATCCCAACTCTGTTTTTGCAATTCTTCGTATTTGTCTACGCCGCCGAAGTAGGCTATAAGCCGCGCCGTATCGTTGTGCTTGTACCAATATGCTGGCGAGTTGGGGTCTTTAAGCAAACGCTTGACCGCAAAGCGGCGTATAAGCGACTTAGGCACGATTTTGCCCATTTTATAAGCTTTGTGAATTTTTAAAATCTCTTTCCAATAGTCCGACGCGCTTTGGCTTTGGTAGTCAAATAAGTTGTTTAAGCGGTCGCCGTCAAGGTACCACACGCCGTGAAAGTTGCGGGTGGCATTGTAGCCGGGGCGGAAGAAATCTTTCGCAGAGCCTCCCACAAGGGCAAATCCGTCGTTAAGCGTATCGAATCCGTAAAGTCGGTTGATTTTGCCGCCCGCAAGATTGTACACTTGCTTGTAAAAACTTTCGGGAAGCGTGCCGTCGGAAAATCTGCGCAGAATGTTGCGCATGAGTATTCCGCTGTCGTGCGCGGTTGCCCATTCAAGCGGCGCGTTAAAGCAGGTGTGGAACATAAGCCCGTCGTGAATGTTGTCCGACAGCATGTTGTTGTGAAGCATTGCCGTTTGCCTTATTACCGCCCACTTATTTATATTGCTTTCGAGCACGCGAAATTCGCCCCTTAGCTTAGTCGCCGAATAAATATCGAACGGACTTACAAGCAAAGGGTCGCCCACACGTCCGTACAGGTGCGGCGCGGTGCGGTTTCCGTACAATGCAACGGTAGATATATGAATAAGCACGGGTTGATTTTCGCCGATTTGTTCTATTGCTCGGCAAAGCGAGTCCGCGCCTATTTGATTGCACTCTATTGCCGCCTTGGGGTATTGGTCGGACTTGGGCGGAATAACCGCGCCCATGTTTAAAATTATGTCCGCGCCGCCAATTAGCTTGCGGCACACGTCAATATCGGCAAGACTGCCCATAACTATTTCCGTTTTATTTAAAAGCGGCTTAATGCGTTTAAGCAGTTTTTTTGTGTGCTTTCGGCTGTGCGCGAGCAGTTTTATTTTTGTAATATAATTTTCGCCTATTAAAGCTTTTAAAGCTTCTTGTCCCATGTTTCCGGCGCCGCCGGTTATCGCTACTACCATATTTCCTATCCTTGGTAAAAAGTTTGTAAATTATTCTCTTTTGTTATTGTAACATACGTATAGGAAATATTCAAGCTTTTTTATAGAAAAAATGTGCTTTACGCTTTTTTATAGAAAAAGGAAAAACGATTCCCGCTTTTTGACGCCAAAAAGCGACTTGTTATACAAATTGGCTGTTGTAAAGCTCCGCATAAAAGCCGTTTTTATCGAGAAGTTCGGTATGAGTACCTTGCTCGATTACGTTGCCGTCGCGCATAACCAATATAAGGTCTGCGTCGGCAATGGTTGAAAGTCGGTGAGCAATAACAAAGCTTGTGCGTCCCTTCATCATGGCGGCAAACGCCGATTGAATCTTTTGCTCGGTGCGGGTGTCTATGTTGCTTGTCGCTTCGTCGAGAATAAGCATGGGCGGCTGAGTGAGCATTATACGCGCTATGCACAAAAGCTGTTTTTCGCCTTGGCTTATCGTACCGCCCTCGTCGTCGATAACGGTGTTGTAACCCTCGGGCAATTTTTCTATAAACGAGTGTATGTGCGCTCGCCGTGCCGCGTCCTCGATTTCCTCTTTTGTCGCGTCGGGCTTGCCGTAGGCTATGTTTTCCGCCACCGTGCCTTTGAATATCCAACTGTCTTGCAACACCATGCCGTATGCGCCGCGCAGACTGCTGCGGGTGATTTCGGTTACGGGAGTGTTCGACATTACAATGCGTCCGCTCTGCGGGTCGTAAAAGCGCATGAGTAGGTTAATAAGCGTTGTCTTGCCGCAACCCGTAGGTCCCACAATCGCAATGCGCGTTCCCGGCATTACCGACAAATTCAAATCTTTAATAAGTGGGCGGTCGGGATTGTACGCAAAGTCCACGTGCTCGATTTCCAAACTGCCGTCGCAGTAGCTTAGGGCGGGGAGTCCGCTGTCGCTCGGTTCTTCCGATTCGCCGAGTAGTTCCTTTACTCTGCCGGCCGCCGCGCTCGCCGTTTGAAGTTCGGTGATTACGCCCGTTATTTCGTTGAACGGTTTTGTGTATTGGTTGGCGTAGGATAAAAAGCAGCTGAGCATGCCTACGGTAAAACCTACGTTATGCGAGCGTATTACCATAAGCGCGCCTACAACCGCCACTGCCGCGTAAACTATGGCGTTTACAAACCGTGTTCCGGGGTTGGTTAGCGAGCTGTAAAACATTGCTTTTACGCCCACTTTTCGCAGTGCTTCGTTTGTTTCGTCAAATTGCTTTTCGGTTATTTTCTCGCGGCAGAACGCTTTTACTTCTTTAACGCCGCTGAGCATTTCTTCGCTCAGTCCGCTCAGTTCGCCGCGTTTTGTCTGTTGAAGCGAAAACATGTTGTGCGTTGCCCGCGCTATAAAATAAGCCACGCATATGGAAACGGGAGTTATAAGCACAACCACGAGAGTTACGCTTAAATTTATGTTAAGCATGAATATAATCGTGCCTATAACCGTTACAACGCCCGTAAACAGTTGAGTAAAGCCTTGAATGAGTCCGTCGGATATTAAGTCGGTATCGTTTACCACGCGGCTGAGTAGGTCGCCGTGCGAGCGGTTATCGATAAATCCGAGCGGCACTCGGTTAAGCTTGTTGAACGCCGCGCATCTAAGGTCGCGCACCGTGTTCATTGCCGCCTTGTTTGTGCAAAGCGACGCAAGCCACTGAAACACCATAACCACGGCAATGAGAATCATCAGTATGCACGCGTAATAAATAACTTTTTCGAAGTTTACGTTGTTCGCCTCGATAATGTAATCGACGGCGTAGCCTATGATTACGGGCGCGAACAGCGTTGCCGCAATCTGAATCGCGCTGAATATAAGCGCAAGCAAAATAAGCGGGTAGTACGGACGCATGAATTTAAGTACGAATCGTATCGAGCCTTTTTGCTTATTGTTTTTATTGCGTTTCATGCGCGCTCGCCTCCTTTAACGGAAGATACGTTTACGGCTGTCTCACCCGAATTTTTATTGCTTCCTTTGGTTTGCGAGTTGCATATTTCGCGGTATACTTCGCATGATTCGAGCAGTTCGTCGTGCTTGCCGCAACCTGCGCAACCGCCGTTGTCGAGCACCAAAATATTGTCCGCATGCATAAGGCTGAATGCGCGCTGACTTATTAAAATGATTGCGGGATTATAGGGGAGAGCCGCAAGCGCGTGCCGCATTTTCGATTCGGTCGCGTAATCGAGCGCGCTCGACGAGTCGTCTAAAATGAGAATTTCGGGTTGTGACACAAGTGCGCGGGCAACCGTAAGGCGTTGCCGCTGTCCGCCGGAAAAATTCCGCCCGCCGCGGCTTACTGGACTGTCGAGTCCCTCGGGTAAGTCTTTAACAAAGTCTGCCGCCTGCGCCGCCTCCAACGCCGCCCAAATTTCTTCGTCGGTTGCGTTTATGTTACCGAACGTAAGATTGTAGCGCAAGCTGCCCGAAAACAGCACCGCCTTTTGCGGCACGATTCCTATTTTTCCGCGTAAGGCGGTAAACGGATATTCTTTAATGTTTACGCCGTCAATCGAAATACTGCCGTCGCTTACGTCGTAAAAACGGGGAATAAGATTGGCAAGAGTGGATTTGCCGCTTCCCGTAGAGCCTATAATACCCAGCGTTTCGCCTTTGCCGAGTTTAAAGCTTATGTTTTTGATTGCCTCTTTGCCGCCTTTGTAGTAGGCAAAGCTCACATTGTTAAATTCGAGTTTGGCACTGCCTTCAATCGGCTCGGGGCATGCGCTTGCGTTTTCGGTCAGCGCGGGTTTGGTTTCGAACACTTCGTTGATTCTTGCCGCCGATGCCGACGCCTTTGTAAAGGTAACGGCAAGATTAGCGGTTACCACAAGCGCGAGCAGTATTTGCGACAGATAGTTTATAAGCGAAACAACTTCGCCTTGCGTCAAGTTTCCCGCATAAACGGTTTTGCCGCCGAAGTACAGAACGGCGATTATCGCAAAGTTTATAACCGCATAGGTAAGAGGATTGAGCAGTGCCGCTATTGCGGTTGCTTTCACGTTCTTTTTTTTCAGCGAATCGGCGGAATCGAAAAAGTCGCGCTGTTCGTTTTCTTGATTCGAAAACGCGCGAACCACTCTCGCGCCCGAAAGAGTTTCGCGGGTAAGAAGCGAAACTTCGTCGAGGTTGTTTTGAATCTTGCGATAGTATGGTGAAGTACGAGTCATTACAACGAATAAAATCACGCTTACTATAACCGCGGTAATCAAAAAGATTATGCTTATTTTCGGGCTTATGGATATTGCCATAACAAGCGCGCCCACTACCAAAAACGGAGCGCGCAACACAAGGCGTATAAACATTGCAACGCCCACCTGCGCCTGAATCGTGTCGGAATTTATGCGGGTTAGCAGTCCCGCCGTTCCGAACTTATCAGTCTCTCCGATAGACAGCGAATTTATGTGGCGGTATAGTGCGCCCCTAAGGTTAGTGCCGAACCCTTGACTTGCCTTAGCCGCCATAAATTGCGCCGTTACGGCGAAAATAAGACCCGACAGCCCGAGTGCAATCATAACCGCGCCCATTTTCCAAACGTGAGAGGAGTTGTTTGCGTTTATTCCCTTATCGATTATGCTTGCAACGACAAGCGGAATAATAAGTTCGAAAACCGCCTCCAAAAGTTTGAAAAGCGGACCCAACACCGTAACCGCGCGATACCCTTTTAAAAATCGTAAAAGCTTTTTCATTGCCAAAACCTTTCGCTTAGTGTTTATCGGTATTTTACCATATTCTTTCCGCTTTGTCATGTTTTTATATATCGTTCCTTGCAATTTACGCGGTTTTTTGCCGTATATGAGTATCGTATGATTTAAATGTAAAGACTTTTACAATTTAATTGACGAAACCCTTTTAAATGAGATATAATATAAACGAAATAACAATCGGAGAAAGGACAATGAAGATAATTTGTAACGGGGCGGATTTGGCGGACGCCGTAAGTAAGGTATACAAAGCGGCATCGGCGCGCACCACAAACGTCATTTTAGAGGGAATCAAGCTTAAAGCGGCGGAAGGAAGTTTAACCCTTACGGCAACCGACTTGGAACTCGCAATCGAAAAGTGCATTGTTGCCGACGTTCTCATAGAGGGCGAAACGGTTGTGCCGGGGCGGTTCTTCTCGGAGTTCGTTAAAAAGCTCACGTTCGACCGAATCGAGCTCAGTCTTACCGAAGCCAACCAACTCAAAATAAAATACACCGACAGCGAAGGCATGCTTCAATGTATGAATCCGCTCGAATATCCGCAGATTAAAGAACTCGGCGATGCGCAAAGTTTTACAATCGCAAAAAAAGAGTTTAAAGACCTTGTAAACAAAATCGCTTTTTCCGTTTCCGCCGACGACGCCCGCCCCATGCTTAAAGGTGTGCTTATGGAAATTGCCGACGATTCCGTTACGGGCGTTGCGCTCGACGGCTACCGCTTGGCTAAGTGCATTAAGCCGATAGAAAAAACCACCGCAATGATGAGCGCGGTTGTACCCGCGCGTTGCCTTGTTGAAATTTCAAAGCTGTTAGAGGACAACGAGGACTTAATCGAAATAAAGATTCAGCGCAATTACATGCTTGTCGACTTAGGACACACCCGTATTACAACCCGCCTTCTCGACGGCGACTTTATAAACTATAAGCAGATTATCCCCGGTTCGTTCGAAAGTAGCGTAACCGTTCCCAAAGACCAATTCGAGTCGGGCTTGGAGCGTGCAATACTTCTTGCACGTTCGGACAAAAACAACCTTGTGCGATTCGACGTTAAAGAGGGGATAATGCAACTGTCTAGTAACAGCGACATAGGCAACATAACCGAGAAAATCCCCGTTAAGCTCAACGGTATCGACATTACAATCGCATTTAACGCCCGTTACTTTACCGAGTTGCTCCGTTATATCGACTGCGACAACATTGTAATCAAATTTATAAATTCGGTAAGTCCTTGCGTGGTTGTTCCCGCCGGTGGCTTAGAAGACTTTATGTACCTTATTTTGCCCGTAAGAATGTTAAGCTGATTGTACTTTTATTCACAACAAAAAACCTCTGTCAAAAGGGGCGGTGTCATAGGGATTATTTAATTTCTAAGAGAGACGGTATAGCAGAA
>CAMUAL010000007.1 GCA_947086925.1 uncultured Clostridia bacterium
ACGTGTGCTCTTCCGATCTTATTCTACCGCTTCTACCAAAGTATTGTCGGGGCTTGTGCCGCAAATGCCGAGTCCAAGCGATTCGAACGTCTCGCGGTAAGCGTTGTTAAACTCGTAGCGGTGACGGTGACGTTCCATTATGCTTTGCTGCTTGTAGGCGCGCTCCAACACCGAACCCGACTTAATTATGCACTCGTATGCGCCGAGTCGCATGCTTCCGCCCGTGTTTTCGTAGCCTATCTGCCCTTCCATAATGTCGATAACTTTGTTCTGCGACTCCACGTCAAATTCGCGGCTGTTGGCGTCTGCCAAACCCGCCACGTGGCGGGCAAACTCTATTACCGCAATTTGCATGCCGAGACAAATACCGAAGTACGGCACGTTATGCTCGCGGCAATACCTTGCGGCGTTTATCATGCCCTCGATTCCGCGGTCGCCGAATCCGCCGGGAAGAATTATGCCGTTGCACTCACCGAGTATTTCTTTTGCCGTATCGGGAGTGATTTTTTCTGCGTCTATCCACCTTAAATCTATATTCGCGCCGTTTTCTATTCCCGCATGAGTGAGAGCCTCGACTACCGAAAGATACGCATCGTACATTTTAACGTACTTGCCGACAAGCCCTATCGTTACCGTTTTGTTGCGGGAATTGGCTTTGCGCAACATCTCTTTCCACACCGTAAGGTCCGGCGGGTTGTCGGGCAGTCCGAGCTCGCGCGATACTATTTCGGTAAACTTGCTGTCTTCCAACATTATGGGTGCTTCATACAGAATTTTAACGTCGCGGTTTTCGATTACGCAATCGGGCGACACGTTGCAAAACATCGATATTTTTCTGCGCGCCGATTCGTCGATAGGCTGACTGCACCGAAGTACAACCAAGTTGGGGGTGATTCCCAAACTCTGCAATTCTTTAACGCTGTGCTGAGTGGGTTTGGTTTTCATCTCGCCGCTCGAACTTATTACGGGCGCAAGCGTTACATGAATAAACAAACAATTTTCACGCCCGACTTCGTTCGATACCTGCCGTATTGCCTCTAAAAACGGTAAACTTTCTATGTCGCCCGTAGTACCGCCTATTTCGGTTATTACCACGTCGGCGTTAATCTTTTTGCCAACCGAATATATGAACTTTTTGATTTCGTTTGTAATGTGCGGAATTACCTGCACGGTTTCTCCGTTGTACACTCCCTTGCGTTCGTTATCGAGTACGTTCCAATAGACCTTACCCGTGGTAAGATTACTGTACTTGTTCAGATTTTCGTCTATGAACCGTTCGTAATGTCCGAGGTCGAGGTCGGTTTCGGCTCCGTCCTCGGTTACGAATACTTCGCCGTGCTGATACGGACTCATTGTGCCGGGGTCCATGTTTATGTACGGGTCGAGCTTCTGAGCTATTACTTTGAGTCCCTTTGCTTTAAGCATCATGCCTATGCTTGCCGCGGTTATTCCCTTTCCGAGTCCCGACACAACTCCGCCGGTTACGAAAATGTACTTCTTTATCATAAACGTACTACTCCTTTGAATATCTCGCTTGCCTCGCCCGTCATGAACACCGTGTCGCCCGTGTACTGCACCGACAGCTCGCCGCCGAGCAGTCGCACCGCAACTTCGGCGTCTTTATCGCAATAACCGCCCAAAACCGACGCCACAACCGACGCGCACGCGCCGGTGCCGCAAGCATAAGTTTCGCCCGTGCCGCGCTCCCATACGCGCATTTTAATATGCGTGCGGTCGATAATCTGCACAAATTCCACGTTTACGCGCTCGGGAAACAGCGGGTCGCACTCTATCATCCGCCCTATATTTTCAACATTGATATTGCTTACGTTGTCTACAAACATTACGCAGTGCGGGTTGCCCATCGATACGCACGTAATTTCGCGCTCCTCGCCCCCCACATTAACTTTGCGTTTTATAACGCTTTCGCCGTCGAGCTTAACGGGAATCTTTGCGGGACTAAGTATTGGCGCACCCATATCGACGCGCGCCGAATTTACCTTTTCGCCGCGGACGAACAGCCACAGCCGCTTAATACCGCTCTTTGTTTCGATAGTTATTTCGCGCTTATCGCCTATTTTGCCGTAATCGTACAAATACTTTGCAACGCAACGAATCGCATTACCGCACATCATGCCCTCGGTGCCGTCGGAATTGAACATGCGCATTTTCGCGTCGGCTACTTCCGACGGATAAATGAACACCGCGCCATCGCCGCCCACGCCGAAGTGACGGTCGCTTAAATTCACCGCAACCGACTCCATATTCGTTATACCGCGGCTTAGACAGTCAATGTAAATATAGTCGTTACCGCAACCCTGCATTTTAATGAAGTTGAGTTTCTGTCGCTCGGTTCGCATGTTGTTAATATCGACAAGCTCGGTATTATACGCCGAATAACGCGATTTAAGCGAGAACGCAAGAGCCTTTGCGGTGTCTATACTCGTAAGGCACGGTACAGCCAAAGACACGGCTCGGCGGCGAAGCTTAACATCGTCTTCGGTGGGGATTCTTCCCTTTGTCGAGGTTGATATAAGCAAATCGATTTTTCCGCTCGATAAGAGAGTCATCGTATTTTCGTCTTTTTCGCTTTCGCTTATTTTTTTGACTACGGTTACGGGGAATCCGCTTTTACGGATAATTTCGGCAGTGCCCTGCGTTGCGTAAATTTCGTAGCCGAGTTCGTTGTACGCTTTTGCCACGTCGGATATTTCGGGTTTGTCGGAATCGCGCACCGATATAAGTATGCCGCCCGTTTTCTGCATTTTGTAGCCTGCTGCAAGCAAACCCTTGTAAAGAGCTTCGTCAAGCGTTTTGCCTATTCCCAACACTTCGCCCGTCGATTTCATTTCGGGTCCCAAGTGAGTATCGAGGTCGGCAAGCTTTTCGAAACTGAAAATGGGAACTTTTACGGCAACGTACGGCGAGCTTTTGTAAAGTCCCGTGCCGTAACCGAGCTTATCGAGTTTCTTGCCGAGCATGCACAGCGTTGCAAGCTGAATCATAGGCACGCCCGTAACTTTGGATATATACGGAATGGTACGCGACGAACGGGGGTTTACCTCTATTACGTAAATCTTGTTGTCGGCTATTATGTACTGAATGTTCACAAGTCCTTTTGTGCCGAGCGAACGCGCAAGTTTTTCGGTGTAGCTTAAAAGTTTTTCGCGCTGAGAGTCGGTTACATTCGGCGCGGGATAAACGGCAATGCTGTCGCCGCTGTGAACTCCCGCACGTTCTATATGCTCCATAATGCCGGGAATAAGAATATTCTCTCCGTCGCAAATTGCGTCGACTTCTATCTCGGTGCCCATTATGTATTTATCGATAAGAATGTTGTTATCATTGTTTTCGGCAAGTATTACGCGCATGTATTCGCGTATGTCCGCTTCCGAAAACGCTATAATCATATTCTGTCCGCCCAAAACGTAACTCGGGCGCATAAGTACGGGGTATCCGAGAAATTCGCCGGCTTTTACCGCTTCTTCGGCGGTTTTAACGGTTACGCCCTTAGGACGCGCTATATCGAGATTTTCGAGCAATTCGTCAAACCGTTCGCGGTCTTCGGCGCAGTCGATACTGTCCGCGCTTGTGCCGAGTATTTTAACGCCGCTGTCGCTAAGGTGCTTGGTAAGCTTAATAGCCGTCTGTCCGCCGAACGCCACAACCACGCCATAAGGTTTTTCGGTTGCGATTACGTTGTCGACATCCTCGGGCGTAAGCGGCTCGAAGTAAAGTCTGTCGGCAGTGTCGAAATCGGTTGAAACGGTTTCGGGATTGTTGTTCACGATAGCAACCTCGTAACCCGCCTCTTTGAGCGCCCAAACGCAATGAACCGACGCATAGTCGAATTCTATTCCCTGACCTATTCTTATGGGGCCCGAGCCGAATACTATTACTCTGCGCTTGCCCGACTTTCTTTCCGCCATAAACTGAGCGGCTTCGTTCTCGGAATCGTAAGTCGAGTAAAAGTACGGCGTTTCGGCTTTGAACTCCGCGCCGCAGGTATCAACCATTTTGTACACAGCGCGCGCGTGCTTATTTTGCTTTACCCCCGTAATTTCTTCTATCGCCTTGTCGGGATAGCCGAGCCGCTTTGCCTGCATGTAGGTGTCGGAATCGAGTACCTTGCCCGCTATGCTTTTTTCGAACTCGACAAGGTTGTTTATCTTGTTTAAAAACCACTTGTCGATAAGAGTTTTTTGTGCGATTTGTTCGACTGTAAAGCCGCGCCATAACGCCTCGTACAAAAGGAACAGTCGGTAATCGGTAGCCGGCATAAGTCCCTCGAAAACCTCGTCGTCCGTCCAATCGGCGAAGCGGTCGGTTTTAAGCGTTAAGCGGTTTTCCGCTCCGCGCACCGCTTTTAAAAGCGCGGACTCGAAATAAGGCGCGATTGCCATTACTTCGCCCGTGGCTTTCATCTGAGTGCCGAGCGTGCGTTTTGCGTAAACGAATTTATCGAACGGCCATTTGGGAAGTTTTACTACAACGTAGTCGAGCGTAGGTTCGAAACATGCGCACGTTTTCTTTGTTACCGCATTGGGGATTTCGTCGAGAGTATACCCGAGTGCCAACAGCGTGGAAACTTTTGCAATGGGATAACCCGTGGCTTTACTTGCAAGCGCACTGCTTCGACTTACGCGGGGATTTACCTCGATAACCGCATACTCGAAACTGTCGGGCTTTAATGCAAACTGACAGTTACAGCCGCCCACTACGTCAAGTGCGGAAATAATATCGAGAGCCGCCGAGCGGAGCATTTGAAATTCTTTGTCGGCAAGAGTAACGGTGGGCGCAACCACTATGCTGTCACCCGTGTGAATACCCACGGGGTCGAGATTTTCCATACTGCACACGGCTATCACGTTGCCTTTACCGTCGCGCATAACTTCGAACTCGACTTCTTTCCAACCGTAAATGCTCTTTTCCACAAGCACCTGTCCTATGGGACTGAGCTCTAATCCGCCTTTGGTGATTTCGCGCAGTTCTGTTTCGTTTTCCGCGATTCCGCCGCCCGCGCCGCCGAGAGTGAATGCGGGACGAATTATTATGGGATAGCCGATTTCGGATGCGAATTTTACCGCCGACTCTACGTCGGTTACGACAAGCGACGGAACAACGGGCTGACCTATCGAGAGCATTGTGTCTTTAAACATCTGCCTGTCTTCCGCGCGGTCGATTGTGTCAACCTTCATGCCGAGCAACTTAACATTGCGGCTATCCAAAAATCCCGATTTGGCAAGTTGCATGGATAACGTAAGTCCCGTCTGCCCTCCCAATCCCGGTAATAAGCTGTCGGGTTTTTCAAGGTCGATAATTCGTTCCAAAGTGGTAAGGTTAAGCGGTTCTATGTAAACGGAATCCGCCATTGCCTTATCAGTCATTATGGTTGCGGGGTTGCTGTTTACAAGCACTACCTCGATTTTTTCCGATTTCAAAGTGCGACACGCCTGAGTGCCCGCGTAGTCGAATTCGGCGGCTTGTCCTATCGTAATGGGACCCGAGCCTATAACCAAAACTTTCTTAATATCTTTATTCTTAGGCATACTGTGTTCTCTCCTTTCGCGTTACGCTTTGCCGTTCATAAGGTTTATAAAGCGGTCGAACAAAAAGTTCGTGTCGCGCGGACCGCCGCAAGCCTCGGGATGAAACTGCACCGAAAACGCGGGAGTATCCGTGTAATCGATTCCTTCGGCGGTTTTGTCGTTTGCGTTGGTAAAACGCATAGTAGCACCCTCGGGCAAAGTAGACGGAACAACCGCGTATCCATGGTTCTGACTTGTTATGTACGTTCTGCCGCTAACCGAATCGCGCACGGGTTGGTTTGCGCCGCGGTGACCGAATTTGAGTTTCGACGTTGTCGCGCCCTTGCTGAGCGCGAGTAACTGATGTCCGAGACATATGCCGAACGTAGGTATCTTTTTGCCGTTCAGCTTTTTGAGTTCGGATATAATGCCCGCATTGTCGGCAGGGTCGCCGCCGCCGTTGCTCAGCATAATTCCGTCGGGGTTTATTTCGGATATGCGCTCGGCAGTCGTATACGACGGAACGCGTATAACAGTGCAGTCGCGTTTAAGCAGTTCGCGCTCTATGTTGCCTTTTGCTCCGAAATCCCACAGCACAACCTTTTTGCTCCCATCGCCGAGCGTTTGCTCGCTTTTGCAAGTTGTGTTTTCAACCGCGTTTTCCACTCGGTAAGCCTTAATCTCTTTAAGCTTTTGCGGCGTAACCGCTTTTTTGCTCGTGATAATGCCGTTCATTACGCCCTTACTGCGTATTTTGCGGGTAAGCGCGCGCGTATCTATTCCGCAGATTCCCACTATGCCGTATTTTTTGAGAAACTCGTCGAGTTCGCTCTCTTTGCGGAAATTACTTCCCTCGGCGCATTCTTCACGCACAATGTAACCTTTAAGTGCCGGCTTTTCGCTTTCGGCATCGGACTCGATTGCTCCGTAGTTTCCTATGAGCGGAAAAGTCTGAGTTACGATTTGCCCGTAATAGCTTGGGTCGGTGAGAGTTTCCATATAGCCCACCATTGCGGTCGTAAATACAACCTCTCCCGTAGTTTCGCCGTCGGCTCCTATCGCCGAACCTTCAAATACGCTCCCGTCGGAAAGTATCAGATACCTTTTCATAATCTGCCTCGGTTCTCCTTATTTATCGTCGAATTGATGTTTGCCGCTGCCGGCAACAGGTATGGGATACTTGCCGGTGAAACAGCCGCTGCAAAATTTAACGCCTTTTTCTTTTCCTATGCTTACAAGATTGTCGAGGTCGAGGTATTCGAGCGAATCCGCCCCGATTTTTTTGCATATTTCGTCAACCGTCATGTGATTTGCTATCAGGTTTTCGGCACTGTCTATATCCGTTCCGAAGTAACAAGGAAATTTAAACGGCGGACTCGATATTCTTAAATGAATCTCTTTTGCGCCCATTTGCCGTAAGGGTTTAATCATGCGCTCGCTTGTTGTGCCGCGCACGATAGAATCGTCTACAAGCACTATGCTTTTTCCCTCTATCTGCGCACGCAGAGGATTGAGTTTTATGTTTACCGTGCGTTCGCGCATTTGTTGCGACGGCTCGATAAAGCTACGCCCCATATATCGGTTTTTTACAAATGCGGGTGCATACGGTATGCCCGATTCCATGCTGTAACCGAGCGCGGCGTGAAGTCCGCTGTCGGGTACTCCGCACACAATATCCGCTTTAACGGGTTTCTGACGGTAAAGCGCGCGTCCCATTTCGAGCCGAGCATTATATACGCTGAGTCCGTCTATAAACGAGTCGGAACGCGCTATGTAAATAAGTTCGAATACGCACAGCCCGCGGCACGACGTGTCTTTTTGCCTGAGCGTTACAGTATTACCGCCGAGGTCTACGCTTACCACCTCTCCCGGTTGTATGTCGCGCACAAATTCCGCGCCTATGCTGTCGAACGCACAGCTTTCGCTCGAAAATACGGTTGCATTGCCTATTTTACCCATACATAAGGGGCGGAATCCGCATTTGTCGCGCGCCGCAATCAGTTTGTCGGGCGTGGCTATTACAAGCGAAAACGCACCTTCCAAAATATTCATTACGCTGAGCACCGAGTGTTCTATATTTCCGCTTTTAATCATTTGCTCTATTAAAAGCATGTTGATTATTTCCGAATCGTTGGTGGTGTGAAAAACCTTGCCCCCCTGATTCACCATTTGCTCGCGCAGTTTCGCGGCGTTTGTAATGTTTCCGTTATGCGCAAGCGCGCAGGTAAGACGGGAATGTACCGTTTCTATCGGCTGAGTGTTTTCTACGTTGTTACTGCCCGTTGTGGAGTACCGCACGTGCCCAACCGCTACGTTCGTTGCGGGCACGTGACGCAAAAAGTCGCCGAATATGTCGTTTACAAGCCCTAAATTCTTGTGACACACAAGCGAATTGTCACTGTAAAAAGTGGCTATACCCGCACTTTCCTGCCCGCGATGTTGCAACGCCAAAAGTGCCGATGCGGTATATCCCGCCGCCTGTGTAGGCTCGGGACTTATTATACCGAAAACTCCGCATTCTTCGTTAATCTTTCTCATGTACCGTATATTAAACCTCGTATGTCCTTAAAATATCCATTGCCACCTCGGCGCGAGTACGCCGCAAATCCATTGAGCGTTTTTCGATATGCCTGTGTGCCTGTTCCTCGGTAAAGCCCATATTCTGCATGAGTATCAGCTTTGCTCTGTTTACAAGCCGCATGTCGTCTATTTTTTTGAGAAGGTCGCGCTTTTCTTCGAGCAGACGCTCGATTCGGTTGTTTGTTGCAGCCACTATTTTTACGGCACGAAACAATTCTGCGTGACTCAGCGGCTTTGCAAGAACTATTATCCCGTCGTCTTCGAGCATGTTTGCTATCGCGTCTATGTCTTTTGCCGCCTCGATAAGTATTACGCCCATACTGCCTTTTGCGGCAAACATGCGGGCAAGCTCCACCCCTTTGCCTACTATGTCCGAATAAATTACGATTAGTCCGAACGACCTGTCGGAAACCATACGCTTAGCCGAAACGGCGTCGAACGCAAGCGCAATGTTATTTACGCCCGAATGTTTTACCGCAGTAGCCAAAGCAGTGGAAATTTGTTTATTCGCCGCCACTATCAGCGCATTCATACGCCGCCTCCCGCATTAAACTGCCGAATCAAGCGTTTCGCCGTAGCGGTATGTTCCGCTCTTTTCATAGTAATTACCGTTTAAGTCCGTAAGTGTCGCGCTTTATACGCACGTATTCTTCTATCGTCCGTTTCGATAAAACCGATTCCAGCCATGCGGATTTTTCCGCCGCAGTCAACGCTTCGTTTAACGTGTGCGGCAAATTAACGCCGCCGCTTTTTTTATCTCCGTCCGCCGCCTTGCTTTTGTTGACGATTCCGTAAATACCCGCTTCCAAAATAAGCGCGAACGCAAGAAAAGGATTATTAAGGCAGTCGGCGGAATTGAGTTCTATGCGGCACTTGCCGTCGGTACGCGGCAGAGCGCGTACATGCGCGCCGCGGAAATGATTGTCATGTGCATAAGCGGGAGCTCTGTTTTCTCCGAGCAGTGCGTAGCTTTCGGGCGTAGTGTTTAAAAACGCGGTAATCTCGCTCGCCTTGTCCATAACTCCGCACGTAAACGCATCGAGAAACTCGGGCGACGCCTTGCCGCCTATTCCGTCGAGCGTCACTGTAATGCGCAAACCGCTTCCCACGCTGTCTTTTACGGGTTTGGGGTCGAACGACGCATACATGCCGTTTAGTCTGCACACGTTTTTAACGGCAGATTTAAAATAAATCAAATTGCGCGCCGCGGCATAAGGCTCGGTGGGCATAAAGTCGATTTCGTTTTGACCCGGTCCGCGCTCGTGGTGGCTCGACGTGGGAATGATACCCATATCTTCCAAGCTTAGTATTATGTCGCGTCGGATATTTTCCCCCTCGTCCTCGGGTGCGGCGTCGAAATACCCCGCTCTGTCAATGGGAATATCTGTGGGGTTGTCGTCGTTGTCCGACTTGAACACGTAAAATTCGCAGTCGGTAGCAATCTCGCAATCGATTCCCGCCTTATAAAGCTTCGACTTTGCCGACTCCAACAAATGCAAAGCGTCGCCTTCATAAAAAGAGCCGTCCAAACGCTTTATATTGGTCAGCAAACTTACCACTTCACCCGTTTGCGGACGCCACGGCAACACCGTAAGCGTTTTCGGTTCGGGGAACAACAGTAAATCGTCGGCACAATTCGTAAAGCCGTGAACGGCGGAAGAATTGAATAAATATCCGTTTTTGAGAACTTCGGGTAACTGCTGTGACACTATCGACACGTTTTTATGTCGCCCGAACAGGTCGCAAAACGTCAGCTTTATAAACTTTACGTCGTTTTCCTCGACGTATTGCAATACCTCTTTTGCCGTGAATTTCATGCCGTCCTCCTAATTACATAAAACGTGCGTCCGTCATTTTCCCTAAACGGTCACCGACAGACGCCCTTACAATGAGTCTCAGACCTTTTCTATATTACTATATACCGCAGAAAAAGTCAATCGTTATAATCGCGACGCGGTAAAAAAGTTAATTTGCAAGCAAGACGGTTGAAAGACGCAAATGCAGTATTAAGTGCGGAATAACCGTCGAAATACACGCTTGAAAAAATAACGGGCGGTAAAAAAGCGAAACGCCTCAATTTATACGCGTTCCGCTTTTTGCCGCACATGCTTATGCGAATATTTTTTCCGTCTGAGCGAATATTTCCTTGAAAATCTTTTCGTTTTCTTTTACGGTAGACGCCGCCGTAACGTAAAGCTTAATAAGCGGTTCGGTTCCCGAAGGACGAACTATAAGACTGCTGCCGTTTTCGGCGGTGAACGAAATGACGTTTGCCTTAGGCAAATCGTATTCGGTCTGCGTTAAATAGTCAACGGTTTTTACTATCTTGCTTTTTCCGAGATTAACGGGAAGATTTGCGCGCAGTCCGTCTAAAAGCTTGCGCATCTTTTCGCCGCCGCTCGCCCCCGGATACTCGTAAGATTTAAGCTTATGCTCGTAAGTGCCGAACTTTTTGTAAATTTCTTCTATGCGGTTTACAAGCGTTTTCCCCTTGCTTAAATAGTACGCCGTCATTTCGGCAATTAGCATGCTTGCGACAACCGCGTCTTTATCACGCACATAACTGCCCGAAAGATAACCGTAGCTTTCCTCGAAACCCAAAACAAACCGTTCTTCTTCCCCCTTTGCTTCGAGTTCTCCTACAACTCCGCCTATATACTTAAAACCAGTAAGAACGGTGCGGAATTCGGCGTTGTACTGCTCGGCAATTCGGCGCGTAAGCGATGTCGAAACTATTGTGCTTACTATAACGGGTTTATCAGGCAGTGTTCCGAGCTCACTGCGGCGGCTTAAAATATAATCGGTTAAAAGCACGCCTATTTCGTTGCCCGTCATGAGTCTGTACTCGCCGTTATGGCGCACTGCCGTACCTATGCGGTCGGCGTCGGGGTCGGTTGCAATCAGAATATCGCTTGCGTGTTTTTTCGCAAGTTCCAATCCGAGTTTAAGAGCTTCGGGTTTTTCGGGATTCGGATAACTGCACGTTGTAAAATGTCCGTCGGGCATCGACTGCTCGGGCACGGGAACGATTTCGGTTACACCCACTCTGCGCAGGATTTCGGGAACAAGCTTATAACCCGTGCCGTTAAGCGGAGAGTACGTAACCTTTAAGCCTTTTGCCGAATCGATTGAACGACCGAGCACGCATTCAAGATATTTTTCGGTGATTTCGTCGGATGCGTATTCTATTAGTCCGCTTTTTAAGTACGCCTCGAAAGTGTCGGTTTTAACGGTGAACGGGTCTACTTTTTCGATATACCCTATCATTTCGGTAGCGGGTTCGTCGGTAAGCTGACAGCCGTCGCTTCCGTAAACTTTATATCCGTTGTACTTTGCGGGATTGTGACTTGCCGTTATCATAACGCCTATGTCCGACTTTGTTTCGCGCGTTAAAAACGACAGAAACGGAGTGGGCATAAGCTCGCGCGTAACGTATGCTTTTATTCCGTTAGCCGCCATTACGCAGGCAACCTTTTCTTTGAATACGTCGGAATTTATACGGCTGTCGCACGACACCGAGACCTTTGTTTGACCGCACGCTTTCATGCGCTCGGCAATACCCTGCGTTACTTTTGCTATCGTAAGCACGTTAAGACAGTTTGTGCCCGCGCCGAGTTCGCCGCGCATGCCCGCCGTGCCGAATTCGAGTTCTTTGTAAAAAGCGTTCTCGATTGCCTTGTCGTTTCCCTCCATGGCTTTAAGCTGAGATTTAAGCTCGGCGTCTTGCGCTTTATCGCACCAAAGGCGATATTTTTCGTTTACATTCATATTTCTCCTCCCTATTTTATAAACAAACGGATATTATGCCGTTTCTTCATACAATGTGTATAACGATTTGTATATGCCCCCGAGTTTCATAAGCTCGGCGTGAGTGCCGCTTTCCGCTATGCCGTTTTCGGTTATAACGTAAATTTTGTCGGCATTACGCACCGTTGTGAGTCTGTGCGCTATAACTATTCCCGTGCGCCCTTTGCACAAATCGTTAAGAGATTTCTGCACAACCCGTTCGCTCTCGTTATCGAGCGCGCTAGTTGCTTCGTCGAGTATAAGTATAGGCGGATTCTTTAAAAACAGTCGCGCTATGCTTATGCGCTGTTTCTGCCCGCCCGAAAGTCTTACGCCGCGCTCTCCGCAGCTTGTATCGTAGCCGTTTTCGAGCTTTTCGATAAACTCGTGCGCGCCCGCCGCCTTTGCCGCCGCGACTACTTCTTCGTCTGTTGCATCGGGTTTTCCGTAAAGAATATTCTCTTTTACCGTGCCGTTAAACAGATATACGTTTTGCTGAACTATGCCTACGTTTCGGCGCAGTTCTTTAAGCGAAATTTCGGTAACGGGAGTGCCGCCTATCTTCACCGCGCCGCCGTTCACGTCGTAAAGGCGCGGAACAAGGTTTGCGACGGTAGTCTTTCCCGCACCGCTCGGTCCTACGAGTGCCACGGTAGTGCCGCTCTTTACGCATAAGTCGAGCGAGCTGAGCACCTCTTTTCCGCCTTCGGTGTATGAGAAAGTAACATTTTCGAGCTCGACGTCGCCGCCGTAATTCACGTTTGATTCGGGATTGTCGGGACTAACCAAATCAACGGGAACATCCATTATTTCGGCAAAACGATTAAAGCCGGACTTGCCTGTTTGGAACTGCTCGCTGTAAGTTATTATAGTGTCGATAGACGAGTACAGCGTTTGCACAAACAGCACATAAGTCATAAGGTCCACCCAGTTGAGTCCGCCTACTTTCTTTGTTATGAAAATAGTTCCTACCACTATCGTAAGAATATACAACAGTCCAGTAGACAACGTAACTTCGCTGAAAAATAATCCCATAAGTTTGTAAGACTTGCTTTTTATGTCAACAAATTCGCTGTTGTCGCGCTCGAACTTCTTCATTTCGACTTCTTCGTTTGCAAACGAGCGCACAACGCTTATGCCCGACAGCGAATCTTCTATGTTCGAATTTATCTCGCCTACCTTTTTGCGCCGCGCCTTAAAGTTGCTTTCGAGTTTTCCGTTAAGCAGAAACGCAAGGAATATAAACAGCGGCATGGTTACGAAAATTATAAGCGTTAAGTACACGTTTACGAACATAAGATAAATAAATATTCCCAAAATGCGCACCGACGCTATAAAAAGTTCTTCGGGGCAATGGTGCGAAAATTCGGTTATATCGAAAAGGTCGTTATTTACGCGGCTCATAAGGTCGCCTACTTTGTTGTTATCGTAAAACGATGCGGGCATTATCATAAGTTTAGAGTAAAGCTCGCGCCGCAAATCCGCCTCGAACTTTGTACCCATTATATGCCCGACCGTTATCATAAAATATCGGCAAACGGTTTCGACAATCTTCATGCCGAGCATTATTGCGCCCACGATTAAAACGGTTTCAATCGCCACGCTTCCGCCCGCAAGCCTGTTTAAAAGCCATCTTACAAGCACAGGAAAAGCGAGCCCCGCAAGCGAATATACAAACGCGCAAAGAAGGTCGAGCGCGAGCGTTCCCTTGTACGGCTTATAGTAAGGTAAAAATCTCTTTATGAAGCCCTTTTTTTCCATAACCGCATTATACACCCATACCGAAAATTTGTCAACGGCAGACCGCTTTTTGCTTATTTTAAGTTCGCATACGGTTAAAGCGAATAAAGATTTGTTATAAGCTCGTCACACGTACGCACGGTATGAACGGTGCCGTCGGACAATTTGCAAACAAGACCGCTTGCCGACGCTCCCAAAACGGTAGCCGCAACGCTTTTATCCCCTTTTACTATTTCTACGCGCTTGTTCAAAGACGACAGGTGCGAATTGTACGCATTTAATATATCGCTCTCCGACGCCGAAAAATACACTTGCAGTCTGTTAAGTATTTCGCACATAAGAACGTCGGGCGATACGCTTGCGGGCAAAGTTCCCACCTTTTCGGGCATGAATCCGTCAAGCTTTTCATTGGGCAAATTTATTCCTATGCCGACTATAAACACGGGTGCGTCGGTTTCGCCGTAACCCACGCTTTCGCAAAGTATGCCGCCTATCTTCTTACCGTTATATAATACGTCGTTTACCCACTTAATATCGAATCGCTCGCGGCACAGCTCCGTGCATGCGTCAATCACCGCCGCACCCGTCGCTATGGTGATAAGCTCGGGGCAGCACTCAATCTGCTCGGCGGAAAATGCGCAACTGAAATACATTCCGCCTTCGGGCGAAAAAAACGAGCGGTTGATAAGTCTGCCCCTGCCCGCCGTTTGCTTTACGGCGGAAACGACAGTCGGAAAATCTTTTATCGTTCCGTCTTTAAGTCCGCGTTTGATATAGTCGGAAGTGGAATCCACTTCGTCAAGTTTTATAAATCCGAAGTCCATGAGTTACCAATCCTGCTTGCGTAGCGACGACGATTTTATATCGTCGTAAAAATCGAAATATTTCTTTTTGAGCGCATCTTTATCTTCGAGCTTATATCCGAGCATTTCTTCAAGCTCGGACGGCGAAAAGTCCGACATTGAAATTTCACCGTCGTATTCCTCAAACAGACGCATTAAATCCCGTTCGGTCATTTTATATTACTCTCACTCTTTTTCGTTGCTAACGGTATAGTTTATAACTATAAATGCCGCCGAAAAGCCGAGCACGGCTACCGTAAGTTCGAAATTCGCTCAGCCCGAATTGTCTTTATCTATTATATCAAATTCCCACCGCGAAGTCAATAAAACTTTTATAGGGGCAACCGAAAACTCCACCCCGCAAAAAAGGCACCCGTATAGGGTGCCGTTTGTGTGTGTCGGACAAAATCTCGCGTTTTCGAGGTGTGTAAGACTAAATCTATCGTGTTAGCGCAAAATCAAAAACTTTGGTACGAAACTATTGCATTATATACAAGAACATCCGATTCTGTTATTAAAATTTTCTTCTCGAACTTTTGATTTGCATTATCTTTATCAAACGCCAAGCTCGCCGAAAAATCACTTAACCATTCGGCAGTGGTCTTTTGCGGCTCTTTCTTGCGCCACACGGTCAATCCAAGCACGAGAAATATAATGACAACTGCAACCAATGCCACGATTATGCTGCTTATAATGATGATTTTCTTCTTTTTAGCGGTTAGTTTTTCCATGATGTTGTCCTTCCAATTTTTATTTTGTTTTTTCTTTTTTTTTGTTTGTCTATAATCTTAGGGACACATGAGATATTAGAGCGAATGACCAAAGCGATCCAAACCACCGTATAAGCCGCTATGATTGCGCCGATTATGATACACCAATTTTTGTAATATTCTACATTAAAATTATCAATCTCTGATACTCTTATACAAGATCCATTTCCATCTATGTAAATTTCAACATCAGTTCCAATAAATGACTTCGCATAATCGATATCAGATGTTCTAAGCACTATAATACCCGAATAATGTGTTCCATTTTCATCATAATATTCATAAATTACATCATATACCGTGTCATAAAGCCCTTCCAATATATGCGGATCTAAACTTGTAACTGTGGCAACAGCTCTATTTTGACTTTCTATGGCTTTTTTTCGCCCTAAATCTTCATTATAATGAATAATAAACAAAGACAAAAGCCCACCCAATGCCAAATAGATTGCAATAATTATTAAAACACTTTTTATTTTAGACATTGTCTACTTAGATACCTCGCGCCAATTGAAGTGAGTGTTCATACGGATTGCTGTTTTTAACGATTTTCCGTTCCGTCTGCACAGAGAACATCGTTGTATAATTATCCGATAATTTCTCTTCATCTTCGTCGGCTAATACGGCAATATAAACCCAATCGCCTTCGTCTATTTCTTCAAACATATAAGTCTTTGTTTCTTTTTTACCTATATCCATAGTTAGATTATATCACAAAATTAAATGAAAAACAAGTTAATCTGCACTTAAAACATTGCTATTCTAATACAAATTATTATGCCATTATAAGCCTTACCCATCTAAACCACCACTGACTATTTATCATCATAATTCAAAATAGAAAAATAATCAAAGATACAAACTTTCTATACGTTCAAACCCTATCCTCTAATAGAAATTGTCGTGTCCTTCCTCGTTGGTCACGACAGCCCATTCTCTTTTTTTGTGGATTTGAACTAAATAAAAAATGACTGCCGGGAGCGATGCTTCACTCTCGACAGTCGTTGCTGTGGACGTAATTGCCCAGAAAACGGGCAATAATAGCCTTAAAATAAGAAAATCGGTCTAAATGTCAGAAGACTTTTAGACCGATTGACTTGGTGCGGAGGAAGGGATTTGAACCCTCACGAGAATTAACCACAGGCGTCTGAAACCTGCGCGTCTGCCAGTTCCGCCACCTCCGCTAAAATAATTAAATCGGCACGAGCCGACTGTAAATTATTATACATCAACGAGCGCGGCTTGTCAACAGCTTGACAGATAAATGTTTTGGATATATAATGATAGAGTATGCTCGAACAGCATTTTTTTACTTGCGAGGTAATATAATGGCAAAATATCGAATAGGGCTTGACGTAGGCTCTACCACAATAAAAACAGCCGTTTTGGACATGAACGGCAATCTTTTGTATTCGAGTTACGACAGACATTACTCGGATATTAAAGCCACGCTTACGGAAGTGCTGAGTAAAGTTTTAAACCGCTACGACGATTTCACCGCAATGGTAACGGGCAGCGGCGGCATATCCGTTTCGGAATGGCTCGGAATACCGTTTATTCAGGAAGTTATAGCGGGCGTAGAGGCAATCAAACTGCTTATTCCCGAAACCGACGTTGCAATAGAACTCGGCGGCGAGGACGCTAAAATCACATATCTCAAAGGCGGCATAGAGCAACGCATGAACGGAACATGCGCGGGCGGTACGGGCGCGTTTATCGACCAAATGGCAAGTCTGCTTAACACCGACGCATCGGGGCTTAACGAGCTTGCGAAAGAATACACGATTTTATACCCCATAGCCTCACGTTGCGGAGTGTTTGCAAAAAGCGACATTCAGCCGCTTATTAACGACGGCGCGAAAAAACCCGACATTGCGGCATCGGTTTTTCAGTCGGTTGTAAATCAGACGATTTCGGGGCTTGCGTGCGGAAAACCCATCCGCGGAAACGTGGCGTTTTTGGGCGGACCTCTGCACTTTTTAACCGAGCTCGGCAAACGATTTACCGAAACTCTCAAACCCGAAAAGGCTATCTTCCCCGAAAACAGTCAGGTGTTTAACGCAATCGGCGCGGCGGTTTCGGGCAAAGAAGTATTCGAATCGGCTGACTTACTTACAAAACTTGCCGAACTTAAAAACAAAGATTCGCATGAAGTAGAGCGTTTGCCCGCTCTTTTCTCGTCGCAAAAGGAATTGGAAGAATTTCGTGCTCGGCACGCGAAAACAAAGATTCCGTTTGCCGATATTAAAACTCATAAAGGACCTTGCTATCTCGGAATCGACGCAGGTTCAACCACCACAAAGGCGGCTCTTATAAACGAGGACGGCGCACTTTTGTATTCGTGGTACGGCAGTAACAGCGGCGACCCGCTTAAATGTATAGTCGCGGTGCTCAAAGAAATATATTCCCTGCTTCCCGACGGCGCGTTTATAGGGCGCAGTACGATAACGGGATACGGCGAAAGCATGATAAAATCCGCCCTTCACATCGACGCGGGCGAAATCGAAACAATGGCGCACCAAACGGCAAGCAACGCAATACTCCCCGGTGTGGAATTCATACTCGATATAGGCGGGCAGGATATGAAATGCCTGCGAATCAAAAACGGCGTTATAAACGACATATTATTAAATGAGGCTTGCTCGTCTGGGTGCGGAAGTTTTATAGAAACATTTGCGCGCGCGCTCGGTCTTACTGCCGAAGAATTTGCTAAAAAGGGACTCGAATCGTCGTCGCCCGTAGACCTCGGAAGTCGCTGTACGGTGTTTATGAACTCGCGCGTAAAACAGGCTCAAAAAGAGGGCGCGACCGTTGCCGACATATCGGCGGGGCTTGCCTACTCGGTTGTAAAAAACGCTCTGTTCAAAGTTATAAAACTGCGCGACAGCAGTCAAATGGGCGAAAAAGTTATCGTGCAGGGCGGCACGTTTTTAAACGAATCGGTACTGCGTGCGTTCGAGCTTGTATCGGGGCGCGAAGTCGTTCGACCCGATAAGGCGGGGTTAATGGGGGCTTACGGCGGCGCAATACTCAGCCGCAACAATTATTCGGGCGGCGAAAGTACGCTTCTCAAAGCGCATGAGCTTGACGGATTTTCGGTTAGCAAACAAAGCCGCAGATGCGGAAAATGCGGCAACAACTGCCTGCTTACCGTATCGAAATTCAACGACGGAAAAGAGTATATAACGGGCAACCGTTGCGAAAAAGGCGCGGGCGAAACTGCGGAAAAAACCGACCTTCCGCCCAACCTTTTCGCAAGCAAGTACAAGCGTCTGTTTTCTTACTACAAACCTCTCGACGAGGACAAAGCGCGTCGCGGCAAAGTGGGAATCCCACGCGTACTGAATATTTACGAAAATTACCCGTTTTGGTTCACGTTCTTTACCGACTTGGGGTATCGCGTGGAATTAAGCCCGCGTTCAAGCCGCGCGGTTTACGATTTTGGCATAGACACCATGCCGAGCGAATCGGTGTGCTACCCCGCAAAACTCGTGCACGGTCACATTACTTCGCTTGTAAAAAAAGGCGTTAAATTCATATTCTATCCTTGTCTGCCGTACGAAATGATTGAAGACGAGCGAGCGGACAACCATTATAACTGCCCCGTTGTGGGAACGTATCCCGAAGTTATACGCAACAACATGACCGAAGTGTTCGGTTCCGACGTTAAATTCATGTCGCCGTTTCTGCCGATAGCTACCCCCGACCGCCTTATAAAGCGGCTTGCGGAAGAATTTCCCGAAATTCCCGTAAAAGAAATCAAACGGGCGGTACATAAGGCTTACGCCGAAAACGAAAAGTTTAAAAGCGATTTGCGGCGCGAGGGCGAACAGACGGTGGAATATCTGCGCAAGACGGGCAAACACGGAATAGTACTTGCTGGGCGTCCCTATCACCTCGACCCCGAAATAAACCACGGCATACCCGAAATGATAAACGCGTACGGATTTGCGGTGCTTACCGAGGACAGTATCTGCCACCTAAGCCGCGTTAAGCGTCCTATTCGCGTAGTAGACCAATGGATGTATCATTCGCGTCTTTATTCCGCCGCCGAATACGTGCGCACAAGCGATTGTCTTGACCTTGTGCAATTAAACTCGTTCGGTTGCGGACTCGACGCCGTTACAACCGATCAAGTGCAAGAACTTTTGGATGCGGCGGGCAAAATTTATACGGTGCTTAAAATAGACGAAGTAAACAATCTCGGCGCGGCAAGAATACGCGTTCGTTCGCTTATGGCGGTGCTTGAAGAACGCACTCGGCGAAATATTCACGCGCCTAAAAGCGTACCCGCAGGAGCGGAGCGCATACTGTTTACCAAAGACATGAAGTCTAACTACACTATTATCGCACCGCAGATTTCCCCTATTCACTTAAACGTGTTAGAACACGCACTGCACAAATTCGGATATAACATTAAGGTACTGCCCGAAAGCAACACTGCCGTTGAAACAGGTTTGAAATACGTTAATAACGACGCATGCTACCCCACTATTTTAACTGTCGGACAGGTTATAGATGCGCTTATGAGCGGCAACTACAACCTTAACCGAACTGCGGTAATGATTACTCAAACGGGCGGAGGGTGCCGCGCAACCAACTATATTGCAATGCTTCGCAAGGCGTTAAAGCAAGCGAATATGGGACAAGTTCCCGTGGTTTCGCTGAATTTTGCGGGACTCGAAAAAAATCCCGGATTCAAGATTACCATTCCGCTTATGCTTAACATGGTGTATGCGATTTTATACGGCGATTTGTTTATGCGGTGTTTATACAAAGTGCGCCCGTACGAAAAGGTTGCGGGAAGCGCGAACGCAGTATACGAAAAGTGGAATAAAACCGTGTGCGAACAAATGGAACGCGGCGACACCAAGTCGTTTAAGAAGAACGTAGCCGCAATCGTGCGCGATTTCGAGAACGTAGAAACTCTGAACACAGTTAAACCCAAGGTGGGAGTCGTAGGCGAAATTTTGGTTAAATTCCACCCCGGCGCAAACAACCACGCAGTTGAGCTTATAGAACGCGAAGGAGGCGAAGCGGTTGTTCCCGACCTTCTCGACTTCTTTATGTACTCGTTCTATAACGATACGATAAAACTCGAATTGTTAGACGGCAAGCGTAGCAAAAAATTCAAATCGGACTTTTACATATGGTTTATCGAACGCCTTAAAAAGCCCATGCTCAAAGCTCTTAAAGGAACTAAATTCGGCGCGCCCACCCACATTAAAAAAATGGCAAAGCTTGCAAGCGAAGTCGTATCGCTCGGAAACCTTGCGGGCGAAGGTTGGTTCTTAACCGCCGAAATGCTCGAACTTATGCACAGCGGCGCGACGAACATAATTTGCATGCAACCGTTCGCGTGCCTACCCAACCACGTAACGGGCAAAGGCGTTATGAAGGCTCTTAAAGCATACAACCCCGACGCAAACATAGTTGCGGTAGACTACGACCCCGGCGCAAGCGAAGTAAATCAAATAAACCGCATAAAGCTTATGATGAGCGTTGCCTTTTCGCGGCTTAAAGGCGAGAACGCGCAAAAAATTCCCGACGACGTTACGGAAGAATCCCTGCACTGCGCCGCCGCCACAAAAAACGAATAAATTCATTAAAACAACCAAAAGAGTCTTGCGTGTTCTTGCAAGACTCTTTTTTTATGATTTTTTTATTTATCGTGATTTTATATTACGGTTAAAGTTCCAAAAGATTTTCGGCGTTACCGCCCATGATTTTGTTTAACAGCTCGGAGTCGCATATTCGGGACTGCGTAATAATTACGTCGTGCATTTGACTTTGCCACGGGCTATCCGTGCCGAAAAGAATTTTGGAGTTGTCATGCTCCGACAACAATCGTTTTAATTGTTCATCGGTAAGCAAACATAAAGCATACGAAGTGTCAACGTATACATCGGTGCCGCAAACATATTCAAACACGCCGTCCCACATTCCCTGTCCGCCGAGGTGCGCACCCACTATCTTTGCCCCTTTAAAGTCGCGCACTACCTTTGCAAACTTTTCGGGAGCACATTTATATTCGCGTATGTCCAAATCCATTCCGCAGTGAAACAGCAAAATAAAGCCCATAGCGGCGGCTTTTTCGTATATGCCGTACATTTTTTTATCGTCTACTTCGAAGTCCTGAAAATCGGGGTGAAATTTGATTCCCTTAATTCCCGCGGCATTAAGGCGCGCAAGCTCCGCCGTTATATTTTCGTAATCGGGATGCACCGAGCCGAACGGAATAAACTCGTCTTGCTCGGCTAAGCTTATTGCAAAATCGTTTACGTTCGGAGTCTGTCGCGCGTTGGTTGCAATGTTCAGTACTACCGACTTATTTATTCCCGCATCGCGCATAGAACGGCTTAAATCCGCCACAGTGCCGTTTAAAACGGGCGGATACTGCGAAACGGAAGCCAAATTCCCCATAGCTTTGGGCGCAAGGAAATCGGGAAAACAGTGCGTATGAAAATCGATAATCATAAGCATATTTTAATACTTAATAGGTAATTTGTCAAATACGGATTTTTAATTGCTAATTATAACCGCTATATGTTGACTAAATAATGAAAATACTGTATAATATAACGGTATTTTTATTTTCGGAGGTTTGTATTATGTCCGTTACCGCACTTGTCGGCGCACAATGGGGCGACGAAGGAAAAGGCAAGGTTATAGATATTTTATCGGAAAAGTCCGACATGGTTGTTCGCGCTCAGGGCGGCAACAATGCAGGTCATACCGTGGTTGCGGACGGCAAAGTTTACAAGCTCCGCTTAATACCGAGCGGTATTCTTTACAAAAACACGATGTGCGTTGTTGGCAACGGCGTTGTAATCGACCCAGGTGTAATATTATCGGAAATCGACGACCTTAAAAGCAAAGGCGTTGACGTTTCGCACCTTAAAATAGATGCACGGGCGCACGTGATTCTGCCTTACCATATTGCGCTCGACGAGCTTAGCGAAAAGGCACGCGGAGCCGCCGATATAGGCACGACAAAACGCGGAATAGGACCTTGCTACATGGATAAAGCCGAGCGAATCGGCATACGTATGTGCGACCTTATAAACAACGAAACATTCCGCGAAAAGCTTAATCGCAACGTACAAATCAAAAACGATATAATAGTTAAAATTTACGGCGGCTCGCCCGTATCGTTCGATAAAATTTACGCCGACTACACCGAGTACGCAAAGCGACTCGCTCCCCACGTGTGCGACACTTCGGTGCTTGTGTACAACGCAATCAAGGAAGGCAAAAACGTGCTGTTCGAGGGAGCGCAAGGCGCGCTACTCGACTTAGACGTAGGCACTTACCCGTATGTAACAAGTTCGCACCCCATTTCGGGCGGATTCTGCATAGGCGCGGGCGTAGGTCCCACTCTTATTAAAGAATGTCTCGGAATTGCAAAAGCGTATACCACCCGCGTAGGCAAAGGTCCGTTCCCTACCGAACTTGACGACGAAGTGGGCGAGCAGATTCGCAAAGTGGGCGCGGAATTCGGAACGGTTACGGGTCGCCCGCGCAGATGCGGTTGGCTCGACGCCGTAATTCTGAGATTTGCGGTGCGCGTAAACGGACTTACCGGAATCGCACTAAATAAGCTCGATACTCTTACGGGGCTTAAAACGCTTAAAATTTGCGTAGGCTACAACAAAAACGGACAGCGTATTAACGACTTCCCCTCCGATATTGCCGACTTGGAGGGATGCGAACCGATTTACGAAGAATACGAAGGTTGGACGCAGGATATTTCAAACGCAAAGAGTCTTAAAGACTTACCCAAAGCCGCGGTTACCTACTTAAAAGCGGTTGAAAAGCTTATCGACTGCCCCGTTAAAATGGTAGGCGTAGGTCCCGACCGCACGCAGAACTTTATCGTAAAATAGAAATTACGTTTTTTCGAGCTTAACCTAAAACAAAAACGGACGAAACACAACCGCAGTGTTCCGTCCGTTTATATTATTCGGATAATTTTTACAAAATGCTCTTACCGATAAATTCCGTAATAAGCGGGTGAGGACTATCGGGGCGGGATTTAAATTCGGGATGATAAAGTACTCCTATATAGAATTTGTGTCCGCTAAGTTCGAACGCGTCGATGTAATCGCCATTGCGCGATTTTGCCGAGAATACCAAACCGTGCTTACTAAGCGGCTCTATAATCTGCGCGTTAAATTCGTACTTGTGACGGTGACGCTCCGAAACGGAGTCTGCGCCGTAAATTTTATTCAGCATACTTCCCTTTTTAAGGTCGGAAATATACGCCCCTTTTCTGAACTGCGGCGCGTCGGCAGAAGAATACACCACGGGGTACGGCGTTTTGCGGTCAAATTCGGCACTGTTGGCTTTTTCCATGCCGAAACTTCTTGCAAATTCCACGAGTCCCGCCTGTGCGCCCATGCCTATCATAAGCGTTGGTATATTGTTATTGCGGGCGAAACGCGCCGCATTCACCTTGCCCTCGAATCCGCGTTCGCCGAATCCCGACGGAATAACTATACCGTTAAGGCTTGCAAGCTTATTAGCCGCGGCGGGAGTAATCTTTTCGCTTGAAATCCAAACAATTTCCACCCCCGCGCCCGTGGCAATGCCGCTGTGTATAAGCGATTCGGTTAACGAAACGTAGGCGTCGTGCAAATCTACGTACTTGCCTACAATGCCTATGCGCACCTTTTTGTCGCTGTTCTGAACTTGCACGTATCTGTTGCAGAAATCAAGCCACGACTTTAAGTCGGGTTCGCGTTCTTCGAGTTTAAGCTTGCGGATTGCGGCACGCGCAAGTCCGTCTTTTTCGAGTTCGAGCGGTATTGTGAATATGTTGTCGGTTGTTAAATTCTGAATAATGCAATCGGTATCTACGTTGCAAAACAGCGCAAGCTTACGCTTGCTTTCGACGCCTATCGGATAATCGGAACGGCACACTATAATGTCGGGCTGAATACCCACGTTTTGCAATTCCTTTACGCTGTGCTGAGTGGGTTTGGTTTTTTGCTCTCCGCTCATTTCGATATACGGAACGAGCGTAACGTGAATATAAATTACGTTGCCTTTGCCCGCTTCGCTTTTAAACTGTCGGATTGCTTCCAAAAACGGGTGACACTCTATATCGCCAACCGTACCGCCGATTTCGGTAATTATAATATCGCTGTCCGGCGTATCGAGGGAATATATGCGCTCTTTTATTTCGTTTGTGATGTGCGGCACAACCTGCACGGTACTGCCGTTATAGTATCCTTCGCGCTCTTTGGCTATAACCGACGAATAAATCTGTCCGCTTGTAACGTCGTTCTTTATTCCGAGATTTTCGCCGAGCAAGCGTTCGTAATGCCCTACCACAAGGTCGACTTCGCCGCCGTCTTCGGTTACATACACTTCGCCGTGCTGATACGGACTGAGGTTAGACGTGTCTACGTTAAAATACGGGTCGAATTTTTGAAGCGTTACGCGGTAGCCGCGCGCTTTTAACAGCCGAGCCAAACTTGCGGCGGTTACGCCCTTGCCTAATCCCGACACAACTCCGCCGGTTACGAATATGAATTTAGCCATAGCTTTTCTCCTGTGTTAATAAACTTTTGCCGCGCCTTACTTGATTTTAAAGCCCGTTTCTTTAAGTTTTTTAGCGTTGTAATTTATTATCGCGCAAAGATTGTCGAATATCGATTTAACCATAGCTTTATCGGTTATAATGCGACTTTGCCCGAAGTCGGTGTTATCGGAATGAGCGTAATAGTTGCGCTTTTCGAAGTATTCTATATACAGCGCGCTCATAACCTCGCTATACACAACGCCGCCTTTGCGACGATAGCATGCTTTAAGCACGTGAGCACCGTTTTCGTCTTTCTCGTACGCCTGCCCTATCATTTTAACGGTTATGCCGTGCGCTTGCTGTAAGTCGTAAATAAACCGCTCCAAGCCGCGGTAAGGCGGAACGAGCAACGACGAATAATCGCTTAACTTTACTTCGTTGTTGCCTATATCTATCATGCCTATGCCGAGGTCGATTTTGGATTGTTCGCTGAGCAACTCGAATGCGTCGGGTAAAAGCTTTTTAAGACTGCGCTGCACTGCGCTTTTGCGCATTTGCTCACCCGTGAGTTCCATGTGCGACTCCACGACATCGCCGAAATCGGAATCGCGGCTTATTATAACCTGAACCTCGCCGAACAGATTACTGCGCTTGCCTTGCAACTGCGCCGACTGCTTTTTAACAACGTATCTGAGCAAACACTTCTGCTTTGTGGCTTTTTCGGTGATTATGTAGGTTATAATGCCGTCGTTTCCCGTCTCCGACTTAACAACCACGCCCTTTAATGCCGCTATACGCCCTATAATGCCCTCCATGCGCTCGGGCGGGCACTTCCTGATGGCAAACCCATTTTTGTATTCCGGCGTTTCTGCGACGTCGGGAGCGGTTTTACCGGACACTTTTTTGTTATCGGTCGCATGCGCGAAAACTTCTTTTTTCGCATTGGGTTTTGCTTTGCTTCGGCAATTTTTATTCGGCTTGCGCTCGAACGCCGCAATCGCGCAATTAAGCACCGATTCGTTAGCCGTTAAAGTGACAATCTGTGCTTTTGTATCGTATACAACGCTGAGCTTGTCATTGTTTTCGTAAACGTAATTGTAACGCTCGAAATGACAATTTTCGGACACCGGCAAAAAAGACTTCAAAACAAAGTCGCCGCTTGATTCGAGTGCGTTTATTTTTTTGTCTTTTTCGGGGGCGGCTACATTGCTTAAAATGCGCCGAGAAGAATTGCATACTCCGTCCGCCATTGTTACCTCCGTTTACCTGAATTTATTGCCGCTTACAAACATAAAAGCGGCAAATGTATCGCCGCTTTTACTTATCGTTTGTTTAGCCTTATTATTATTTGCTCTTAACCTTGCGGAATCTTACGAAGTAGAGTATTACGCCGGCAATAAGCAGTACGCCTACGATAATGAGTATGGTGCTTATTATCTTGGTGCTTACGGGGTTATTGACCTTAGCCGCAGTTACCGTGATGGAGTACGTTTCGCGGGTGGTGTTGCCTGCCGCGTCGGTTACCTGATATTCTACCGTGTAAACGCCCGCTTGCGTAAACTTATATGCGTCGCCGTTCGAAGGCTTTGTTGCCGTACGGAACGATTCGCCCGTACCGTTTACAACGTAAACTTCCGCACCGTCGTCGTTACGCAAAATCTTTCTGTAAGCTATCTTATCGGTGTTGCTTTCGTCGCTGAGCAATTTAACTTCTTTAAAGGTAAATTCGCCGTTTTCTACTGCGGTGCGTGCATGCTCGCCCACTATCTCGAAGTCGGGGGGAACTATGTCGCCCGATTTGATTGTATACGACTGTTCTATCGAACTTCCGTCGCCGAGCGATGCGCTGTATGTTATGGTGTACTCGCCGTCGGCGGTAGCCTTAAAGCTGTATATTCCGTCTTTTAACGTAACGGCTTTGCCCTTATTGCCGATTTCGGATTCTTCCTGAGCAACCGAAAGATTGGTTGAGTTGTTGGAACCCGCGGCTCTGAACGAAACATTAAGAGTAACCTTTGCGTTTGCATATTCGGTGGTAGCCGTAACTTTGGGAAGATTTACGATGCTGCTTACTTCAACGTGCGAAGGCATTCTGCCGAGCATCTGCCATGCGGGAGTTGCCGTCTGAGTTACAACGAACTCTTTTTCGTTGCCTTTATCGAGAAGTTCGAGCTTATTGGTTTTATTGCTGTTGTAGTATTCGCTGAAATAGAACGAGCCTGCGTTGTAAGCCGCAAATCTGAATCCCATTAAGCTGAATTTGCCGTTACCGGTTATTTCACGAACGATATAATCTTTGGTCGTATCCAAATCGGCGGGACGGTCCATACTTCTGTTTTTAATAAGGTATTCGGTGTATACGCTACCCGAGCTACCCATTTCAACCGCAGAGAACTTATTGTCTTCGTCGGTTGACGCTTTGTCGATATCAAAATCACAGCTTACGGTATAGCTTTTGCCTGTAATATCGAATGCGCGAACATATGCAGTAACTTTTTCCGCATTGGGAACGGAGAACGTCACGTTATCCATATGCACTTTTGTATTTTTAACGTCCACATACATCTGCACGGTTACTCTGCCGGTAGTCCACTGCTCGGTTACGCTTTTGCCGTCTTCGTCCTTGGTGGTTGTATAAAGGCTGAGTTCGAAACCGTAGTAATCGCGGTAATCGGCATTGGATATTTCGAAATAGAAACTGCCGATATTTACGCGCTTACCTACAACAAGCTTGCCGCTACCTTCTGCGTCGGCTACGATAGCGCCTTTCACGTCGTAATCAACTCCGTCGGTGCCTGTATTGGCTACCGTTGCTTTATTGTAATTTATTGCGGAAACCGCAGCAATATCGTTGCCGTCAACAATAGTGATTTCGTTATCGCTCTTTTTAGCGGGGTCTTTGCGTCTGTTGGTTACAACGCTGACGTTACCCGCGTCATCGGTAGCGGTAACTTCGTATACAAGCGTTTTATCGGTATCGAAAGTAATATACTCGCCGTCTTCATTTTCGATTGCGGGTTTGTCTTCGATATATTTGAGAGTTAAAACCTCGCCGCCTTCTACTTCCAAATGTGCGCCGTTTTCGTCCTGTCCCGCGTACAGATAATACGTAACGGTCGGGCGTGTATCGATATCGTCGGAAATTTCAACCTCGGGAACGGTAAATTCTTCATCCATTCCGTCGGTGTATACAATGAACGAATCCGCGAAGTTTACGTCTTTGATGTCGGGTGCATATATATCGGCAAATTCGTCTTCGATTGAAATTTCATAAGTTTTGCTTGTTGTGTTGGGAACGCTGTCACGCGCTTCGTAACGAACGGTGTAAGTTCCCGTTGCGGTCTTGTTTTCGTCGAGATTATCGGTATACCATTTAAGGTTTATAACAAGGTCTCCGTCTTTTGCCCACGTTACGGTGGCAGCTTTGTCGCTATCGTCAAGCGGCTGGTACAAACCGTAGCTTGCCTTGGTGGGATCGTACGTATAAGTATTCTTACCGCCGTCTATATCGTTGATGTCGTCGAAACGAATTACAACATTATTGTTTACGCTGTCGCGAAGTTCGAAAATTACCACGGGAGTCATACCGCTGTTGTCCACATAGTTCGGACGAGGGAATCTGAGTATTCCCGCTTTATCGGATAATTCGCCGTCTTTGTCGTTTTCTACTTTGTTAAGTCCCCATGAAGAAGCTATAATGCTGTCGTCTATATCAACAAGCAAAGGCGACGTTTTGTCGGAAGCCGTGGTGGGGTAAACGTGACTGCTTGCCGCTACGTTTCCGTTGTCGTCCTCCGCCGTATAGGTAATGCGATAAGAGGTTGCGCTTACGGGATAGAAGCTCATGTTATAATCGTTTTCGAATCTTACGTTTTCGGCAGTTTCGTCGTAGAAATACTTGCCCTCTTTCGTAGGCACTTCCGCATAACCGTTATCGTCTACGTTTACGACTTTAACGGGTTTGTATTCTTTAAGCTCGTCGACATACTGCTCTACCGTTACCGTTACCAACACGTTGGTGTCGAGGTTATCGGTTGCGGTAGCCTTAGGTAAAGTAACTTTGGTGTTAAGGCTTATGCTGCGAGGTATGCTTACAACGCTGAGCACGGGCTTTGTGTCGTCTTTAAAAGTCTTTTGCGCAATAACGGTGAAGTCTTTGGAAATGTACTTCGAGCCCTCTCCGGTATTGCCCGCAAGTTTGCAGAAATAGTGCACCGTGTAAGTGTAAGGGTTGTCGGGCAATTCGACTTCTTGCAACTCGTTGGCTTCGGCTTTGTATTTGCTACTGTCGATACCGTCGATTGTAACGTAAACCTGCTGATTTTCGTCGATTTCGTAATCGACTCCGTTTCTCTCCGAAGGATACCACATATGCGCCGCAGGTACTTTCAAAGTGCCGCCTGCCTGAACATATGTTGCTATTTCGGCGCCGTTGTTATCTACGCGCAACTCGTAATCGTTATCGAGATAGCACGAAACAACGTAGCTGTAATCTGCGTAATATACGGTGTATGCGCCTATTTCAAGCGGAGTAAAAGAACCGGTTATGGTTTCCGTTTTTTCACCGCTGGGCGATACTATAAGTTTTGCGCCTTTGAATGCATCGGTGGGTTCACCGTAAACCATTTTGGTTATAAAAGTAGCCGTGTTGCTGCCGTCGGCGGTAATATTGCTACTCGTAAACGATGCAAACGCGCTTATGGTGGTTGTTCCCATCAGCATGGCTACGGTTAAAACAACCGTAAGTAAAGCTATCCAAATGCCTTTGAGCTTCTTCATCAATCGAATCTCCTATGGTAAGAAAGTAAAAATTTTATATGCAACATTACAATTATACATTATCGCAAATCCTTTTGTCAACAATTTATGTTACGATTTGGCAAAACAATTAACAATAAATGCAAAGTTATTATTTTACAAATTCAGGTTTTTATGCGTAAAATCGGCTATCCGTATCAAAGACAGCGAATCATGCTGTTAATACTGCGCACATATTCCGATTTTTCTATTTTTGCGAGCGCCTCTTTTACCGCGTGTTCGCTTGCCGTATGAGTCAAAAAGGTTATCGAAGCATGGTCGCCCGCGCTTCCTTTTTGCAACACTGTGTCTATCGAAACTCCGTGTTCGCCGAAAATCTTCGCAACCGATGCAAGCGCACCCGCTCGGTCGAGTGCCGTAAGCGCAATGTAATACTTGGAAGTGAAGTCGCTTGTAATATCCACCCCCTGACCCGCGTGTTCGCTTACGCCGAAGTCGGTATACGCATGCGATTTCCGCGTTGCGCAGAATATTACGTCGGAAACGATGGCACTGCCCGTAGGACGCGCGCCCGCTCCCCTGCCGTAAAGCATAATATCGTCTACGAAGTCGCCCGTGAGCAAAACCGCATTAAACGAACCGCGCACCGATGCAAGCGGATGCGACAGCGGCACAAACGTGGGGTGCACGCGAGCCTCCACCTTATCGCCGTTGCGTCTGCCTATTGCAAGAAGCTTGATAACGTAGCCGAGGTCGCCAGCGGTTTTTATATCGGCGGCCGTTATGCGCGTTATGCCCTCGCGGTAAACGCTTTTAAAAGGCACAGTTGTGTGAAACGCAAGCGAAGAAAGTATGCTAAGCTTGTACATTGCGTCGAACCCGTCCACGTCGGCGGAAGGATTAAACTCGGCGTAACCGAGCTGTTGCGCCTCGCGCAGAGCGGACTCGTAGCTCACTCCGTCTTCCGTCATTTTGGTAAGTATATAATTTGTCGTGCCGTTGATTATTCCGTAAAGCTCGCATATGTGATTGGCTTGCATGCTTTCGGTGAGCGCGCGTATTATGGGCACGCCGCCCACGCAACTCGCCTCGAAATAAAGCCCCGCACCGCCTTGCTTTGCCGCGGGTTCAAGCTCGTGCCAATGCTTTGCTATGAGCTCTTTGTTTGCCGTTACAACGCTTTTACCGCTACCGAGCGCCTTTAAAATAAAGGTTTTGGCGGGTTCTACTCCGCCCATTGTTTCGATAACGATGTCGATTTCCTTATCGTTTATCACGTCGTCTATACTGTCGGTGAAAACGTCTGCCGCCACTCCGCGTGAAAGCACACGCTCGCGGTCGCGGTCGAGCACTCGCTTAACCCGCACATCGAGTTGCTGAGTGCGCTTTATATAGTCGTGATTATCGGTTAAAATTTCATAAGTGCCGCCGCCTACCGTGCCGAGTCCCATTATTGCCACGTTTACTTTTTTCATTGCTTGTCCCTCGCAGTATTAAGTTTATATATAATGTTAAGACCTCTCAGCGTAAGCGTTCGGTCGAATATGTCCACCGTGTCGCCGTCGCGCCCGATAAGCTCACTGAGTCCGCCCGTTGCAACGACTTTTGCGTTTGAATAACCCGTTTCTTCTTTTATCTTCTTTATAATATGTTCCACCATTCCTATAAAACCGTTTATTATTCCCGACTGCATGTTCGTTATAGTGGATTTGCAAACAATCTTTTCGGGCGCGACAAGTTCTATTTTCGGAAGTTTTGCCGTGCAACCCGAAAGCGCGTCGGCACTCGTTTTAAGCCCGAACGAAATGAGTCCGCCCAAAAACTCGCCCTTTTCGCTTATCACGTTGAATGTTGTAGCCGTGCCGCAGTCTATTACTATTACGGGTCCGCCGTAAGTGTAATAAGCCGCCACCGAATTTACTATGCGGTCGCTCCCAACCTCTTTGGGGTCGTTGTATTTAATGTTAAGACCGGTTTTTATTCCCGAACCCACAAGCATTGGTTTTACCTTGAAATAGTACCGCACCATATGCTCGAACGTATAATTCAGGTTGGGGTTTACACTGCTCATTATTACGGCGGTTATATCGGTTAGCTTAATTCCGCTTGCCTCCAAAAGGTCTTTTACGTTGAGTCCGTATTCATCGCTGGTTTTTCCCACGGAAGTGGCAAGTCTAAGCGACATCACAAGCTCGTCGCCGCGAAAAACGCCCATTTTTATATTCGTATTGCCTATATCTATTACAAGTAACAAAAAATCATCTCCTTAATGCTCGGGTGCGTTTTCTTCGGTATGCCCGCATTCGCTTTGTTCGGCGGTTTCGGGTTTGAGTCCGTGTTCCGCGGAATACTCGCAATCGGCACGCAAATCCGCTTGCTCGGGTGCTTTTGTTTCGGTTTCCGATTTCGCTTTATCGGGATAATAATATCCTTTCAGCCTTAACGCCCTGCCAACCGTTACCGCAAGAGTCGGAACTACCAATATCGACACGGCAAGTTCGATTGCGCCCGATATAAGAGTTTGCCCCACGAGTATTGCCGCAGTAAGATTGTAATTTCCGAACAGATTGCCTCCGAAATACACAAGACACGGAACAACCGTTGCGGTATTCAATACCGAACCTACGGCGCATGCAACCGTTACCGGAACTATTACAGACGCTTTTCCGCCCGACTTAAACAGCTTTTTGAGTCCCGTATACACTCCGTAACAGCCCATACCCGCCGCTATGCGCGGAACTATGGGAATCCACGGGTTTTGCGTAAAGGCAATAGCTACGAACGACGTAGGCATTATAAACGAATATACAAGACTTAAAACCCCGAAAAATGCAGATTCGAACAGTGCGATTTTCCAACTGCGCGTTACGCAAGTGAACAGCAACGGCACCAAAAATACGTACGGCATCCACCCCATTACTATCGTAAGCGCAATAGTTACCGCACCTACGGTAATAACTTTTACATTGTTTTTCATGATTCACTCCCTGCTCGGCTTTCCGCTGAGAATAGCCGGCTGTTGCATTATTGCTTATTTTGCTACGGTTTGTCCGATACAATACCGTGCGTTGTCTTTAATTGCTTACGATTAAATTATTTTTCGGACTTAGACGCCGTTTTTTTAGCGGCGGTCTTTTTTGCGGAAGGCTTTTTCGCCGCCGTCTTTTTCTCGGTTGAAACCGTGTTTTTGCCCGTACCGGAAGGCAGTTTGGGTTGCGCCGCCTCTAACCTCGGCTTAAAGAAATCGTTTTCGCCGGGCGCTAATTTTTTCTGTTCTATGCCGTACACCGCAAATAAAAGTTCGTTTGTTGGAATTATTCCGTCGGCGTCGAGAAGTTCTTTTCGCGAACGGTACAGCTCGCTCAGCGCGTAAAATCTTTCGTTATCCGCCGCCTCGTGAATAAGACGATGACAGTGCGGGCAAAGAGCGACATAGTTCGAAGCACGCTCTATGCTTACGTTGAACTCGCCCGCATACTCGCGCGGAATAATGCGGTGAACTTCCAAATACGGCAATTCGCTGTTTTTATCGGTAAAATATTTGCAGTGGTTCACGTCGTCGAGTTCGCATTTGTATCCCGCGTCCTGTTTGGCACGCAGAGCAAACATGGAATTTACTCTTACCAATGTTTCGAGCGTTTCGGTTGTGGTGTAATCGAGCGGTTCTCGGATTGCTTCCAAATCCTCTTGCGTAACTTTGTCTTTCGTAGAAGAAACCGCACCCGAATCGGAATCCATTCCGAGTCCGTTACCGTCGGAAAAAAGATTCAGATACGTCATATTGAACACGTCTTCGTACATCATGATAAAGTTTTTAACGCGCTTGCTGTTTATTCGATAAAAACGGGTGTACGCTTCTTCGAAACAGTCAATCATATCTTCCAAGCTTATGGGGTGACTGTTCTTTATGTAATGCGCGAAAAACAGAATTTTCGCGTCGTCGAGCACGGTGTCGCTGTCGATAAGCGCGGTAGGCGCGAACTTACGCGTAACGTAGCACGAATATCTGCCCTTCGAATAATTATCGTATATGTATTCGTGAAGTTCGTTCTTTTCAAACTCGTTCGCTTCGCGGTACTTGCGCAAAAAGTCGGTGTTGTGCATAAACGAAATCATCATAATGTATTCGGTGCGCAAAAATTCTTCCATAGATACGTAACGCACGTTAAACAGACATATAAGCGCGTTGTATATCTGTCCTACCGAATAACCCGCTTTTTCGAGTTTTTTGAACACGTAATCGGTCTGCTCGAATATGTAATTAGGTTTAAGCGAAAAGTACGAATCGGCAACAAACAGAAAATCCGCAAACCATCTGTCGGAGTCGCTCATCTTTTCGCCGAGAAATTTTTCGAACACTTCGCCCTTTGCCGTGGGCACAATCTTGCCGCCCTTTGCGTAAAACAGTCGCGTGCGCAACATGTTGCCCATAAAGCTCTTTGCCTGAATGGGGCTTTCTTCTACATACGACTGCTTTTCGGCGTCGGTCATCGAACATATCTTTTTAAATGTACGGTATCCGTCTTCGAACTTATGCAGATTGCGGAAATTTTTCGTGAAATCGAATAAATACATTTGCTCCGCTTTGTCGGAAAATCCCTTTTCTCCGTCGGCGTTGCACAGTTCGAGATATTTTTCAAGCAATGTCATTTTTATAATCATGCCTCCGCAATATATGCTTTTATTATATCATGCTCTACGCCGCAGACGCAAGCGTTTTTTTGCCCGTAAGTCTTTTTTGTACCCGCATTTACGCTCAACCGCGTAAATGCAAAAGCCCCTTTTTAATCGGGAGCTTACGTAGCTCTGCGCTTAACCGCGTAAATGCAAAAGCTCCCCGTTCGGAGAGCTTTATAATGCAAGGGTTGAATTTCTTTGCCGCCGCTTATTTGCAGCAAGTGTCCTTGCCGCCGCAGCAGCAAGAGAGCAATAAGTACCACAACAGCATGTCGGAGCAATCGCAGCCTTTCTTCTCGTAGCATCCGCAGCCGTTATCCCGTCCGCCGCCGCAGCAGCAAAGGAGCAAGATAATAAGGAACATATCGTTCCCGCAGTTATTAAACATTGCAGTTCCTCCTGTATAAAATTAACGATAGAAATCAAGCGGCAAGACTGTGCCGCAACCCGCTCTTTCACCGCCACCGGTATGCGGCTAATAAAGACCCGTGCGGCGCAGTCGGTCGCTTTTTATCCGCCGTACTTCTTTTCGTTCATGCGCACTTTGGTTTATCTTTTGTTCGAGAGATATCTCTATTTTATAATATGAAGAATTCATGACAGTGTGATAAACTTTTTCAATGTGTTTTTATTACCTTCCGTCGCAGAACCCTTCTTTACATAATATGCCTTTAATTATATAACGCGACAACTTAATCGCTTGACGAATCGAACTATTTTTATTAAACTTATACTGTGCGCCGCACTAATCCGAGTGCGGGCAAAAGGAGTAACTGAAATTATGGCAGAAAACAAAAGCGCGCTTACAATGGATAAGATAGTTGCGTTGTGCAAAGGCAGAGGATTCGTATTTGCGGGCAGCGAAATTTACGGAGGTCTTGCAAACACGTGGGATTACGGTCCTTTGGGTGTTGAAATGAAAAACAACATCAAAAAAGCATGGTGGAAAAAATTCGTAACCGAAGCTCCCACAAACGTAGGGCTAGACTGCTCCATTCTTATGAATACGAGCGTTTGGGAAGCAAGCGGTCACGTGGGCGGATTCTCCGACCCTCTTATGGACTGCAAATCGTGCAAAACACGTCACCGCGCCGACAATCTTATAGAAGATTACGTTGCGCGCAAGAAAAAGGACGTAAAAATCGCAGGTTGGAGCAACGAAAAAATGTCGGCGTACATAGCCGAGAATAAAATTCCCTGCCCCGTTTGCGGCAAGTGCGACTTTACCCCCATTAAGCAATTCAATCTTATGTTTAAGACTTTTCAGGGCGTTACCGAAGACACCGCGTCTACCGTTTATCTCCGCCCCGAAACCGCGCAGGGCATATTCGTAAACTTTAAAAACGTACAGCGCACCACCCGCGCGAAAATTCCCTTCGGCATAGGTCAGATAGGCAAATCGTTCCGAAACGAAATCACCCCCGGCAACTTCATTTTCCGCGTGCGCGAATTCGAGCAAATGGAACTCGAATTTTTCTGCGAACCCGAAACCGATTTACAGTGGTTCGATTATTGGGAAAAATACTGCCGCGATTGGCTTTTGGGACTCGGCATAAAAGAAGAAAACCTGCGCATGCGTCAGCATGAAAAGGAAGAACTCAGCCATTACAGCAAGGCTACCACCGACTTCGAATTTAAATTCCCGTTCGGTTGGGGTGAGCTTTGGGGCATTGCCGACCGTACCGATTACGACCTTAAATGTCATCAGAACAAATCGGGTCAGAGCATGGAATACACCGACCCCGTTACCGACAAAAAGTATATTCCCTACTGCGTAGAGCCGAGCTTAGGCGTAGAACGCGCATTTTTGGCACTTCTCTGCAACGCGTATAACGAAGAACAACTTGAAGGCGGCGATACCCGCGTTGTGCTTAAACTGCATCCGTTTATCGCACCGTACAAGGTTGCAGTACTTCCGCTCCAAAAAAATCTGTCGGAAAAAGCCGACGAGGTTTACCGCAGTTTGGCAAAGAAATTCTCTTGTACTTACGACGTTACCGGCTCAATCGGCAAACGCTACCGCAGACAAGACGAAATCGGCACTCCCTACTGCGTGACAATCGACTTCGATACTCTCGAAAACGACACGGTAACAATACGCGACCGCGACAGCATGGAACAGATAAGACTTCCCATAAGCGAGCTTGCCGCATTTATAGAAAAGAAAATCGAATATTAAAACAATTTAATAACCACACCATTAACTGCTTTAATATGTAAAATATTACAAAAAAACGATGGATTGCTCCATCGTTTTTTTATTTGTTCGGTATTATTTTTTTGCGGTAGGTTTGTTTGTAGTAGTTGTTTTGTTTGTTGTGGGTGCGGGACGCGTTGCCGCCGTTCTCGTCGTGCTTGCGGTAGGCGCAGGGCGTGTCGTAGTAGGTCTTGCCGCTGTTGCAGTCGGCGCAGGACGCGTTGCCGTAGGTCTTGTTGCGGTTGTCGTGGGCGCAGGACGCGTTGCCGCCGTTCTCGTTGCGCTTGCGGTAGGCGCAGGACGCGTTGCCGCCGTTCTCGTTGCGCTTGCGGTAGGCGCAGGACGCGTTGCCGTAGGTCTTGTTGCGGTTGTCGTGGGTGCGGGACGCGTTGCCGTAGGTCTTGTTGCGGTTGTCGTGGGTGCGGGACGCGTTGCCGCGGTTGACTTAACAGCCGTGGTTTTGTTTGTTGCGGTTTTAGTCGAAGACGTTTTTACAGCCGTTACGCCCGAATTTGTTTTTGCGCCCGCGGTTGCGGTTGCAAGCTTTTGCTTTCTTTGCTTCATAAAGAAGACCAAACCAACCGCTATGCCCGAAACGACAACTATAACAACGATACATATAATCGCTATTTTTGCCGCGTTGGATTTGTAAGGCGTAGGCGCATAATCGGATACATTACCGAACGAAATGGAAACGCCGCTTTCGGCATAGCTGTTCAAAAATTCGCGAGTCATAAAGTTTACTTCGAGCATGTTGCTCGATTCTATATCCGCTTTTGCGAGAGTAAGTTTACCGTTGACGTAATACTTTGAATCTATTACCTCGCCGTTAAGACGAACGCAAGCCACTTCGTAACCCTCGTCGGGCGTAATGTCGTAGGTTATTTTATCGCTTACCTGACTTATTCCGCTCTTACCCGCCGACGTAATCGTTCCGCCCGCTCCGTTTACATAAGCGTAAATATTTGCCGTTTTGCTTTGAGTAACCGCAGCACTGTCGTTCTTTATTTGAACAATGGTAAACGGGCTGAAACTCGAAACCTTTGCGATAATGCCGTACTCATTTATTATTACCGGAATTTCCTCTACGCCCGTAATGTTGCCCTTATCGTCGTGCTTATAGTGATAAATTTTAAACGTAGCGCCTTCGTCTTCGGGGCTGTAACCCTCGGGGAAACCGAAAGCGACTTGCATGTAACTGCCGTTTGGTACTTTCTGTATCACGCCGCAGATTTGCAAATTGATTTCGTAAGTCGACGATGCGATTATTTCGCCGTCTTTTATGCCCTTTTCGCTTTGCAGTAATTTTTCCATTTCTTGCTCTTGCGCCGTAGTGGGCTTGCTTGCCACAAGCAAAAGCTGACTGCGCTGACTTTCGGCAAAATAATTTCCGTTGCTATCTTTGAAATCGGTCACCGAAACGTCGGAGTTATCCAACAGATTCGGCTCACCGTAAACAGACATATAAAGTCTGCCGTCGTTGAAAATTTTACTGCACACAACATTCTTCCCCGAGAAGTAAAAACTTACGGGGTTGGGTTCTTTTTTGGAAATTTTGCCAATAAGTCCGAGCGGCGTAAAATAATACGCGGCGTCGTTGTGAATATACATTTTGCTCGGAGTAAAATCAAAGCTTACGGTCTTGTCGCCGTCCCACTCAAAGTTTTCTATCTTTGCGTAATTTTTTACAATATCGTTACTGCGCGTACACTCGATATCCATATCGATAGTATCGATAGTATAGCCCGCGTCAAGCTCCAACATTTCGTTGTAAACAATGGTAATCGAATAAGTATTGTCTACTTTAAGCGTTCCCGTATTCGACGGCGTAATCGAAATTGCGCCGGGCGCCGCCGAGTATGTACCGAAACCTTCGTTACGGTAAGGCACACTCGGTTCAACATAGAAATCTTTATCTTTCAGATTTTCGGGGTTATATGCAACAAGACTTTCGCCGGTAAGCATATCGCCCTTATAATCGGGAGCGCGGTTTAAAATCGCAAACTGAACATATTTGATATCCGTTCCCGCAAGTAATGTGGTATCGGTGTCGGTTACGGGGAACAAATCGTATTTTAACGCCATGTTTACATCAACAATACTTACCCAATTCGTCTGATACATTTCACCGGAATCGTAATCACGCACATTGTAGCTGTATGCCAAATAAAGACCTTCGTCGTATAATATGCGCGCGCCCTTGTTTTTGTATGAAACGGTAGCGTGCAAAATTTTGCCCTGGTTTTCCGATTCTTCATAAGAACCCGTTATCACCATGTCGTTGTCGTCGGTATCGTTGCCGTAATCGTAAGGCTTTAATGCGGGATAAAGAAGCTCGTAATCCGACGACGACACAACGCCGTCTTCATAATGGTCGTCGAACATGGACTGTCCGCCCAAAAGCATCCATTTGTTTTGAGAGGAAGTCGAATTATAGGTTACGTCTACCGCGTACCACATTCCTTCTACCTGCACGTAATTCCACATGTGGGGCTGTTTGTTGCCGTTGTCGGAATCGGCATAGCCCTGAACGCATACGCAAGGAATTCCGAGTCTGTCCATAACCGCCTTAAAGCTTTTGGCGTAGCCCTCGCATACCGATTCTTTATTTACAAGCGCGCCGTAAGACGTATATATGTAGTCCGCTTTGGGCGTATCTACGTTTCTGCCGTTCTCCGACTTAACGCCGAATCCGTACGTAGTGTTTTTCCCTATGTAGTCGTTTACGTATTCTATCTTTTCGATAACGGTACTTAATTTATTCGCTTCGGTCACGATTACGGAAATTGCGTCTTCGTATTCTTTTATTGCCGCATTAACCGCGCTTTCGCTGTTTATGCTCTCGCCACGGTACAGCGATAACACCTTGCTCGAATCGAGATACGCAACGTACTCGCCATTCATCATTCCCGCCGTAACCGAAACCGAAAAAACGTCTATGTAGAACAAGTCGGGATGGTCTAAGTAAAACGCGTCGCGCCCCGCACCGAACGACTTAACCAAACGGTTTTCGTCCGCACCGTTTACGTACGCCTCTACTTCGGCTTTTGTGGCTACTCCGTTCGATATAAGTTCATATTGAAGTTTGCCGTCTTTGAACTCACCGCTTATGTAAAGCGTTTCGAATGCCTTATAAAATCTTACGGCAATCGGGTCGTTTTGAATCTGATTGTAAAAGTAGTTGTATGAATTGTCGGCGCTGTCGTCGGCATATGCGTGACTGCCGAATATCAAACACGATTCGACAACCGCAAATATCGATACGATTATAACCGCCGCCAATATTCTTGTGCGCTTTGTTAAGGATTTCATAAAACCTCCCAAAATTATGCTAATATATAGTATAGTCATTTTACCCGAAAATGCAAGTCTTTAAATACACTTTAAACGCTTTATTTGTAATATTTTATTATCGGAATTTACTTTTATCTCGTCGTAATTGACAAGCAATGTATTTTACTTTATAATGTTATCGTTCGGTTTGCCGTTCCCTTTTGCCGGTGGGAACAATCGCCGAGCAAAAAAAATCTTTAATTTAATAGACGCAGGTTACACGGCACGAAAAAATTACGGCGGTCGAATAAGCCTCCGTAAAGTTGACACAGACAAGTGCAGAGAATGGCAACAGGCGTGCCGCACACGACTGACGTGTACATAGAAGTACACAAATGAGCGGGCGGTGCGCACGTAGCCATTATATGTGCTTGTATGTGTCACCGTGTATGTGTATTAAATGGGGAATCCCGTGAGATTCGGGAGCTGTACCGCAACGGTAAGCCTAACGACGGAGCATAGAGCCGAAACGTGCTCTTATGCGCCGACGAAAAAGGCGGCGCAAAAGGGTTGCAGATTGGCACAACAGTGAACGCCCGCGCGCGGGAGTGTACATAGACGTACATGACCGAGTGCGGGCGGACAACGTAGCGCTAAGATGCGCCCTTATGCGCCGCCGTAGGACAAGTCCGAATGCCGGACCTACGGTAAGTTAAAGTTCGTGCGGCACGAGTTATGCCGGCGAAAATGGGTGTGTGATACCTATTTTTTCGCACACCCGAATTTTTAAGTTAAGGAGAAAACATTATGAAAAAAAGACTGACAAGAATTGTATGCCTATTGCTTTGCGTAGGCATGGCGATATGCACGGCGGCTTGCAAAAAAAACGAATCGTTCGAAGATAAAATTTCGGCGTCGCTTAAAGCATATCTAACATCGGAAAATTTCGCACAAGCCGTTTCCGAAACATATTCGGCGCAAGACCGCGTTCCTCAACTGTATCTTAAATACGTGAGCGGCAACTACTATTCTTCCGAAAATGCGGATATAATGAAAACAACCATGAGTTATATAGAAGAACTCATGTCGGGCGACGAAATTTCGAACGGAAAATTCGACGATTCAACGGCAAAATCGACGGGTTTCGGCAGTGTGACCGATTATTTATATACGTGGTCGATTGTATACAATCAATACAAACTGTACTGCGGCTACACCGCCGAGTCGGACGAATACGGCAAATATTTGACCGCAATAAAAGAATACGTAATCGCCACCGACGCTATGGTTGAAAGCGACTACATAGCGGTGCCGTGGGGATACGGCGCGGAAAACGTGTTGCCTCTCATTGCCGCCAATCTCGGCTTTAACGGCGCAACGCCAAACTGCGATGCGATTATGCTTTCGTATTACGAAAAGACAAGCGGAGAATTTACAAAAGACTGCGGCTACTTTAATTGGAACGGTTTTTCGGGGCGTCCTTTGGCGGCGTCGCTTTACACGAATAACGCAAAGTACGATGCGGAATACGAAAAGACCATGCAAGGGTACTTCCCCATCAACGACGACTCGGCATATCTTATAGAAGATTTGGTAACGCTTGACCGTTTGCCCGCCAACTTTAACCACAGACTTAGCTCGGACTACGGCGAATTGTCGCTCGACCCCGAATACGCACTGCTTACCGCCGTTGCTCACGGAATAAACATGTTCGAATATAAAGTAAGCGATAAAACTTACGACGTGTTTGCCTTATGGCAGAACGGTCTTACGTTAAAAGACGGGAATTACGTAATAGATAATTTTAAAGATATGGCGGTTGCCATTGCATACATTGCCTTACAAAAAGGCGTAACCGCACCCACTCCCGTGGGGCTGTATGCAGACGGAATTGTCGTAATAACGCTGTGAGGGTATGAACATGCGCAAACGCTTGACGAAATTTTTCGTTGCGGTTATACTTATGTTGTGCGTTGCCGCGCTACTCGGTTGCGGCGGCGTGTGGTTTGACGATAACCGAAGCGACAACCCCGATTACCACTACGTGGGAGAAGGCGACGAACGGCATGCCGTTACGTTTGTACTCGAACTGCGCCAACCGAGCGATGAAACCGAAAAAGCAGACAACGGATTCAGCCATTCGAAGCTTGACGGCGAACTAATCGAAAGTTGGGAGATTCCCGTTTACGGCAATACTCTGTACGAATCGGTAAAAAAGTTTTTCGAGGAGCGCGACGAAAGCTTTTCGTTCGGCGTAAATCAGCATAAATTTTATATGTTTCGCGAGTGTACGCTGTCGGACGGCACAACCTACAAACTCGATACAGTATATATTGCTATCGACGGCGAATACGCCTACTGCGCCAACTATCAGTCGCTGCTCGGCGACGACGGAATTGCAGGCACCGAAGACGACGCAAAAACAGTCATACTCGTTTATAAGGGTTGGCTGTACTAAAACCGAAATCAATACGAGGATTCGAATAAATGGAAAATTTACTTACAATGCAAAAAGCCGAAAGGCTTGCCAAAACAAAAGGACTGCGCGGTTGGGCGGCAATGCTCGGCTTGCTTGCGGTTATGTGCGCCGATCAATTTATAATGGATATACCGTTTGAAAACGTGGTATTCCCCATTCTGATTATTTGCGCGGCAAGCATGAATATAGGTAAAAACTTCGTGTTGGTAACCGCATATTCTTTGCTGTTCGAACTGAGCTGTATTGCTTGGTTTCCCGCCGACCTCATGCGCGTTAATTGGTGGCTTTTAGAGGTATGGATAGGTTACAGCATGCCGTACCTTATTTACAAGGCAGTAAACTTCAAACACAAAAACATGAGCGTGTTCTCATATGCGGCGTTGGCGGCAACGTCACAGTTACTGTACTTCTGGGTTTCGGTTGTGGCAACCGTGATTTTGTGGGGCGTTAATCCCGCGGCATACATTTTAAGCGACCTTCCCTATCAGCTCGGCGGCTGTGTTGCCACATTTATATGCACACTGCCAGTAGCCGCAATTTACAAGCTTACAACGGGCGAACTTACACTGAAAAAATCAGAACGCGCAATAGCGTAAAAAAATAATTTCGCTTTTGGACGTCAAAAAGCTTAGCAAAAACCGCAAAGGGGAAGACACAGTCGAAAGTGTCTTCCCCTTTTGAAACCCTTTTCCGCAACGTCAAGGGCTGTGCCCTTGACCGCTTCAATAGTTTTGGGTTTTCCGCATCCGCAAAATCGACAATCCGAATAACTGCAAATAAAAAACGCTGCTCTTAATTAGGAACAGCGTTTTTAATGAAATGCGGCAATTACCTACTCTCCCGGCTCGTGTCCGAGCAAGTACCATCGGCTCCATGAGGCTTAACTTCCGTGTTCGGTATGGGAACGGGTGGGACCCTCACGATATCGTCACCGCAATGGTACCGTAACCCTTGCGGCTTACAGCTTAATCATTTTAACATACGGTAACAGTATTGTCAAACGATTTTAAGCCGATTTTTCAAATTTTTAAACTGCTTAAAAGCGGTATATCGCCGGGCTTGGGCGGCGTGAGCTGATGGAACACCAAACCTTTCACCGTTAAAAGCACGGCTATCAAAACCGAAACAATAACTATTGCAACAAGTATTCCGCGCGGCGACAGTTTTACAACCTTAAAGCGGCACACAAACAGCACCGAAAGCACGAGCAAAGCCGCCGCCATTATTATTCCCGAAATGAATTGAAGCTTTTCGTAATGCCACAAAAAGCTTGCCCCAATCCAAAATATAGGAAACGCGATTGCAACCGAGGTGACGGGCAGACCTTCGTAAGATTTTCGAACGGCACCCACCCCCGCGGATTCCTGCTCTCTCCGAATCTGTTCCGTTACGTTGAAATATCCGAGCCTTATCAGCGCGCACATAATATAAATCACAAACACGGGTATGTAATACCAATGGTCCATACCCATGCCGTATCCTATCATTGCGGGTGCAACGCCGAACGCAATCAAGTCGCTGAGCGAATCTATTTGCTCGCCGAAAATACACTCCTCGCGGGTGCGGTTTTTGCGAGTGCGCGCAACCGTTCCGTCAAACGCGTCGCACACGCCCGAAACAAGCAAACATATTATCGCAACCCACGTATGTTGTACAGCCGAAAAGCACATGCCCACAACAGCGGCTATTACCGAAATGTATGTAAGCACTACGCCGTAATGCCAATATCCTACTATTCCTTTTTTTTCGCTTTTCATAAGTTTCTACCGAACTTCCCGTGTTATTTTGTTCTCGTTATCTTTTGTTACCTCTTGTTCTTCCGAGCCTTCTGCTTTGGAATTTTCGGAATCGTCGGAATTATTTTCGGAATTTTGTTCGCCGTCCGAACTCGACGGTTCGACTTCGTTTTGCGGCTGTTCGACTTCGTTTTGCGGCAGTTCGGTATCGCATTGCTGCGTCTCATATTCATAAATTCCGCTTTCGATAGGCTGTACCGAATCGGAGTTTACCTCTTGCGTCGAAATATCCGCATTTACCGAGTCGCTCGGCGGCTCGACGTTTTTTCGCCGAATCATAGACCCGTGATAAGCAAGCGTTATAACTCCGCTTACTGCCATTCGTATATAATACGATATAACTCGCGTTACCATCATTGCGGCTAATATAAACGATTTTTCGAATCGCAATCCGTAAATATTAAGATACAGATATTCAAACGCGCCCACGCCGCCGGGAAGCGGAACGGAATTATAACCCAAAGTTACAAACGCCTGCATTGCAAACGTATCCAAAACCGATACATTCGGATTCGCCGCAAGGCATACGAAACACGACATCAGAACCTGACAAACGCGTTGCAACAAGTTAAATAAAAGGACAATGGCAAATAATGCACGGTGACCTTTTATTATCGATAAGCACCCCTTGTAGCGACTAATCGCGCCGTCGAGCTTGGCGCGCCACTTCTCCTCCTTTTTTATTATGTGCATTTTTTTGAAAAGAGTTATAAAAGCGTTGCCGCATTTGGATACCGCATTGTAACAGAACATACACGCAATGAAAAACGCCGTTAAAAGCACTTGCAGACATATGCCCAATAACACGAGAATTTTTGCAATCAAGCCGAAATCCTTAAACATGAACGGCTGAATTGCGAACGCCGCTATTCCTATAATTATAATTGCGCCCGTATAGGCAACAAGATTGAAAACAAGCGCGAACGTAGCCGCCCCTCCGCTCATTCCGTCTTGCACCATGTAATAAGCCGATGCGGGTTGTCCGCCCGTTGCCGAAGGAGTAATTGCAGAGTAATATATGTCGGCGGTAGAATACACGAGCGACGAACGCAATTTGCATTTATGTCCGAGAGTTCGGCATATAACATGCAGACTGAATCCTTCGAATACTATCGAGCCGACCATACAAACAAAAGCAACCGCTATCAACCACGGGTTGCTTTTGCGAACAAAACTTGCTATGCTTTTGAAATCGAGTTCACGGTTACTTAAAAAAAGTATAATGAGAGTAATGCCCACAAGCACTATCAAAACCGCAATATTTATTATTTGTTTTTTTGCGCTCCCGGACAGCCTTTTTCCCATACAACACCGTGTTTTCTTTTTATTATATCAAATCCTCCGTGAAAATGCAACCGATATTACTTTGTTCCCGTAGAACCGAACCCGCCTATTCCGCGCGCAGTATCGGATATATCGTCCGCCGCGAAAAAGTCGGCTTTTAAAAACGGCGTAATTACAAGCTGAGCTATACGTTCGCCGTCGGCTATGTTTTGCGGCTGTCCCGAATGGTTGTGTAAAGCAACCATTATTTCGCCGCGGTAATCGGAATCTATAACGCCCACTTTGTTTGCGGGGGCAAGTCCGCGTTTACTTGCCAAGCCGCTACGCGCATAAATAAGCCCGGCGAATCCCTCGGGAATTTCCATTGCAAGTCCCGTATGAACAAGCACGGTTTCGCCCGCAGGCACGGTTATTTCTCCGTCCGCGAGCGCGTATAAATCCGCACCCGCCGCCGCTTCGCTTCCGTAAGTGGGCAGTTTTGCTCTTTTATCGAGTTTTTTCACAGCTACTTTTTCCATATGCTTTTTCCTTTGTACGTTGTCGCTTTACGGGCAGTCAGAACCGTTCCATAAAACGATTTTCCCGCTTTGTCTTGTGGCGTTTAAATCGATTATACGTTGATTTGACGAGCCTTTGAAACGAAGGTTCAAATCTTTTTTCGCCTCTACAAATTCACCGTCTACGAGTATATCGATTAAGCCGAGCAGTTTATCGGTACACTCGGCATGAGCTCTGCCGCCCGCGCTTAAATCGCAGTCGTAAGTATAACCGCTGTAACACCATATGTTTTTTTCGGGATATGTTTTTTTTACCTTCTCGACAAGCGGTAAAATCGCGCGTTGGTTGACGGGTTCCATAGGCTCGCCGCCGAGCAACGAAAGTCCCGCTATGTAATCGTGCGAAAGCGCGGCTATTATCTCCGATTCGGTTTCGACCGTAAACGGACTGCCGTAGTTAAAATCCCATGCTTCGCTGTTAAAACAACCTTTGCATTTATGCGTGCAACCACTGACGAACAGCGAAACGCGCACTCCTACTCCGTTGGCAACGTCGGTCTTTTTTATTGTAGCGTAGTTCATTAAAGATGCAATACTCTCGCTTTGATTTCTTTTGTTTTACCCACGTTCCAAAAGTTTTCGCCCAAATATCCGCAAGTGCGGCGGGTAACATTCATCTTGCTGTGGTCTTTGTTATGACACTGAGGGCATTCCCACTCGTTGTCGTCGTTTATTATTATTTCGCCGTCGTAGCCGCACACGTGGCAATAATCCGACTTTGTATTAAATTCGGCATACTGGATATTGTCGTAAATGAATTTTACAACTTCTCTGAGTGCGGAAATGTTATGACGCAAGTTGGGAATTTCTATATACGAAATAGCGCCGCCGCTGCTTATTTGTTGGAACTTGCTTTCAAACGAAAGTTTTGTGAATCCGTCGATTTTCTCGCGCACGTCAACGTGATAGCTGTTTGTGTAATAACCCTTGTCGGTAACGTCTTCGATTGTTCCGAAACGACTCTTGTCTATTCGTGCAAAACGGTAGCAAAGCGATTCGGCGGGAGTTCCGTACAAGCCGAACCCGATTCCCGTTTCCTTTTTCCATTGCTCGGTTTTATCGCGCATGAACTGCATTACGCGCATTGCAAATTCCTCGCCCACGGGGTCGGTGTGAGATACGCCCTTCATGAGCTTTGTAACTTCGTACAAGCCGATATATCCGAGCGAAATGGTGGAATAGCCGCCCTCTAAAAGTTTATCGATTTTTTCGCCCTTTTCAAGACGCGCAATCGCACCGTACTGCCAATGTATCGGGCTTACGTCCGATTTGGTACCCATAAGCGCCTCGTGACGGCACATAAGAGCTTCGTAGCATAATTGCAAGCGGGAATCGAACTCCTTCCAAAATACTTCCTCGTTGCCCTTGGAAACTATGCCTATCTGCGGAAGATTTATCGAAACGACGCCCTGATTGAAACGTCCTTCGAATTTGTAATTGCCGTTTTCGTCTTTCCACGTGCTTAAAAAGCTGCGGCATCCCATAGGCGAAAATACGTTGCCTTCGTAATTCTCGCGCATTTTTTTTGCGGAAATGTAATCGGGATACATGCGCTTGGCGCTGCATTTAACGGCAAGCTCGGTTATGTAATCGTATTTGCCGCCCGAAAGATTGTTGTGCTCGTACAAAACATATACGAGTTTGGGGAACGCGGGCGTTACGTACACGCCTTTTTCGTTCTTGATGCCCTCTAAACGCTGACGCAGAACTTCTTCCACTATCATGGCGTTTTCTTCTATATATTCGTTGCTCTCGTCGAGATTCAAAAACAGAGTTACAAACGGCGACTGTCCGTTTGTGGTCATAAGCGTGTTAATCTGATACTGAATTGTCTGCACGCCGCTTTTAAGCTCGTCGCGCAGTCTGTCGGCGGCAAGAGCCTCTATTTCCTTTTTGCCGAGGTCGGGGCACGTTTCGACAATGTGGCGATAAATCTTTTCTTTGCTGAGTTTGAGATAACGCCCGAGGTGCTTAATATCAACCGACTGTCCGCCGTACTGACTGCAAGCCACCGCCGCGATAATCTGAGTCATGATTGTGCAGGCAACCTGAAAGCTTTTGGGGCTTTCGATAAGCTTACCGTTCATAACCGTGCCGTTATCGAGCATGTTGCCTATATCTATAAGACAGCAGTTGAAAATGGGTTGCAAAAAATAGTCGGCGTCGTGGAAATGCAATACTCCTTCTTCGTGCGCCTTGCTGATTTTCTCGGGTAAAAGTATGCGCTTTGTAAGGTCTTTGCTTACCTCGCCCGCAATAAGGTCGCGCTGAGTCGCCGCCGCAATCGCATTTTTATTGGAATTTTCCTCCATAACTTCGCGATTACTGTTTTTTATAAGGCTGAGTATCGACTCGTCGGTTGTATTGGCTTTACGAACGAGCGCGCGCGAATAGCGATAAATAATATATTTCTTCGCAAGCTCGTAGCGTCCGCGCTCCATAAGCTTATGCTCGACTATATCCTGTATGTCTTCTACAAGAATACGCTTTTTGTCTTCACTCTCGATATACTCGATAACCGCATCGATATCTTTTATCGTAGCTCTGTCTTTTTTCGACACCTCGGCGTTTGCCTTGTTAATAGCCACCCGTATTTTCTGACTGTCGAATTCCACAGACCTGCCGTCACGTTTTACTACCTGCATATCGATTGCCTCCTGATTAATTTCCTATTTTGTAAACTGTTATTTTAAACCGTGCACGACTATTTTAACAGTCAAATTGTATTCAGTAAGTTGCATTTGCAACTTTTTTGTGATATAATAAAAATAGTTTGAATATTTTTACAAAATACTATATATAGTGTTTTTATTTAATAACTTCACAATATATTGTTTATTGGACATTTTTGGAGGAAATATGCCGAGTATAAAAATTTTTGACAATATAACGGAATCGGAACAAATCAAAATGCGCGAATGTTTTCAAACGAAACAGAAGAAATTTACCGCAGGAAGCAACTTATCGGCACACAGAGGGTCGGAGCAAAGGCTCGGAATAATGCTGTCCGGCGAAGCGGATTTGGTGCGTTTCGACTACGACGGCTACCGTAATATTATAGAGCACATTTCAACGGGCGACGTATTCGGCGATATAATAATGCAAGCCGACGGCGCAGACGAGCTTGCCGTGGTATGCGACAGAAAATGCGAAGTGCTGTTTATAGATTACAAAAACATAATAAAGCGTTGTCCTAACGCATGCAAATGCCACAGCACGCTTGTGGATAATCTTTTAAAAATAATCGCCGACAAAATGCAGAGCCTGCGAGCGCACCTCGAAGTGCTGAGTCAACGCACACTGCGCACAAAGCTTCTTACATATTTCAATAAAATATCGAAACAAAGCAAAAGCAACACGTTTACACTCCCCTTCACTCTTTCCGACCTTGCCGATTACTTATACGTAGACCGAAGCGCAATGCTCCGCGAAATGAAAAAGCTACGGGAAGAAAACAAGATTTCTTCCCGCGGCAGAAAAATAACGCTGAAATAATATTTTATAGCAACCGACCGCATTGTGCGTTTTTGCACCTTAACTCATGTATTTTATTACGGCGCGGCAAAGCCTTGTTCTGCAAAAGTCGGACGCATGTGCGGGCGAATCATATCGAAGCTGTACCGTTGTCATTCCGAGCGCGGTCGATGAATCTAATACTGTTGTCATTCCGAGCGTAGTCGAGGAATCTAATACCGTTGTCATTCCGAGCGTAGTCGAGGAATCTAATAAATAAGATTTCTCCGCTCCGCTCGCTGTGCTCGCTACGGTCGAAATGACAAGATGCTCGGGCGAAATGACAAGATAGTGAAATAAAACCTGCATTTGTATACTGTGCTCGCTACGGTAAACAAAACCGCCGAAAACGCAAAGCGGCGGCTAAAATACGGCAAAGCCTTGTTCTGCGAAAGTCGGGTGCATGTGCGGGCGAATCGTATCGAAGCTGTACTGTTGTCATTCCGAGTGCAGTCGAGGAATCTAATAAATAAGATTTCTCCGCTCCGCTCGCTGTGCTCGCTACGGTCGAAATGACAAGATGCTCGGGCGAAATGACAAGATGCTCGGGCGAAATGACAAGATGCTCGGTCGAAATGACAAGATGCTCGGGCGAAATGACAAGATGATAAAAAGAAAAACCTAAAACACATTCCCGCAAAAGGAGTTCGTTTTAGGTTTTGATTAGTGTGCAATACAGGGTTCGAAACTGTAACTTCTACCATGTGAAGGTAGCACTCTCCCGCTGAGTTAATTGCCACAAGAGGCATATTATAACATTGCGGCAGGAGTTTGCCGAACTCTTTTTAATGCGGTGAAAAAAAAGGCCGTCGTTCGACGAATGACAGCCTTTTTAAATGCGAAGATTTGATTTAAAACATACTTTCGACTATATCGAGAATATCCGTTTCGTTAAATGGGTACTGCAATTCCAAATAGTATTTATGGTCTTTGTATTTAAACACAGCTGCTCCTTTTTGCCTGTCGGCGTTCCATTTAATTGCAGTATCGTTAATGTTGCTATCTTTGCTACAAAAAGTAGAAATAGTCTGCAATACTTCCAATTGAGTGTGCGTATCGGTTATATACATGGTTACCATATCACCCGTGTCGCCGTTCTGTATATTTTCTTTTATATACACCAAATCGTTATAATCTTGCTTATTAACGTAATATCCCGTTTCTAAAAATCCGGCATTTTCGTACCAATCCAAAAACAGTAATTCTTTGCTTTGCGATTCGGCGTATTCTTTTACGTTCATTTTCATATCCGAAATAACGCAATCACTTGTATTGAAATATCTGTCGGGCGTGGTATCTACCGGGTCTTTTACGGGGTTATAGTTGGAATTGCCTTTTTTAAGCGTAATGGGTAAGCCGATGGCAAGTCCTAATACTAACAAAAACGCCACGGCAATCGACGCAAATTTGAAAAATCGTTTTCTGTTCACAGTTTGTTGTTTGTGTACGGTCCGTGCGGGAACAACGGAAATATCGGCAGTCTTTTGTTGAACCATTTCAAACAAAGCGTCTTTTTCCTCTTTATCCTGTTCTTCGATTAAACGATGCACGTCGATTTCTTTCATAAAAACTCCTTAGCTTATATTCACTATATAAGCCGCATTTAATGCGCTTGGATTGGTTTTATATAACGCCGTCATTGGAATACTCAATCCCGTAGCCACTTCGAGATACATATCGGAGCGGAATAAACCGCTCGCATTATAATAGCTAAACTGCTCATATCCGTAAGCTATCATAATATGTGCCGAAGGCAAATTATAAGCAATAATTTCGTCATGACCATCTACGGTAATAACCGAATTAAGATAGCACGCCCTGGAAAACAGAACCAAAATCTTATTCGAGTCTATCGCGTTTTTGCAAGCGTTGTAATCGACAATACCGTTGCTCATAACGCTTTGATAGCTTATTTTGGAACCGTGATTTTCTATGTATTTATTAAGTCCTTTCTTAAATTCTTCTTCGCTCACGCCCGCGTCTTGAACATTGGTATCCATAAGGGTGTAAAGTTCTCTGATAAGCGCGGGAACATATATGCTGTCTTGAATTTTATATCTGCCGTTTGCGGGAAAATACGAAACCCAATCGGGAATAAGTTCGGGAAAATATTTATCGTAATACCCAACTATTTGCGCGCCCGCCACCGCTCCGCAAGAATTCGTCAATCCTCTTACGGTTTCGTATAAAGGCGCGCCTCCTGCCACTCTGTTAAATACGGAATCGTCTCTGCTGGTGTAATCTATAACTTCGTTCGCATAGGTGGAAAATACGGGAAAATCTGCGTATCTTACCTCGTCGGGAGTGCTGTTGTACGTCCAACCGCCGAACAACATAAGGCAAAATGCCAAAACCGTTACCGTCAAAATCTTTTGTGCTTTCTTCATAAAAGCCTCCTTAATTAAACTATATAATATACCTTTAAAACGAGGCTTTTGTTTACCGATTTTCAAAAAAAGTTTTTGCCGATTTATTTAACTTTTTCAGTCGTTTAAAAACCGCTCCCTTAGTAAGCCCAACGAACTCCCCTATTTCTTCGAAAGTAGCGTTTTCGTAATAGCGTTTATAAAAAATGAGCTTATCTGTTTTATCGAAATTCGCGCTTATAGCAGACATATCTATTTTTGAATCTATCAGCTCTATCATATTGCTCTTAACATTACATACGCCTGTAAATTCATCTATTCCTACGTATTTACTCTCGCTCACATTGCAATTATAAGCCTGAGATTTTACTATGGCGCAAAGCCAATTATAGCCGTCTTTCTTCGGATCGAAAGTGTAAATGTATTTCATTGCACGCACAAAAGTTTCCGACACAACGTCTTCGCAAAAAGACTTGTTCGTCAAATAAACGCGAACAACCGACTTCAAGTGGTTTGCCGCCAAATTGAACAAATCCGTCAATCCTTCTCTATCTCCGTTTTGCATACGTAATAAGCATTGGTTGACTTGTTTTACGTATTGGGACATTGATTGGTCCTCTTTGGTATATGTAACATTTTGCCTATCACAGTAAGCTTTTACTGAACAATTATACTACAAAGGCGTTGTGAAACAAAGCATTTTTCAATTCATTTTGGTTTTCATGCGCAACATTGTTATAATCGCCTCTTGTTCTTCGCGCGTGCAACCGTCGAATAACTCCAAAAGTTCTTTTTGTTTGTAAGTAAGTGCGTCTTTCGTAAGAGGGCAAAAAAACGTTTCGAGAGTTATATCCAAAGCTTTGCATATTCCCATTATGCCTTTTAAAGAAGGTTCGGATATTTTGGCGTACCAATGATAAATCGTATTTTCGGATAAGCCCGACATTTCGGTCAGCTCGTAAACAGACAGCCCTCTTTGTGTTCTAAGCTCCTCTATTCGCTCTAATATGTTCATACCAATAGTATACATAATATTGCAATATAGTATATAATATTCAGATATTATATAATTTACCATATTTGAATATGAATAAGCAAAAAAAGCGCAAAACGCGGAAATTTTACCGAAAACGGGAAACAAAATCCGCACTTTTAAAGTATATATTAAGCCAAGAATATTATAAAGGAGTTTTTATGATTATTACACAAAAGATATTATCGGTATTGCGGTCCGAATAAAAAAGAGACGCCCAAAGCGTCCTTCTTGTGGTCGAAGTGGCGAAATTTGAACTTGCGGCCTTTCGGCAAACTACCAAGCGCGCTACCAAACTGCGCTACACCTCGACAATGTTTATGTATTATACTATACTCAATTAAAAATGTTATTTACGAGCAAACTCGTAACTCCCTACAACAAAAAGATTACGTTACCAAACGCCACCGTGATAGGCGCGCGGGTAACAAACTACTCGGCTCGTTTCGCCCGACGCGTGGAACTTACCGTTTCGGTTGCGCACGGCACCAATCTCGACTTATTGCGAAGCGCGATTTTGAAAGTTTATTCTTTATTTGCCGCTTCGCCCTGTGCGTAAAGCGTATGCGCCGAGCGGCGCGCTTTGCTATATTAAAGAAGCTCGCGCTCACAAAATATTGGGAGGAATAAAAAACGTCGACGGTCGCAAAGATAATGACCGCCTCATCTGAAAATCCCGATTTTGCAAATACGACGCAAAACGGTGCAATTCATTTTTTTTACGTAAAACCCCCCTTAAAACCGCATATTTCGTTGCGGTTTTTTGCGCCTATTTTGTCGAATTTTAATGGTCGTTTAGGGCTTCGGCAAGAACCGACTAAGCTCGCTCTAAGTCGCGTTTTTTCGACACGCCCGCCTCTTGCACCACCTTATAGTCGCACGGTATAATATTCTCGGAAATTAAATTTAAAGGAAAAAAACAACATTATGAAAACACGAATTATGTTAGTTGATGACAGCAAGGAACTTATATCCGCTTTAAAAGCGTATTTTACCTCCGACGACTCTATGGAATTAGTCGCTGTTTCTACCGACGGCGTTAAAGCTCTCGAACTTTTCGACAGTGTGCGTCCCGACGTATTGATTCTCGACCTCGTTATGCCTAATATCGACGGCTTCGAGGTTATGGAACGCATCGATAAACGCGATTGCAAGATTCTCGTACTCAGCGCGCTCAGTCAAGACGCGTTCGTTACCAAAGCAATGTCGCTCGGCGCAGACTACTATATGCGCAAACCCGCCAATCCCGACACCGTGAAAAAGAGAATAAGCGAACTGCTTGCTCCGTCTTCCGCTCCCGAATCCGATAAACCCGCCAAATCTGCCGCGCACCTCAAAACCCGTTCTTTGGAGGAGAAAATCACCAATATCTTCATTACGGTAGGTATTCCCGCTCACATTAAAGGCTATCAGTTTTTGCGCGAGGCTATAAAACTCGCCATAGACAATCCCGACATTATCAACAGCATTACCAAAAAACTTTATCCCGAAGTTGCCGAAAAGTTCGACACAAGCCCGTCAAAAGTGGAACGCGCTATCCGTCACGCAATCGAAGTCGCTTGGAATCGCGGAAAAATCGAAAACATAAACTCTTTGTTCGGCGTCAGAGTATACAACCACAACGAAAAGCCCACGAACGGCGAGTTTATTGCGCTCGTCGCCGACAAAATGCTCCTCGAATCGGTGTAAATCAATTATCGCTTGATTAATTTATTCCCGCATGTTAAAAATAGTTCGGAAAAGTAGCCGCAAATGCTTTCCGAACTTTTTAATTTGAAAAAATTTAAACTCGACTTACTCGAAAGCAACAATATGCTTGACACGTTATAGATAAATTTGCTATTATGTAGTTGACAGTTTAATAGAATTCCTAAAAGGGAGTAGAAAGCGTTTATTAAACGTGCGCTAACCGTCAATACAGTATACTACATACTCGGTAACGCTTAAATTTCGAGACTTTTACTGAATTTTTAGTTCGGTAAAGGTCTTTTATTTTTTCTGAGGTATTCATGGCTCTCAATATCTTTTTACTTATCGTCGGAATGTCTTTACTCGTTAAGGGCGCGGATATTATTATAAGAAACTAAACATAATGGAGAAAATAAAATGAATGCTACTGAAATTGCAACTTCTATCCTCTCATTGGTTGCAGGTGTAGGAATCTTTTTAATCGCTTGCACCATGATGAGTTCTAACCTTGAAGCTCTCGGCAGCAGGAGGCTTAAATCTCTTTTTGCAAAAGCATCCAAAAGCAAATTGTTGGGGGTTGGAGTAGGTGCGGCAACCACAGCGGTAGTACAAAGTTCGAGTGCGACTTCTGTTATGGTAATCGGTTTTGTCAATGCGGGTATTATGACGCTTGCGCAAGCCGCAACGGTAATCTTCGGCGCGAACATCGGAACGACTATAACCGCACAACTCGTTGCACTTGGAATGTTCGGCTCAAATTCAATTTCCACTTCGGTTATTTTTGCTACGTTTGCAGGTATCGGTGCGTTTATACTTGCTTTTGCAAAAAAAGACAGATTACAAAAGCTCGGCGGTATTATGGCGGGATTCGGTATGCTTTTCGTAGGGCTTTCTATGATGAGCGGTGCAATGTCCGATTTTTCCGAACTTGAATCGGTAAGGGATTTCCTTGCTAAATTCGAAAATCCTATATTGCTCGTTCTGATAGGCGCAATTCTTACAGCCGTTATTCAAAGCTCGTCGGTAATGACTTCTATGGCGATTACTATGGTAGTTACGGGGCTAATATCGTTAAATCAAGGTATTTATATTACAATGGGCGCGAATATCGGTACTTGCGTAACGGCACTAATCGCAGGTATTACAAGTACAAAAAATGCAAAGCGCACCGCGCTTATTCACCTTATTTTCAATATAAGCGGCGTGATTGTATTCATGCTTATAGGCTTGTTTATGAGTATAGGCGGCATAGATTACGGATATTTATTTAACAAAATGTTCCCAAATGCCACGCAAATTCAGCTTTCAATGTTCCATACAATATTCAATATTCTTACGGTCATAATCGTTTTGCCGCTCACCAATCTGTTAGTCAAACTTGTTACTAAAATCGTACCCGATAAAAAAGGCAAACAGAATATAAACGAACCGTGCTTTCGGTTTTTTGAAGAACACATGCTACGCACTCCGCCTATTGCCGTACAACAGATTAAAAACGAGATAATGGAAATGGCTAATACTGCCGTAAATAATTTTGAAGCGGCTTGTAAGATAGTTTGCGACTTGAATTATGAGAATATAGAAATATTCCGTTTCCGTGAAAAACAGTTAAACTTTCTCAATAATGAACTTGCGACTGTTATCGGCAAACTGCTTAAAGAAGATTTAGCCGAACGTGATAGAATTTATTTAACAACGGCGTTGCGAACCATTATAGATTTGGAACGCGTCGGGGATTACGCAGAAAACATCGTAGAGTACGCCGATAAACTTAAAGAAACGAACGCTAAATTTTCAGAACAGGCAATAAGAGAAATAGATTACTTGAAAGAACTCATTATGAAGTTATATGTCGAAGTGATAATGACATATAGAGATAATAATAAAGAAGCTCTATCAAATGCTTTCGAGATAGAAGATGAAATCGACACTGTTACAGAGCAAATGGCGCAAAATCATATCATACGTTTAGGCGACGGTGAATGTACAGCCGAAGTAGGAACACAGTATATTTCTCTTTCTGCTAATATCGAAAGAATTGCCGACCATTTGATAAACATGGCAAAATCGATAAAATCTTACAGTTAAAAAACTAACTTGACATTAACTGTTGGCGTTGTCATCATTATAATCTGTTATTCGTTTTTTACATATAAAAGTCTTTGTTTCGTCAGTGAATACGGGTAAGATTGCGTTGCCGTTCTCTTTGTACCTGTCGGCATTTTCGCACTGTACTTCCCGTAACAGTTGCTCATAATCTTCGGGCAATATCGCCTTGATTTCGCAAATTCCTGTAAAGCCGCACGATTTCTCGCGCGGCTTCCATATTTATGCCATTAGCATAATATTTTATTTTTATCGTTAGTTCAAATCTTGTTTTTACTTTATATGACTTAAATGACAGCAGTCAAAATCAAAAATGCACGATTTTGCTAAAAACACAATATATAGTGATAAAGCCCGAAAACTTTCGTTTTCGGGCTTTATGTTGTAGGGCAGTATTTTTATCCTACAAAGATGGCGCTCCTTGGCAGACTCGAACTGTCGACACTGCGGTTAACAGCCGCATGCTC
>CAMUAL010000008.1 GCA_947086925.1 uncultured Clostridia bacterium
GTTGTTACGTGAAGCATGTAAGCGTCGGCTCCAGACGCGGTAAGTCCCGCAATCAAAGTGTACTCGAACATATAACTCGAACGCCGAGTATCTTTTCCTATAACTATTCTCGGCGCACTGTCGTCGCCCGCTCTGCGTTTAAGCTCACCGTAATACCAACCCAAAAAACGCCCCGCTTTATATGCGTGGTCGGCAGTAAGCGTAACATTCGCTTCGCCTCTGAATCCGTCGGTACCGAAATATCTACCCATAAAATCTCCCGCAAAAACATTTTAAGTGTTATTATTTTAACACGTGCATGCAAATAATGTCAAACTTATACACGCGTCTTAAAATGCGCTAATATATGTAAAAATGCTCGCACACACTTCATATTATGCGTGACATAGTGCGCATGTTTGCGCTAAAACCGCAGTTTATTACATAAAAAACGGCATTTAAAGCCGTTTTTCGTTATTTTGAACCGAAATTATTTTTGAATCAATATCTCTTTTAGCAGTTGCTTATCACCCAAAAGCTTTCCCGCACCGAGTATAACGCAATACGAAGGCTCGTCTACCGTATATACATTTACCCCCAAACGCTCTGAAAACACCTTTTCCAAACCGAGAATTTTGCTTCCGCCGCCTACAACGAATATGCCTTTTTTGTTAATCTCTCCCACTATTTCGGGCGGGCACATATTTATTATACTTTCTACGGCGTCGGCAATACGCAAATAGTAAGGCTTTACAACGCCGCATATATCCGCCGCGGTTACGTACGCGCTTCCCGTATTTTTGGTTTTTACATTTCTTCCCGACACAAGCGTTTCCGACGTATCGTTTTCATATAAACTGCCTATCTCGTTTTTAATCTTGCGTGCTGTCGCAATACCCACTTTAAGGTCGTATTTTCCGGCAATGTAGTCCATTACCGCTTTATCCATCATATTTCCGCCTATGGTAACTCCGCAACCGGAAACAACGCCCGCAAGGCTCAACGCTGCGATTTCGGTTGTTCCCGCTCCTATATTAACAACAACGCCGCCACCCGCCGAATCTATCGGTAAATCGAGTCCTATGCCCGACAGAATAATATTATCAATCATAGTAACTTCGTTAATGCCAGCCATTGCGCAGACATTTTCGTACATGGTGCGTTCGTCCATATTCAGTCCCGTGGGTATGCCGAGTATGGCTTTTATACGCGGATAAAATATGTAATTCTGCGGTAATATCTTTTTTATAAATTCTCTTAACAGAACACCGCACGCTTCGGCGTCGGTAATAACGCCGTCGGCAACAGGCTCGACTATCGTTGTGCGCTCGGGTGTTTTGCCCATCATCTTCTCGGCTTGCGTGCCCACGGCATGAACGCGGCGATTACGAGGGTCGCCTATAAAGGCAATCACCGTAGGCTCGCGGAGTACTATTCCGTTACCCGGAACATATATAGAAGTAAAACCCGTTCCTATCTCGACGGCTATTTCCATTATTGCCATTCAAAGAAACTCCTTAGCATTTTTGTGAGCGCGCTAACCGGCAAGCCGATTACGTTGTTTACGTCGCCGTCTATCGCCTTTACAAGCGGCGAAATCTCCGAATCCTGAACGCCGTAACCGCCCGCTTTATCGAACGGCGCGCCCGACATTATATATTTGCGGATTATTTCGCGGTATTCGTCGTAATCGCCGAACGTAACATACGTTATTTCGCTGCCCGATTCGCACCCGCGTTCGTTAATAACGCAGTACCCCGTGATAACCTCGTGAGTATGTCCGCACATAAGCTTGAACATATCTTCCGCATCGGAAGCGGTTTTGGGTTTTCCGAGCAGTTTTCCGCAAGCATAAACAACGGTGTCGGCACCTATAACCGTGCCGCCCACTTTGTCGAATACGTCTTTTGCTTTGAGCATTGCAAGAGCGCGCGTATACTCGTTTACGCTGCCGCCCGCATACTCGGGTTCGTCTACCGACGACGGATACACAGTGACATTAAGCCACGGTATTTTTTTGATAAGCTCCGCTCGTCGAGGCGATGCGGACGCCAACCATGCTTTATAAGATTTCAAGATTCTTTTTGTAAGCCCTTGCAAATTCCGCCCCTGCGGTAAGCGCGTCTTTGATTTCGAGCGAGCAATCGCCCTCTACCTCGGTTTTCATTATCACGCTGTCGCCCAAAACGTCGCAGTTGAGCATTTTCACGTTGCCCGACATAGCTCTGTCCAAGCTTTCGGCTATGCGCAGAATTACGCTTAATTTCATTACCGCAACCAAATCTTCATCGCGCAGTAAATCTTTATACTTGTTCCACTCGGCAAGCGGAAATTCTTCCATTCGGTGACCGTATGCCACAAACGCCGCAAGCACCAAATCGCGGTGCGATATTCCGTAAAGATTGCTGTTAAGTATGAAATAAAACGAGTGCTTGGGATGGTCGTAATATTTTATGCGCATTCCGGCATCGTGCAGCAGCGACGCAACGCGCAACACTTTAACATACTGTCTGGGCAATTTGTGCAAAACTCTTAACTGTTTATACAGCTGAATCGACAGATTGCAAACATGCTCGGCATGAGGGATATTCACGTCGAAATAGTGCATCATTGTATACACGGAATGACCGAGCACGTCGGATATAGGCTTTTCCACGGTGGTGGGAACGGCATGGTTGAACATTATGCCTTCGCGTATGCCCGAACCCGATACGACAAGATTTTCGAACCCCGTATAATTGAAGAATCCTTTAATGCACGCAAGAGCCGAACTGAAAATATCGGCACGCTCAACGCTGAGTCCCTTTATTTTGGTACGCTTGTCCGCATCGAGAACTTTAACCATATCGTATATGGAATTAAAGTCGGTTACGCTTATGTTATAGTTATGTATCATGTCGAGCGGATAACGCTTCATGCGCTTGCAGATTTTGGCAAGATTGCGGAAAGACCCTCCAACTCCCACAAACTGAACGTCGGGGTCGAGTTCTTTGAGCCATGCAATTTGCGAAAACTGGTCGAATACGTATGTTTCTATCATTTTCGACTGCTGTTCGGGCGACATGTTGGGGTCGTTGAACAAGTCGCTTAAAGTTATCGTTCCGAAAGGCAAATTCTCGCGGTTTAATATGTTACGGCGGTTATAATGAATAAGTTGCGTACTGCTTCCGCTTATGTCTACGATAACCGCTTTGGGAACGTCCAACGAGTTTATTACGCCGTGATAAATATGCAAGGCTTCTTCTTCCTCGGTAAGCACCTTAAACTTAAATCCGCAAACCGAGTTGATTTCTTCCAAAAAGCTTTTCTGATTTTTCGCTCTGCGCACCGCGTTTGTGGCAATGGCGTATACCTTGTCCACATTGTAACTGTCGCAAAGCTTTCGGAACATTTTCAATGTTTTTACCGCCTGCGCAACGCGCGAGGGTTTCAAAAATCCGTCACGCTCCATGTCTTGTCCGAGCCTGACGGATTCTTTCAATTCGTCGAATACCACAAAATGACCGTTGGGCAATATGTTTACTATCACAAGTCGCGCCGAGTTACTACCCAAATCTATAACCGCAATTCTTTCCACTGTTTATTCCCTCTCTGACGAAGCTGTTTTGTTACATAATTTTACATGCAACACGGAATAACAGGCATGCCGACGGCATAAAACGAGCTTTTAATGCCGAAAGTCGTAATATGCAATTAAACACACTTTTTATCCCACGTAAAGTATATCACAGTTTTTTTTTCTTGTATAGACCCTTTTTTAAAACATTTTGACCAAATTTAATGACATTTTTTCGTATATTTTTAACAATTCGATACTGCTTGCTAAAATCCCCGCTCGGTTTCGCTCTTTTGCCGTCATTCGATAGTCGGTGCTCAAAATCAAGTTTCTTGTCAAAATATTTGCTTTTTTGATTAAATATGGTATAATATAATAGTTATGAACAGTACGGTAAAAAAATCAAATAAAATCGTTCCCGCACTTGCGGCGTTTACAGTGTGCGCGCTTTTGTGTTTTACCGCATTTGTAAGCATGCTTACCGCAAACGGCGACGAAATTTCCGCAGTACCGTTCGGCGGCAATATCGTAAAGCACAAAACCGACTGCGAATATTATTATTTCGACTACCCCACCGCAATTTATTCGGCGAACGGCAGTTTATACGTTGCCGACGGCAGTTCGGTTAAAAAGTTCGACGCTTTCGACTTGTCGGAATCCGCACCGTTACAGCTTACCGCGGAAGAAAAATACCCCGACAAATTCGCAATACTCGGCGGTATAACCGTAACCTTATCGGGCGGAAAGCTTTACTGCGGAGGCGAGTGCTACGGCGAATTTTCCGACTTTGCCGTGTTCGACGGCAGAATAATTTACGCGTTGAAATCAAACGAAGGTCTTATTTACGAAATAACGCTCAGCGGCAATAGCGCGCTTACCGCAACCGACGGCGAAGGCGACGAGCCAGCAAGCGGCGAAGGCGACAACGGCGACGATAGCGACAACAACGGCAGCGAGTCTGACATTACGATAAAATCAGTTTTACCCGCGGAATACTCTCGGCATTTCAAAAAAATAGCCGCAGACAACGGCGGCATTTACGTAACCGCGGAAAACCGTCTTAACCGTTACTTAAACGACGTAATATATTTCGAATACGAGAAATTCGCCGAACCTGTGGAATGTCTTACTCAGTCGGATGAAATACTTGGAATGGAAGGAAGAAACAGCGGCATTGCAGTATTCACGCGTTACAAAATTTCGGCATACGAGTCGAATAAAAATTCGCACGTGCTTGCCCTTATAAGCGAGTCGGAATATAGCGACGTAGTTGCGATTTGCACCGACAACAACACCGTGTACGGCATAAGCAGTCTTAAAAGCGTATTCAAAGTCGATTCCGAGCTTACCGAGCGCACAGAGCTTCTTGCATCGGCTTACGACGAAGTCGGATTTTTCCGCGCAAATCAAGGCTTGGACACACGCAGACAGACGATTGCGGTTGCCGACGAATTTAATAATCGCGTTCAGTTGATACGGCAGGACGCCGAGCAAACAACCGTAATAGCAGTCGCCCGCCCCAAAGCCGTTGCAATCGACTACGGCGGCAATATTTACGCGGCGCATGACTTTAACAAAATAAGCATGTACTCGGAAAGCGGCAAACTTATAAATTCGCTTACCGCCGACAATCTCGGCTCACCCGAATTTATCGATTTGAAAATCGATTTAAGCAACAACGTGTACGCGTTAAGCTCCGAAGGACAAGTCTACGAAATTCTTACAAACTCCGACGGCGGCATATATCTTAACGCCATTAACGGCATAAGCGGCGTAAAGACAATGGCGGTATCGCCTTATAACGACAAACTTTACTATGCAACCGCAGATAACGGCGAATATACGATAAAATCGGAAAGCGGCGAAACAATAGCCGTAAACGGCGAAACGGTTGATTTCTGCATTGACCACGACAATAATTTTTATGTGTTGACTGCCGACGGAACAATTTACAAATATAAAAATAACGGCAATTACACAGACGTATCGTACAAAATTCCATACACGGTAAACGCAACGCATATAATAATGAATACCGCGGAATTTTCAGGCGATATAAATTTAAATTACGGCGATTTGCTGGTAGCCGATACCGGCGCGCATGCCGTTATTTCGGTAAGCAAAGACAGCGGTAATCTTGACGTAAACCACGATTTCGACAATGCCGAATTTACCGTTCCAGAATTTAAAGGAAGCAAAATTATTTACACGGTTACCGACTGCTACGTTTACGCCCGCCCTGCGGAAATCGGCGGTCTGCACCTTAATTCGGGTTGGAAAGTGGTGATTCCCGACTTTGACGAAAGCGTTCCGTTTAACTATGTTGTATGCGATAATCCCGACGGCGGCAATCCCGTTTCCGGCTACGTAAACACCGCGCTTATAAAAAGCCCTTTAAGCTACACCGAACCGCCCGCCGCCGCTTGCTATCCTTTTCTTATAAGCGGAGTTACCGTTTACAAATATCCCGTTATAAATTCAGCGGAACACATAACAGTGCCAAAAAACACGCGATTGCAGTTGTTGGACTTTGCCTACACGGAAATCGGAGGAAATATCGCTTACGGCTATACCGATAACCATTCCCCCTCTTACGTTTGGTATCACGTTAAATACACCGACGAAAACGGGACCGACAGCGAAGGTTACGTTATAAGCGATTCCATATCTATGCGCAACGAAACTCCCGACGACCGCAACGTATACCCGCGGACAAATGCGAAAATTATAGCAAAAAAAAGCGGCGAAAAATTTGCCAAGTTATATGAAAAAGACGCCGAAGGAAACTTAACCGCCACGTCCGAAAGTTTGGCAATAGGCACAAAAGTAGAGGTTGTGGGCACTTTCGATTCTTCCGAAAAGTACACTCTTATTAAATACACAAGCAAGGGCATTACCCTTTCCGCCTATGTTGAAACCGCTAACTTAAAATACAACGGCATAAACAAAGTAGTGGTTGTTGCCGTTGTTATAATAATTTTAACCGTTATACTCGGCGCAATACTTCTAACACGCTTCTTGTATATTAAGCGCACACGCAAGCTCACCGACTCTAAACTATAAAAACGGCAAACCGCTTGTTTTAAACACCCCGCCATGTTTATGACGGGGTGTTTAAAGGTAAATGTTTTGCAATGCGCTATTGCGTAGCTATGTATACGCCGCGGAAAATTCAGTCGTCTTCTTCGGCATCTATATCGCCGCAGATTATTCTGCCAACGCTTAGCTCGTACGCCGTGCGTACTTCCGATTCGGTTTCGGAAATTTTCTTTGTGTATTCGCGGCTTTGTATTCTGCCGAATACGCTTATCTTCTGCCCTACTTCTATATCGCGTACAAAGCGCGCATTGCGTCCCCACGCTATGCAAGGGATATAGTCGGACTTATTGTAAGCCCTGTTTACCGCAAGCAGTAAATCGCAGATTTCGCGGTTAAACGGAGTTGTGCGATATACGGGGTCTTTGCATATATAACCCGACAGTTCGACGGTATTGGGGTTCAGCGAATCGTCGGGAGCAACAAAATCGCGCACGAAAACGGTAAGCATAAGTTTGCTTTTTGCGTTTTCCATTTTGTTATAACTGCGAAACTGCCCGTTAAGCGCGAGCATTGCTCCTTCGGTTACGTTCACGCCGCTCATGATGCGCTCGGATACAGTAACGGGTATGTAATCGCATTGACTGCTCAGCCGCGGAACTTTGAGCACAAATTCGTAAAAACCTTCGCCGTACAGCTCGTGACTGTACTTAGGCTCGGAATGTACCGTTCCGCAAAGATATACCTTGTTGTTTTTCAGATACGTGGTTTCGGTGTTCATAAGTAATTCATCTCCTTATTTGGCGTCCCGTGTGGTCGATTTCGTAGTTATCCTTGTAAATAAGCTCGCCAATCGTTTTAAACGAGTAACCTTTGTTTTTCAGTCCTTCAATAATGAGCGGCAATGCCTGAACGGTGTTTTTGCCGTCGTTATGCATAAGCACTATGCTTCCGTTTTTTACGCCGCTAAGTACCCTTTCGGTCATGGCTTGCGCAGATAAATCCTTCCAATCAAGGCTGTCGACGTCCCACTGAATGGTGTATAAGCCTTGTTTTTCCGCTTCCTCCAAAAGCGTATCGTTGTAATCGCCGAACGGCGGGCGGAACAGTTCTACCTTTTTGCCCGTAATGTTCTCGATAATACCAACCGACGCGCTAAGTTCGAGCTCTATTTGGTTGCGCGACAGCTTAGGCATATGCGGATGAGTATTGCTGTGCGTGCCTATTTCCACCCTTCCGCTCTCGCCGAGTGCCTTTAAAGTATCGGGGTATTTTTCCGCCCAAAAGCTCACCACGAAATAGTTCGCGCTTATATCGTAGCGAGTGAGCACGTCTAAAATATCCATAGTTTTATCCGCGCCCCAGCTTGCGTCGAACGACAGAGCAACCGCCTTTTCTTCGGTTTCAACCGAATATATCGGTAATTTTCGAGTGGTCTTGTTGCCGTATACTGCCGCCGCTCCCGTTGCGCCCACCGTGCAAAGCAGCACGACTGCCAACGCCACAACCGCAACGGTTTTGATTATCGAGGATTTTTTTACCACAAAAAATTTCATGTGTGCCTACGACTCCTTTATACTACATTACTTTAAGCCCCGTATTACGGCATATTTTGTCGTAACGAGAGATATTTGCTCGAAAATATCCTGCGGCTTGTAAAGTTTTATTACTTCACACTTTAATCTATGACGACAAAGCCGCCGTTAGAACACGCAAAAAAATCCCCGCATGATTTCAATGCGAGGATTTTTGTTTTATATGCGGCTTAAACGCCGCTTTTCAATCGTTTTGTATGATTGACGCTTTTATTTGTTTTCAGAGATTTCAAGCAGATTTACACTAAAAGCTTACTCGGTGCGAAGCGCAACCACGGGGTCTTTTTTAGACGCAAGACTTGCGGGAATAAGTCCCGAAATAAGCGTAAGCAATATGCTTATGGCAATCATTATAAGCGCGCTTGTTACGGGCAGTGCCGCAATGGTATAAATGCCGAACAGCGTTCCTATTATAATATTCAGAATCGCAGAAATGATATACGTTATCACTATTCCGATTATGCCCGAAACGCCGCCTATTATAAAAGTTTCGGCGTTAAACAGATTTGCTACGTCGCGCTTTCTTCCGCCCAAGCTTCGGATTACGCCTATCTCCTTAATGCGTTCTATTACCGATACATACGTTATAATCGCAATCATAACCGTGGAAACAACAAGCGACAGCGCGGTAAAGGCTATGAGCGCGGCGGTTACCATGTTTATAAGCTCGTTTACCATATCTATAACTATCGCAAGATTGTCGGTTATCGTTATGTCCGAGCGGTCGGATGCGGCAACGACTGTTCCGTTTACAATAAGGTCTTCGTCGGAATTCCACTTATTAAGATAAGAGGTTACCTTGTCTTTGATATTGAAGTCGGTGGGATAAATCTGTATAACCGACGGAATATCCGAACCGCCGAGCTCGCGCAAACTTAAACTGTAAGTTTCGGGAGCGTCCTGCCCCATAATCGAACCGAAAATACTCATTTGCGACACACTGCCTACAAACCCCGTATTGTTCTCGTGCGCAGTTCCGTTTAAGCTGTAAGAGTAATTATAGGTAATTCCGTAAGGAACGGTTACATTATTAGGTTCGCCGCCGTTTTCGTCGGGCACTGTAACGGTAAATTTACCGCTTGTAATACTGTCTCTTTCGCTTTCGATGCAATATTTTACTATATCCGACTGCATACTGTTTTCTATTATTTCGGCGGCAAGCGCGGGAGTGTAGTAAACTCCGCGCGACAAACAGCCGTAAGAAGTGCCTTTTTTGGGCTTCAATATGCCCGTTATTTTCAATTCTTTGCCGTCTTGCCAACTCTCTTGCGCATATGCGTTATAAACGTACGAAACGTACGGAGAGCCGCCTTCGTTTTTCTCGAACACCGTGTCGTTCGGATACCACACGAACTTTTTGTTCAAAAGTTCGTCGTAAGAAAATCTGTCTTTATCGAGATTTTCGTCGTAACTTTCGTCGCCCAACGCACGGTATATGGTATTGAAAAATTCTTCCTGCGTACTGTAACCGAATTGCGCAAGCATTAAATCGGTAAGCGACGATTCGCTCGAAACCACAATCATAATTTCGTTCGCTTCGGTGGGAACTTTGCTAAGTGCGGGATCGGTTAAAAACTCGTACTGCGAAAGTATAAAATCGGGATTATCGGGCACCTGCATAAAGCTGTCGGTAAACATTGCTATATACGCGGAAAAATCTTTATACTCGGTTTCTTCGAGCATGGATTTGTATATCTGATTCGCCGCACCGAGCGAAATTTTGCCGCCGTATTTTTCAAACGCAAAATCGGTGTAAATATTGTTTGATAAGTTCAGTCCGTAATATAACGAAATAGCGTTGTAATACTCGGCGGGCATCGCCTTTACAAAGTTGATATAGTCCTCGGTTATTTCGTTTTTAACCTGAAAAGACATCATATCGCCGCTACGCTCGACAAGCCGCTTAATAAGCGAATCCACGTTTATATAACCGTTTTCGACCGACGCTTTAAGCGAATCGCTTTTATCGCTCCCGCTCGCGGCGGACATGAGCGCGCTCATATCGATAGTTTCGGCGTTTATCGTTACGGGATTGCCGGATAACATATCGTCCTGCATGCCGTGTATGTAATTCTGCACACCCGACGATACCGCAAGAACGGTAGCCACTCCTATTATTCCTATCGAGCCCGCCAAACACACCAAAAACGTGCGTTTGAACTTCGACAACAGATTCTTCGCCGACAGCTTAAACGCGCCCCACAACGAAAGCTTTGACTTTTTATTCGTATTTTTATTCGGTTTGGATTCCGGCGTAACACTCACGCCGTTTGTTTTTTCTCCGTCATCGGCGTGCGTTTCGCTATCGGCAACGGTTGTTCCGTCCTCGGCGGTTTCGTCCTCTTTATCGTACGGGTTGGTATCGTCAACAACCTCGCCGTCGAGTAGGCGTATTATGCGGGTAGAATACTGTTCGGCAAGCTCGGGATTGTGCGTTACCATTATTACAAGACATTCTTTTGCAATCTCTTGTATCAAATCCATTATTTGCACGGAAGTAGTCGTATCGAGCGCGCCCGTAGGCTCGTCGGCAAGAAGAATACCGGGGTTGTTCACGAGCGCGCGGGCAATCGCCACGCGCTGACACTGCCCGCCCGAAAGCTGATTCGGCTTTTTATTGTACTGACCGCCGAGCCCCACTTTATCCAACGCCTCGTGAGCACGGCGCACACGCTCGGCTTTATCCACACCCGATATGCTGAGCGCGAGCTCTACGTTTTCCGAAACGGTTTGGTGCGGAATAAGATTGTAGCTCTGAAATACAAAGCCTATTCGGTGGTTGCGGTACGTATCCCAATCGCGGTCGGTATAGTTTACCGTGCTTACGCCGTCTATAAACATCTCGCCCGCGGTGTAATGGTCGAGCCCGCCGATAATATTGAGCAGTGTGGTTTTACCGCACCCGCTCGGTCCCAAAACGGATACAAATTCGCTTTTGCGAAACGAAAGATTTACACCTTTCAGTGCGTGAACGTCGGTATCGCCCGCTACGTAATCTTTTGTGATTGATTTCAACTGTAACATAACCGTTCTCCGTCTTAAATTATTTATCTTTTATGCTTTTTATACTTTTGCTTTATTTTTCCACTTGCCGGAAAGGAAGAATCCCATACTTACAAGCGCGCCTATCGCCCACCCTACGGGGAACGAAAGACAAATCGACATAAAATTCATGGACGGCGCGAATATGAACGACACCGCAACGCGTACCACAAGGTCGGTTAATGTTGACGTCATAAACGCTAACATATATCCCGAGCCGCGAAGCAATCCGTCGGTTATAACCTTATACGCAACAATGGGATACCCCGCCGCAACAAACCATAAAAACAGCCGTCCTTGCCTGATTACAAACGCGTCGTCGTTGCCGTCGGTAAACAGCGACACGAGCCGATTTCCGAAAATACAAAGCAACGCCACGAACACCGCAGTTACGCACATAATTATGACTATCGCCGCGGGATAGCCTTTTTTAATCCTCTCGTAATTTCCCGCGCCCGCATTTTGAGCGGTGTACGAGCTGAGCGCGTTCGACATGGTATTGAATATGGACACGCAAAACGTATTGACTTTTATTGCCGCGCTGTACCCAGCGAGAGTTTCGGTGCCGAACGAATTTATAAGTCCCTGAACGCAAAGTTGCCCGACCGATATAAACGACTGTTGAAGTATGCTCGGAACTGCGACAAGCGAAATCTTTTTTAAAATTCCGAAATCGAATTTTCCGTATTTTTCGTCGGTTCTGATTTTATAAACCCTTATAAGCAGAACAAGCATTGCAAGCACGCCGCTAAGTCCCTGAGCAATAAATGTTGCCCATGCGACACCGCGGACTCCCCACTTTACCGCCGTGACGAACACAATATCGAGTGCGACGTTGAAAACCGAAGAAAAGATAAGAAAGTACAGCGGCGTGCGACTGTCGCCCAATCCCGTAAAAATCGCGGTTGCCGCATTGTATAAAAACAAAAACGGGAGTCCGGCTATGTATATAAAAAGATATGCGTCCGCATCGGTTCGGATTTCGGCAGGCGTTTGCAAAATTCTTATAACGGGTTTGCATATAAGAAGACCTATACCCGTAAGAATTGCCGAAACCGCCATTATGCTTATAATGCTCGTGCTTATAGACGTTTTCATTTTACCGAGCTTTTTAATGCCGAAAAACTGCGAAACGATTACCGAGCTTCCTATACTTGCACCCAAAGCGACCGCGAGAAAAAGCATTGTTACGGGATAAGACGCTCCGATTGCCGCAAGTGCCTCTTTACCGACGAACTTTCCCGCAATTACGCTGTCGGCAATGTTGTACATCTGCTGAAACGCAGTACTGAGCAACATGGGCAACGAAAAAGCAAGCAGAACTTTTGTAGGTTTTCCGACCGTCATATCTTTAATCATATTTAGCCGTTCTCCTTAATACGCCCCAAAAACGGTGTACTGCTTAATTATACATTTAACCCACCGTTTTTGCAAGCGTTTACCCGCACCCGAAAAGTTAAAATCTCATTGTAAAAAACTAAAAACCGATTATAAAACAAAGCCCGCACGTGTATGAGCGGGCTTTGCCGTAAATATAAATTTCCGACCGTCAAGCTTGACTTTATACGGCTGTTTTTTCGCGCGTGTTTTTCAAATCGGCGGCGGCATTATGAGAAAACGAGAACGGCAGTATGCACTTACGAGGGCATACGTCTTTGCACTTGCCGCACCCTATGCACTTATCGTAATCGATAAGCGCGAGATTGTTGTTTAAGGTAATCGCACCGGTAGGGCAGTTTTTCTGACACATTCCGCACGCTATGCAACCGCGCTCGCATACCGAAATAACCTCTTTTCCGCGGTGAGTGTTGGAACACGCCACATAAACTTTCGCGTCCTTGGGAATACGTCCGATTATCTTTTTCGGACACACGGCAACGCACGCTCCGCAACTTGTGCATTTGTTGCTGTCTACTATGGCAAAACCCAAATCTTTATCCACCGAAATCGCATCGTATTTACAGCTTTCGGTACAACTCCCCAATCCCATGCAACCTACCTCGCACGCCTTGTTGCCGTCGGCTATAAGCTGTGCGGATTCGCAGTCGCCGTAGCCTTGATAGTCGCACTTGTTGCGGCATTTGTTTCCGCCTATGCAATGTACCACCGCAACCGTTTCGCGGCTCTTTTCCTCGCTCATGCCCAAAATACGGGCAATGTTTGCTTTGTTTACCGCGCTCGTGGGGTTACACTGACTCGGTTTTGCCTCCCCTTTGAAAAGAGCTTCCGCAAACGCCGAGCACCCCGGATACCCGCATCCGCCGCAGTTCGCGCCCGCAAGATTTCGTTCGATTTCGTCTATGCGAGCGTCGCGGTCGATTGCAAGCTTTTCGCCCAAAAAGCTGAGGCAGAAAGCAAACAGCGCGGCAAGTATTCCGACAATAAGCACGGGTAAAACATAAGTCATGAAAAACGTCACTTTTCTACCCTCCTATATGAGTCCGTCGAGCGGCAAAATACTGCTTTCGAACAGACCCGAAAATCCAGAAAATGCCAATGCGAGAATTCCCGCTATTATCAGTGCTATGGGGAAACCGACAAACGGCGCGGGTATGTGCGAACGGTTGAGTTTTTCGCGTATTCCCGACATGAGTATAAGCACCATGGTAAATCCTATGCCGGTGAAAAATCCGTACACAAAAGTTTCCAAAAGATTGTAACCGCTGTCCACAACCGCATTTGCCGAACCCAAAACGGCGCAGTTGGTGGTGATAAGCGCAAGATATATTCCGAGCGAATTGTACAGCGTAGGACTGAAACGCTTTAAGATTATATCTATCAACTGAACGAGCGATGCTATAACCAAAATAAAAACTATGGTTTGCAGATACGTTATATCCCAAAGCGCAAGCAGTTGGTAAAGTCCGTAACACACAACCGACGAAACGGTTATAACAAATGTTACGGCGAGTCCCATGCCTATTGCCGAATCGGTTTTTTTGCTCGTGCCCAAAAGCGGACAAATTCCGAGGGTTTTGCTGAGAACGATGTTTTCGGTGAGTATTGCCGAAACCACAATGGTTATTATGCTAAGTAAGCTCACAGCACGTCACCCCCTTTGAGCAATGCGGCTTTTCTGCGGTTGCGGAATATATTGAGCAAAAAGTTGAAAAGTGCCATCAGAAGTCCGAGGGTTATAAAACCGCCCGCCGCCGTTCCGAACACTGCGAATCCCGCCGCAATCAACAGCATGCGCACAGCACCCAAAATAACGAGAGCCACGGTAAAGCCCAACCCCATACTCACACCGTCGAGTGCGGCGTACCCAACGGGGTTTTTGCTAGCAAAAGCCTCGGCACGCCCCAAAATTATGCAGTTTACCACTATCAGCGGAATAAATCTGCCTATCGACGAGTTGAGCGACGGCAAAAATTTTGCCAAAAACAACTGAACTATCGTTACAAACGTAGCTATGATTATTATATAAGACGGAAGCCGCACTTTATCGGGAATCACTTTTCTGAGTAAAGAGATAAACACATTCGAAAACACAAGCACAAACGCGGTTGCAAGTCCCAAACCCAAAGCATTGGTCACGTTTGTAGACATGCCTATCGTGGGGCACATTCCCAAAACAAGCACGAATACGGGGTTATTGAGCACTCCGCCGAGCGCGGTTTCTTTTAATTTCTTAATATCCACCGTTTACGCCCTCCTTTGTGTAAACCGCGGCGCGTACGTCAGAGCGTTTTTTACCGCGTCGATAAGTCCGCTGCACGACTGAGTAACGCCCGTAGTGCCCGCCAAATTTTTGTTGTCCAGCGCGGAAACGTCGGACAATTTAAGCCCCGCGAATATTTCGTTCAAAGTGTTGCCGTCTAACAGCGGCGAAGAATCGAATTTCGGCGGCGTCGGCACAAACGAATATTCCGTAAGCGTAACTTTTACAACAGTATTGTTTTTAATGTTTACAAGCATTGTAACATTGCCGTACTTTTTGTTTTCGCCCGCAGTGCCCGTTGCCTCGAACACCGTGTCGCCGTTGTTGCCGAGATACACGCAATTTACACCGCTTTCGCCTACGTTGTAACGCGTAAACGCCGTTGCATCGGATACTTTACGCAAGTTTTCGAGAATTTCGGAATCGGTTACCGCCGTAGGCGCGTCCACATCTATACCGTGAATTTTTGCAATAAATTCGCTTGCCGTATTCACCGCATCGGTCATGCCGCCGAGAGTTACTTTTACGGTAGCCCCCGACACAGCCGCCACCTGCGACGAAGTTATCTGCTCGGAGTAAGACGTGCCGATATACGCCGCATAAACTTTTTCTATGTCGGTGATATGGCTCCAATAGCTTTCCATTTGAGATTTTACTACAAGCGCAGACACCTTGTTTTCGGCGTCGTATGCCACAAGCATTACTATAACGCCGTCCCTGCCCTTACCTTGCGCTTCGACTACGCGCGTTACGTTGCCCGTTTCCGCGTGAGTGCTTGTATAAAGGGCAAGCACTTGGTTGTTAGAGCCTTTTTTGTTGAATTCGTCAAGACTTTTAATGGAATAGTCGCCGTCTGCCAAATTTACCATTTTTATATGACCGCCGCCGTATGCCTCGTCGTCGCTCACGCCCGTAGGCGCAATTTGATTTATAAGCTTTGCGGTAGCTTTATCGAGCACAACCTCTACCTTTAAAAATTTATTCGCAACCGCAAGCAATGCCACGCATACTATCGCTATTACGCCGAGAGCCAACACACACTTTAAAGTATTTTTGATTGTGCGGTTGTTGTTTTTGCCCAATTCGGGAGTGCGTTTTGATGATTTTGTATCGGTCATGCCTTTGCACCTCCTTTTTCCGATTCGCCGAGCGGTTGCACGACGTTTTCGGATTTCGGTTTTTTAACCTTGACTTTCTTTTCGTAACCGAACGGACGCGGCACAATGTACTTATCGATAAGCGGTACGGTTATGTTCATAACGAGAATCGCAAAGCTCATACCCTCGGGATAGCTTCCGAACGCACGGATAAGCATTGTAAACAGCGCGATTCCGAAAGCGAACAGCGCACTGCCCCAAAAAGTATTCGGACTTGTGGAATAATCGGTTGCCATGAAAATCGCTCCGAACAGCAGTCCGCCGCTCATTAAATGCGCCGCCATATTGCCGAACAGCTTTGCGCCCGTAAGACCGTTTACCGCTCCGTCGAATAGCAGAGCCATTACCGCCGCACTGCCCATAATAATAAGCGGAATACGGAAGTCTATCACCTTGCGGATACTTAAATACACATAACCGATTAAAAGCGCGATTATGCACGTTTCGCCGACAGCCGCCGCGCCGCGGTTGCCTATAAACATATTTATAAGAGTGTTGCCGTCGGTCGCTTTCGCTCCGCTGAGCCACGTAGCACCGGTAGACGCGGGCAACGTATCGCCGAGTCCCGTTGTGTTGGTAAACGCAAAACCGAAAGCAAGCAAAAGAAATATGCGCGCCGTTGCGGCGGGATTTGCGAAGTTTTTGCCTATTCCGCCGAACAGCATTTTAACAAGCACAATAGCTATTAAACTGCCTATAACGCAAAGTATAACGGTATCGCCTCCGAAAACTATGCTGTCCTCGGCTCTCAATCCGCTGTTTAAAAGCGACTTGCCGTACACGTTCAAATCCCAACCGTCGACACGCATTACGCGCGGCAGATTGAGCGCGAGAATAAGCCCCGTGACAAGGCACGAACAGTCCCAACAAGACGATTCGCGCACCGCTTTACGCGAGAAATCTTTTTTCAGTATAAGCGTATACAAAAGTTCGAACGCAAAACAGCTCCCCATACATACAACCGCGTTTATAAGTACATGGTAGCCGAAATATATTATCGCCATTACAAGTGACGGCATAAGAGCAATAAGCACGTCAAGCATAATACTGCGCGTGGTTTTGCTCCCCTGTCTTATGTGCGGCGAAACGGACACTTTAAGATTTTTCAAGCTCTGCTCCCCCTTGCTCTTATTTTCTTTTTAGCAAGTCGCATAGACTGCACGAGCGGTCGGTGCGCGGGACATACAAACGCACAGCATCCGCATTCTATGCAATTCATTGCACCGTACTTTTCCGCGCCGTCTACGTCGCCCGAAAGTATGCACGAATCTATATACACGGGCATAAGCCGCATGGGACATGCCTTAACGCACGCGGCGCAGTTAATGCACGACTCGGGCGGACGGTACTCCGTTTCTTCCGGCATAAGCAAAAGTATGCCGCTCGTAGTTTTGGTAACCGAAATTTCGGCACTGCTCTGCGCAAATCCCATCATAGGACCGCCTATAATGAGCTTTGCCGCATCGTCGGACGCGCCGCAATGATTAAGTATATACTTAACGTCGGTGCCCGTGCGCACCCACATATTAGACGGATTTTTTATTCCGCCTCCGGATACCGTGAGGATACGGCGGTAACATTTTTCGCCCTTTTCCACCGCACGGCACACCGACAGCGCGGTGTGTACGTTATCAACTATAACTCCCACGCTTGCGGGAAGCTTGCCCACCCGCACTTTTCTTCGGGTTATCGCATAAATGAGCTGTTTTTCCGCACCTTGCGGGTACTTTGTGTGACATAATACCGTTTCTGCGTTGATATTTTCGCTTTTTGCGACGTTTTCTATCACTTCCGCCGCATCGGCTTTGTTATCTTCCAAACCGATATAAAACTTATCGAGCCCGAGTGCGCAAGCCATATAACGCGCTCCGCGTAAAAATTCGGCGGTATATTCGAGCATAATACGATAGTCGCAGGTAAGGTACGGTTCGCACTCCGCCCCGTTTATTATAAACGTGTCGATTTTGTCGCGCGGTTTGAGTTTGACCGACGTGGGAAATCCCGCGCCGCCCATGCCGACAATGCCGCAATCGGTTATTCTCTGCACTATCTGTGCGGGCAACGGGTTGTTAAGCGGCTCCAACGCAACTTCGTCGTACTTGCCGTCGTTTTTTATAATTACGTGCATACAGTGCCCCGTGGCGGTAGGTCGTTTTTCTACGGCAAGAACCTCGCCCGAAACCGACGAAAAAACGTCAGCCGAAATCACTCCGTCCGCCGAGCCTATCTTTTGCCCCGCTTTTACGTAATCGCCCTTTACCACGGCAGGCAATGCCTCTTTGCCCGCATGCTGACTCAGCGGAATACTTACCGTATCGGGCGCGGGCAAATCGCATACTGCGGCGTTCGCCGATAACGACTTGTTTCCCTCGGCATGTATTCCGTGCGGAAAAGTTTTCAAATGCGTTCTCCTTTGAGTTTTGTTTTTCCGTAAAGCTTACACGGCATTATCCGTTCAAGCCTTGTTTTTATATAAATATAAAAGCCGTCGGACGCACAAGTCCGAAACCGTCATAAAAAAGTATATCATTTATACAAATTTTTGTAAAGACTATTTTTGCGGTTTTCGTAGGGTTGCTTATTTTCGCGCACCTTCGACACAATAAGCATAACAAGCTGATATACTCCGAGGCATATGAGAAACACTCCGAAACAGCGGGAAAGCACTTTGCCGCCCACCTTTTTTATAAGAATCGACGCGGGAACGCTTGCCGCAACCGCAGGCAGAGCCACCCAAAGCAGATATTTGAAGTCGAGCAACTTGTTTTTTGCGTGGATTATAAGCGAAGCCGCCGACATAGGAATAAACGCAATAAGGTTTATCGCCTGAGCGACGTGCTGTTCGGTTTTCGTAGCAAGAGTCAAAAGCGGAATCAACAGAGTTCCGCCGCCCATACCCATACCGCCTATAACGCCGCCCACTATGCCTATTATAATAAAAATCAATATTTTCATAAATTTTCAGCCGTATGCGTTTAAAACACCGCAAGTTTTATTCCCACCGCAATCATTATTACGGCGAATATTATGCCTATAACGAAAGACGGCAGTTTTTTTAGCAAAAGCGCGCCCGTTATTCCTCCGCCCACAACGCCCGCGCTTACGCTGAGCGTTCCCGATAGCGAAAAATAGCCGTTTATTATATACATTACGGCACTTGCTATGCTTATAGGCAATATTATCAGAATTGCCGTTGCATGCGCTTTTTTGGTCGGCTCGTGCAGTATTTTTTCAAGCAAAGGCACACACAGCATGCCGCCGCCTCCGCCGAAAAACCCGTTAATAAAACCTATAAGCAAGCCGCCGCCGGCTTTTACAGCCCGTTCAAGTCCTTTTTTCACGATTTTCTCCGTTTTAACAATACGGCAGAATGCGCATAATAAACGCGATTTTAACCGTAATTTTATTTTTCCCACAGCCGCGTTCTAATAACCGAACCGAAACCAAATATTTTCCTTAAAATGCTAAAAAATTTGATTTAAAGCGTCAAATCGTTTGCAAAATAGACTTATATGAGATATAATTATATAATGTATGCAGTATGACGAATTTTGCCGATTACCGCATATCTGCTTAAATGAATCAAATACTACCAAAAAGGTGACAAGATGAACAAAGCTCTAAATCGTAAAACATCGCGGATACTCGGCGCGCTTATTACAGCCGCGCTTGTATTGGTTATGATATTCTCCGCATTTTCGGTAACTACGTTTGCGCGTGCCGACGATAACGAAAACCTTACGTTTACTCAAACCGACGTTAGCCCCTCCAACTCAAACTTCGCAAACACAGGCTCGGGCACCCCGCCCTCTCCCGACAGTTGGACAGGCGGCGGTGTAGACGGTCTTAACGGCGGCAATACGGTTGCGGGCGTTATGAATCTTTCAACCTATGCGGAAAAGAAAGACGATTACAAGCTCGATAAATTTTATTCTTCGAATACATCGCCCGATTCGCCTTTCGGCAAACCCAATACCGAAGGAAATCGCAACGTATTGCTTATAAACGTATTGAACGACAGCACGGCATACGGCTATACTTCGAGCTCCGTGACCTTTACCGCAAACCGCTTTTATCTTGTCGAAGCGTGGGTAAGCACGGGCAAATTCGCATCAGACAGCGGCGCGGCTATTCGCGTAAACGGACTCGGCGAGGACATTGTATTCAATCAGATAGACACTTCGGCGACTACCGATAATTACGGTTGGGAAAAATTCTCTTTTTATATCGCTTCGTCTTCGCTCGAAGACAAGTCGGTTACGCTAAGCTTGCAGGTGGGCGATAAATACGAAGATTACTTCTACCCCGCTACCGGTTATGCCATGTTCGACAACGTGAGCATTCTCGAAATCGCGCCCTCGACATTCTACGAGGCACGCACTTCGGCTCACACTCGGATTTACGACTTATCGAACAAAACTTCCGAAAAATTCACACATCTCGAAAATCTCGACTTTACGCAAGACGTTCCCGACAGCGCAAGTTGGGTGCGCACCTCGGCCGGCGAGGATATGTCAAGACTTACGATAGGCACTTACGACGCGAAAAACTCATTTGACGAGAACAATAAATTTCATCTTACAAGCGACCCGTATTCCTCTAACGGCAAATACGACAAAGGCGACAGCAGTATACTTGTTGTTTCGTCTTATGACGGAAGTCAGTTCCGTTCGGCGGCAATGGGCGTATCTTCCCAACCCGTTACGATAGAGCGTTACCGCTATTACCGCATTTCCGTTTGGGCTAAATCGCAAGAAGTTTCGGAAGGAAACGGTGCGACGTTCGCTCTTTCGGCAATACGCGACGAATCGACGGGTGTGGGTCGCTACGAAGGCAAAAACATGTTTGCCACCATAACTTCTTGCAACGGCAACGCCGAAAACAAGTCGCGCGGCGGTTTCAGTCAATACTCTTTTTACGTAAAAGGCTCGGCATTGCGCGATTACGACGTAAATATAGAATGTTGGTTGGGCACTCCCGACAGTAAGAGCCGCGGCATTGCGTTATTCGATAACGTAACGGTAGAAGAAATCACTCCCGCCGATTACACCGCTTACAGCGCAAGCGGCACGATTGTGGATATCGATACTCATGCGGGCATAGACGGAAGTTCATTCGTTTCTTACGCCGATACCGGAATTACAAACGGAAGTTTCTACGAAATCTCCGCTTACGAAGAATTCGGTTACCCGTTCGCACCTTCGGGTTGGACAATGTATACCGCATCTACCGCCGCTACCACGGGTTACTCGGTTGAAAGCGTAGATACGTCTAAGGCTATAAGCGGAATTATCCCCACCGACAGCGAAACTTTCGACAAATACGTCGACAAATTCGGCGGCATGGCATTTAATCCCGCAAACAGCAACAATGCGAATCTTCTTATGCTTTACAGCCCCGAACGCACGGCTTACTGCTACCGCTCGTCGGCTTTCACCGCAACCGCAAATACTCCCGGCATGCTGACAGTAAGTCTGCTTACAAGCGGCATGACGAGCGCGGACTACGGTGCAAGTCTTGTTCTTAAAAACGACAGCGGAATTATCGCCACAATAGAAAAAATCAAAACCAACAACAGTTTCCGCACCTATACTTTCTATATAGAACCGGCAAGCGTGGATATTTCTTCTCTCAGCGTAGAAGTATGGCTCGGAAACATTGACCGCACCTCAAACACAACAAAGCTTTCGGCAGGACTTATTTACGTTCGTGAAGTCGGCTACGCCGCGATTCCCGACGATTACGCATCGGACGGAACAACCGTTACCAAATCCGCGGCTCAGAAATTCAGCGAATATAAAGCCGCTTGCGAGCGCAACAGACAAAACAACCTTACAATCTCGGCGGCCGCCTACTCGTTTAACGGAATCGAGGCAACCGCTTACGATTACTACGACTCCGAATTTGTCAAATATCCGTATAACTGGCAGATGTCGGCTACGGGAACGTACTCGAACACCGTGCATTACGGCATATTCGACCCCGCAAGCAGCGACAGAAATTACACGCTTGTTCCTAAAAACTTTACGGTAGACGAGCTTACAACCGATAATGTTCTTATGCTTTACAATGCCGGTCCCGCCTCCTCTACCCTTACCTACAACGGTTCGCTCAACATTGCCGCCGAAAAGTATTACAAAATAGACATAGCGTTGAAAGTCGATATTCCCGAAAATCAGGAACGCGCAAATGCGGTAGGCGCAAAGCTTACGCTCAGCGGCGACAAGACGGTTTCGTTCGATAACATAAAAGATACTTCCACCGTTTCCGACTCCATTGTAAATAAAGAAACTTTCAAAACTTACTCGTTCTATGTATACCCCGGCGACAGCGACAAGACGGTTTCGCTCAGCATATCGCTCGGCGACAGCGCATTCTCCAAACAATGCAACGGCAGAGTTTATATAGGAAGTATTTCGATAACCGATATTAACTCCGACCTTTACAATACGGCGTCGGAGGAAGTGAAAAAGCGCGACGACGGCAAAAAATACAACTCCGCTTACGAGCGCGTACTTGTAGCCGATTACAGCGTTGAATCGGACGACGACGTTACCGATACGGAAAACCCAGAAGGAGGCAGTTCGCTCGAATGGTGGCTTATCCCCTCGATTCTGTTTGCGGTTGCCATACTGATTGCAATAGTAGGATTTATTATCCGCAAGTCGATAGAAAAACACGCATCTAAGAAAGGCACCGTTACGAAAACGGTATCTTACGACAGAAACGCAACTCTTAACGTCGAACATAACAAAAATGCCGACGACGAAAACAAAGTAAGCACCGAATCGACAGTCGGCGACGAAAAATACGAATCATTCGACGACGATGCGACGGTAACCGAAAGCAAATCCGTAAAAACCGAAACGAACACGACGGTTGCACCTCATGAAGAAACCCCGACCGATTCGACAGCCGAAAACAATTCCGAAGAAGGCGCGCAAATCGAATCCGACGCAGATGCAAGCAAAGAAGTTACCGCCGAGGAAAAACCTGCGGAAGAATCGAAATCCCCCGCACCCGACGCGTTTATCGACAGATTCGACGACTGACGGATTATACGTCAAAACAAAGATTCTAAAACTAACCCCTTGCGTAAGTTTACGCAAGGGGTTTTATTTTTAACGACGTTATGTTTTAAATTGTTCGTATTTAAAGTATATGTTCCAAACTGTTCAAAAGCATTAAACCGTTCAAGCGTCAAACAACAAGTAGTTTGCCGTTAAACGCCTTTATAGCCGCCTGTAACCGCTATATTCTGTCCCGTGATATAAGAGCTGTCTTTACTCACAACAAGCAGTACGGCGTTTGCTACGTCGTCACACGTGCCGAATCTGCACGCCGGAATCTCATCTTTAATCGCATCGCGCTCGTTGTATGAAAAACGTGCGTTCATCGGCGTATCTATAAATCCGGGGCTGATTGCATTTACGGTTACTCCCGACGGCGCAAGCTCCTGCGCCAAAGCTTTGGTGAACCCTATAAGTCCCGCTTTTGCCGCGCTGTACACGGTTTCCATAGACGCGCCGCACACCCCCCAAACGGAAGATATGTTTACGATGCGTCCGAACCGATTGCTTACCATATCGGGCGAAAACACGCGGCACACGTGCATTGCGCCTATTAAGTTTGTTTGTATGGTTTTGCTTATACTTTCGGGCGTTTCGTCGCAAAACAGCCGATAAGCCTCTGCACCCGCGTTATTTACCACGGTATCGACAAAACCGATAGTTTGTCCGATTCTGTTTTTTGCGTCGCAAACCGAATCGTAATCGGTTATATCGCATTTAAACGCTATTGCATAGCCGCCCGCCGCGTTGATTTCTTCGACAATGCTTTGCGCTTCGGTTATGCCGTTTAAATAACCCACGGCAACCTTGAATCCGCATTTTGCAAGCGAGCGGCAAATCTCTCCGCCGATTGCTCCCGAACCGCCCGTTACAAACGCAACTCTGTTTTTGTTTTCATTGCTCATTGTATTTACCCGCTTTCAGTAATTATCGGGCAAATCGTTTTCAAACAAAATCGTCTTTCTGCCCGCTATCGCACCCGATTTTTCCACCGCCTCGGATAAGCTTGCGCACAACGTAATTTTATCCTCGCTCATTCCGCCCGCTATTGCGCCGCTTTTCAGAACCTCTCCTCGTGCTCCTACAAAGTACGCATAATCGGCGTATTTTGCCGCATTGCGTCCCAAATGTTCGTTTGCTTCCGTCTCCGCTTCTCCGAGTTCGACAAGTCCCGGCGTTATTACAATGCGCGTTCCTTCAAACGCTCCGAGCACTTCGAGCGCGATAGCCGAGCCTTCGGTGTTGCTGTTGTACGCATCGTCGAGCACCGTTACGTCACCGTTTTGAATCAGTTGCAATCTGTGTTCAACAGGTTGTAACAGCGAAACGGATTCGGCAATTTCGGCGAGCGTTACACCGAGTTTAAGCGCGAGCGCGGCACAAAGAGATATTAACGACGGAACATGTCTGCCGAGCAAACGCGTTGTTATTTCAACACTGTCGTCGCCGCACATAAGCTTGAACGAAGTGCCGTTTGCTCCGAACGAAACGTCTGAATATTTTACTTCGGCATTGCCCGAGTCGCTTTTTCCGGCAAGAATTTTACCGCACTCTGCCGCACCGAACATTTTCAGAGTATATTCGTTATCCGCCGAAAACGCGGCAATACCGTCATGCGGCAGACTTTTTACAAGTTCGTATTTTGTTTCGTAAATGTTTTCTATGCTCTTAAAGGTGGATAGATGCTGATTTCCCACCGCCGTTACGGCGGCATACGTCGGTTTTACAATTTTTGCAAGCTCGGCAATATCGCCCTTATAACGTGCGCCCATTTCGGCAATAAAAACATTGTGCGAACCGTTCAGCGAATTATTCACGGTTTTTGCGATTCCCATGGGAGTGTTATAGCTCGACGGAGTAATAAGCACGTTATATTTTTTTCCGAGCATAGCCGCAAGCATGTTTTTTGCCGTAGTCTTTCCGTAACTGCCCGTAATTCCTATTTTAATAAGATTCGGCATGTCATTTAGTTTGCGTTTTGCTTTGACTACGTAGCGTCTGTTATTCAGACTTTCGAACGGCAACAGAATATAATGAGCAAGTAACGTAACAAACGGAATCAAAACGGGCATAAGTCCCAAAATACTGTATTTAACGTACAAATACTGCCCTGCAAACAACAAACCGAACGATGCTCCCGCAAACAGTATTGCCGATAAAATAACAAGGCGTATTACTCTGTGCGTAAATTTAAGCGGCGTTTTGTTTTTCTGTCTTGCGGTAATCGCGATAAACATTACCGTGTTTATAAGATAAAACACCAGTCCGATATACTCTATATATTCGTATTTACCGAAACACGCCACGTAAACTATCATCGGCACTACCGAAAAGAACATAGCCGCAAAATATCTTATCGGATAGTCGAGCTTTGTGGATTTAAACCAGTCCGTCACGCCGCGCGCGCGGTAAGACGAAAGCTGTAAAATCTGCAAAAGTTTTAAGCTCATTACCGTAAGCAATGCCGCACTGACAACCGCAAACACGCTTATTACGCTGTAAAATACCGACATAAGATTATCTCCGATTATTGTGTAAACACCCGCACCGCCGCATTGAATAAGTCGAGTCTGTCGGCGTAGGCAAAATGCCCCGCACCGTCAACCATAATCAAACCGCTGTCGGATATTTTTTTATTGAAACGCCTTGCCATATACGGCGGCGTGTCTTTGTCCTCTTTGCCCCAAAATATAAGCGTAGGAACTTCTATTTTTGGCAAAAGAGAGTCGAGATGAGTGTTCACCACTCTTACAAAAACCTTTTTCATTGCGGGCGACAATGCCGCGTAATCGGCACTGCCTGCATTCTCGGGTGCTTTTCCGCGCCGCTTTGCCGCCTTGTAACGCATAACGGCAAGTTTTTTTTTGAGTGAGAATTTGGGTTTGAGTCCCGCGGCGTCGCACAGTACAAGCTTTGCCGCCGCTTTGCGCGCTCCCAAAATAACCGCCACGCGCCCTCCGAAACTGTGACCTACTATTGTGGGGGCATGCAGTCCCAATTCGTTTATTGCGTACTGAATGCAATCTGCATAATCGTAAATACCCCACGTTTCGGGCGGATAATCGCTTGCGCCGAACCCCGGAAAATCGATTGAATACACGGCTCTGCCTATTGAAGCAAAATAGTTATAAATACCGTCCATAGCCGCGCTCGACGCGCCCCAACCGTGTAACAGCACAATCGCGTTGTCCGAGCCTCCGCTTCCTTTGTAAAACACGTCGGTACCTTTGTAACGCATGTATTTACTCCGAATTTATTTGCGCTCTAAATCTCCCGTTTTAAGATTAACGCATTGCCGCTTTTGTAATAATTTTTCCGCATGTGCGAAATTTTAAAACCGTGCGAAATATACAGTCCCATGGCAGGCTCGTTGGATTCGTTCACTTCCAAAAACATTTCCTTCGCTCCGTGCATAGTTGCATGCTCGAATAATTTTTCCAAAATCAGCGAGCCGTAACCGCGCCGTCGGCATGATTCGTCTACCACTATGTTATATACTTCGGCGGTGTCGAGTGCCATTTTAAGCCCGCCGTAGCCTACGATTTTCACATCGTCGCAAAGCAAGTAAATCGCGCTCAGTTCATCCGCCACGGTTTGCCTCAGCACCGATACCGACCACGGACACTCTATGTATTTACTCTCCATTTCGGACAGTGCAACGCAGTCGTCATATGCAGCCAAACGGAATTTAAGCATTGCGGCTCCTCTCGTTATAGTCTTTTTCCGCCTGCGACTCGCGTATGTAAAGCGGCACAAGCTTGTTGTATGAGTCGGCATAGCCGCCTAAATCCGCCGACGCGCGAATCAACGCCGAACAGTCGGGTTCGGGCGGTAACGCTTTCGGAATAAGCGCAATAAGCTTCTCGTCGCAACAAACCGCACCGCGATAGCCGTTCGCTTTATTTACCGCGTCATGTAACTCCATGCACTCGGGCCGTACGATTTCATTCCGAGAGGAGTCGTATTCGGCAACGTAAGCCGTGCCGTTGCTACCGTCGGAAACACACAGAATACCGTCGAATCCGTCGGCTCTTGTATTATATGCAAGCATTTGCAAATAGTTCACGGCAACCGCCTTTATGCCCGACGCATAGCACATGGCGCGCACCGCCGATACCCCTATTCGAATACCCGTAAACGAACCGGGACCTATCACGCACGAAATATAGTTAAGGTCGCCGAGCGTCAGTTTAGACTTAACGAACAAATTGTCTACCGCGGGCATAAGCACCGCCGAGGCATTGCGGCTGTTTTCGTCGCGGAAATACCCGCCGCCCGAAATCGCCGCTTCCACAACGGGACCGCATGTATTAATGCAAAGAAACTTCTTCATGATTACCCGAGCTTTATGTGTTCGGACTTGTTCTTGCTGAATCTGTACAGAATGAACTTATTTCCGATAGCCGCGACAAATTCGGCTTTCAGTTTTGCCGCCGTCTGCTCGCCCGCTTCCCGCGCAGTGACGGGCGCGGTTTTAAGCACCGATATTTTTATTAACTCGCGTGCCGTGAGCGCACTGTCGCAACCGCTTACAAACGTATCGGTTATTCCGTCTTTTCCAACCTGAAACAATGTGTCCGCAGACGCCGCCGCCGAACGGAGAGCGGCTCTTTGCTTACTGTTTAACAATTTCTATAACCCTCGTGTTTTCGTCTTGTGCCGTTATGTTTACCGCGATTTTCTTATAGCTTTTAAGCGCGTCGGCAATATTCTGCCACCACTCTATAACGCATATCCCGCTTTTCAAACCGAAGTATTCGGTAAGACCCGCCTCGTATGCCTCTTTGCCGCTATTTATACGATAACAGTCGTAATGATAAAGCGACAGCCTGCCCTCGTACTCGTTCATAAGCGTAAACGTGGGACTTACCACCGTGTCTGTTATGCCGAGCCCGAGCGCGATTCCTTTTGTAAACACGGTTTTACCCGCGCCCAAATCGCCGCAAAGCGTTATTATTTCGCCGCCAGACAGCGACTGCGCAAGCTCGCGCCCTAAGTTTAAGGTATCTTGCTCGGATTTACTTATCATACCGATACAGTATACAACATTTACTTGATTTTGGCAAGTGCATTGTACACATTGCCGAAACCGATTCGACATGACGTTAAAATTACGGGCATGTTAAACAGTGAATTAAAAAGCACACCGCTGTTATATGGCGGTGCGCTTTTTACACATACGTGTTTATCTGTAACGGTATGACCCATGCAACGGATTAACGACGGCGCGACATCATCATGCGCATCATCATGGCATTTCTGCGAGCGGCGGCTTTTTTCTTTTTCGCCACTTGTTTTGCATGTGCCGCTTTTTTTGCCGCGGCTTTTTTTGCGGCGGCATGCGCGGCGCGTTTTTTTGCGGCGGCTTGTGCGGCGCGCTTCTTGGCTTCCGCCGCTTGCTCCGTCTGCTTTTTGGATGCCGCTACCAACGCGGCTATTTTGCGTTTAAGCTCCGATACTTCAACCATATGCGCAATATCGTCAAGCGATTTGGTTAAAAGATACGAAATTTCGGGACTGTTGCGTTCGTCCTCGTCGAGCACCAACTGAACGGCGAACAATTTTTCACGGACAATAAACGCTCCGTCGGAATCCTTTACTTCCTGCAAGCCGTTTCTTATTGCGGTTATTTCGGCTTTGCGTCGTGCGATTTTTTCGGCTATGCGTTCTTTTTCGGCGCGGTCGGTAGTTTCGCGCAAGGTATCTTCTTGCGTTCTGAGCCCGCGCTGTATCTCCATTTCGGCGGCATACATGGCGCGCTCGCTTTCCGCCGCAAGGCGTATCTGCTCCGCCTCTTTTTTGATTTGTTCCGCCTCTTTAAGCGCGGATTCGGCTCGACGTTTTGCGTCCTCCGCCTCTAATTTTAGCTTTTCGATTTGCAACAAAGTTTCGGCGTCGGTTGAATCGGAAGCTTTTACCGCACTCAGACGGGAATTGAAATCATCGGTGCTATATTGCGCACCCTGATTCGTTTGACGTTCCCCCGCAACATTATCCTGCGGCTGAGTTTCGGTTGCCGCGAGAATTTCTCTGAGCATTGCATCGGCATCGAAATAATCCGATTCGGGCGGTAAAGGAACTTCTTGTACCGACTCGTTTTGCACGGGCGAAACAGTTTCGCCGCCCGAGGGAGCAAATTGCATTTCGGGCACTTCGTATTTACAATCGAACATCGGGTCGAGCGGCTCGTTAGGGTCGATTCCTCCGAACGAAGTATCCGTTTCGGCTTTTACCGTAGGTTGCTCATACACGGGCGCGGTAGGTTCTGCGAATATAGGTTGCTCGGCTTGCGGTGCCGTCTGCGCATACACGGGTTCGGCAAATATCGGTTGTTCGGGTTGCACTACCGTTTGTCCGTACACGGGCGCGATAGGTTCGGCAAATATCGGTTGTTCGGCTTGCGGTGCCGTCTGCGCATACACGGGTTCGGCAAATATCGGTTGTTCGGGTTGCACTACCGTTTGTCCGTACACGGGCGCGGTAGATTCTGCGAATATAGGTTGCTCGGCTTGCGGTGCCGCTTGCGCATACATGGGTTCGGCAAATATCGGTTGTTCGGACTGAGCCTCTTGCTCGGAAGCAGTTGAGTTTATAATATCGTTTAATATGGCGTCGGCTTGTGCATCGCTTAACACGCCTTCACCCGAATTGTTATCGGGAATTTTATCGGATGTAATAATAATATTGTCAACCATTGCGTCGGCAAGAATATCGGTGTCGTTATCAAGCGGCATTTCGGGGTAATCGGAATAGCAAATTCGGTTCACCTCGGCATCGGTATCGGTGGGAATATCGTTTTCGTTAATAGTAAGTATGCGGTCGATTACGGCGTCTGCCAAAACCTCGGTTCCGTTGTCGGGTTCGAGCGGAGGCTCGGTTTGCTCCGACATATTAAGAATTTCGTTAAGCATTGCGTCTGCCGCGGCATCGTCGATAATAGACGCCGCATGTTCGCCGTCATACACCACACATTCGGCAAGGTCTTTTTCAAGCTCGCCTAAACGCGTCTGCAAATCGGAAAGCTTTTTGCTCCAATTTTCTTTTTCTTCTTCGGGCGCAGTCAATGCGGACATATCCGCAAACGATATTTGCATTTTAACCGAATCTATCTCTTTGAGTATCTCTTCCTTATTTTGCATATTTCCATCCCCGCAAAATATAAGTTTACGTTATATAGACTTATTAAATATTGTACCCCATTTTGCGGAAAATGTCAATAATAAATAGCGTTTTTTAAAACACGTATACTCACCGTAAACTACCCGACTCGCTTTTTTAATGCAAATTTTCCGTTAATCATTTTAATAAGACGGGAAAGCGGCTTGTAAAGTATCAGCACAACCGCCGATATAAGCAGAGTTTTTATAAAGTTGAATAAAAGCACCCAATACCAAAGCGAGAAAAAGAAACTCATGCCGGCTTGCCAATCGAATCCGAAGTAAAACGGGAAATTAAGCAACAGATTGACGGGATACGAAATAAGAGTCTGCCCTATGCACCCGAACAGCAAAGTAATGAGTACCGTTTTAATTCCCTTACGCTTGCGGTAAACCACCGACGGTATAAGTATGTACGGAAGCATAACTATTATGTTTGCAAGCTCTCCTATACCGACCGTAGAAGAAAAAGTGAGCGCGTGCAGAATTTCTTTAAGCACCCCCACGACCATTGCCGAAACGGGACCGAGTGAAAATCCCGCTATCATAACGAATACGTTTGAAAAGTCGATTTTAAGAAAATCCACCATAGGCACTATTGCAAATTCAAAAAACGGCATATACAGCACATACGAAAACGCCGTGAACACAGCCATATACGCAATACGCGACGTTGTAAAAAATTCGCGTACGCTTTCTTTTGCCGACTTCTTGGAAACAGGCGCAACGCTTGCCGAATCCTCCGCACTTGCACTTACTTCTTCGCAAGCTTTGACCGAAATTTCGTTATTTACCGTTTCGCATTTGCTTTCGTCGTTATCCATAAAAAAACCGCTCCTTAAAATAATTTAAGGGGCGGCAATACAAAAAGCACACAAAAATGCAACACCTTATTTCATCCGGACTATAACCGTCGGTAAGGGAATTTCACCCTTTCATGCGTAAATTTACGCTCGCGGACTGTAACCGCCGGTGGGGATTTGCACCCCGCCCCTAAGTTTGCAATAATATAATACAGTTAATTTGAAAATTTGTCAAGCATATATCTTAACTTACCGACTACACCCGACGTAAAAATATAAAACTTTAAGCGAGAGTCTTCATCTCGTCGGTAAGTTTTTTGAGATTTTTGCGTTCTACGTCGATAAGAGCGGCAAAAGTTCTGAAATACTCGACGTCCTCGTCGCTCGGTTTCTGATTTGTTATTATAGCCTCTATAATGGCAACCTGCGAACGTCCGAGTTTGCGCTCTAAGTTCTCGATTTCTATGCGGGTTTCCTCTATTGCCTTTTTAAGTTCTTTCTTCTTAGTCATGGCCTTAAATCTCCTATTTTATTACTTTTTGTAATATCTGCTGTTGTTGCGGGCAATGTTCATAAGTTTTTCCGCATTCGCATTGCTTTCGGACGCCGCAGTGCCGTCGGCGGCAGCCGCAGTTTCGGTAGCGGGCGCAGGCTTACCCGAGTAAAGACTTTCGAGCTTTGCTTCCAAAGCGTCACGCTGGCTTTGCAGTTCGTTATCGAACAGCTTGCGCTCCGACACTATACGGAATTTGAGCGCGCAAAGAACATTAAGCGCAATCACCCCCGCAATAAGCAAAACCACTATAACTATAAGAGCTATCTGCCAACCGTAAAATACACTTGAAACCAAGAAATCTAATGCAGGCATTATTTGTTACCTCCCTCATTGTTCTCTTTAACGCTTTCACTCGCCATGGCAAATATTTTGAGTCTTTGTTTGTGCATGTAATACTGCAACAGAACACCGCCTGCTCCCAAAACCAACACAACTATAAGAATACTTATAAGTACGGTGAAAGCCTCGTTCGTTCTTTCGATTTCATAGCGGTGAACTATTACCGCGGAATCGGCATAAGCCGAACCGTCCCACTGATAGTTTGCCGTATCTTTAAGCGTAATTGTTGCAACGTAGTCGCCTTCGGCGGTGGCGGTATTGCCGCTGATACTCATTAAATCGGCGTTGAACCCTTCGGGTAAATAGGTCATTGCTTTACCGTTGTAAGTAAAGGTATCGGTACCGTAACCGGGAACGGCAACTTTCTTTTTCGCAATCGTCCACGCAAGAGTAACAACATCCTGTCCTTCGCTTGCGTTTTCCCAATACGCGCCGCTGTCTTTAAGCGTGAAATTTGCGGTGTATGTGCCTGCGTTGATTGCATACAGAGTGTTACCCACAAGCTGTAAGCCTTCACTCAGTTCTGCGTCCATACTGCTTGCATCGTAGTTCTGAATATTCATGGCAATTTGACTGCCCGTGTAAACGTCGTTTTTGCCGGCGCCCTCGGTAATAAGAGTAAGAACGGGAGCTTTATACGCCGCTTCGGTTATATTGAAACTTATGAAAGTAGTAGCGCCGTTAAAGTTATTGCTCACCTTATTATCGACAGTTGCGGTAAGTCTGTAATAACCCGCTTCGAGTGCATTTAAATCCTGAGCTATCGTGTCGTTTGCATCGTTTATCGTGCCGTCGGCATTAACCGTAAAGGTTCTTACCAACTCGCCTGCCGTTCCGTTTTCATCGGAACGATAAATCGAATACGTAGCGTTTTCGCGACCGTATTTTACTACGGAAGATATTGTATTGACCTTAGCGTCGAATTTGCCCTGCATCCAACCTTTTATATTCAAAAGAGTCCAAGCGTTATCCGTTGCAGCCTTTATATCGAAAGTACCGGTGTAAGTACCCGTAACATTACCGCTACCCGTTATAGTGAAATTGCCTGCACCCGCATTTACGTTATTGGTGTAGCTTACCGTATAATCGGTTCCGCTTACAAGTACAACGTCGCCGAGTTTAACCGACAATTCGGGAGTAAGAGCTTCGCCGTTATAATACACGTCGCCGCCGATAACGGCAACGGATATGTTTGACGAATTAATTGCTACGGAGTTTATAGCGAAAGTTCCGTTTACGACGCCCGAATAATCACCCTTGCCCGTTATCTGAAACTCTCCCGTAGGAACATCTCGCGTGTTGCCGTAAGTAATTGTGTAATCGGTGTCTTTTACAAGCTCCACGTCTGCCGAATCCGAAGTTGCTTTATAAGTAACCGTAACCTCGGGGCTGTAATTCGTATTGCCCGTAAAGGTAATATCCGCTACCGAAAACGTAACATTACTTTGCGTCAATTCTATCGCCGCAGGAGTATCGCCTTCCGTCATGTCGTCATCCGCTTTCGCAACCGTGCCTAGCGATAAAAACACCAAACCGAAACATAACGCCGCTACCAAGCACAGAAGTACCCACATCGACGCCTTTCGTGTCATAATACCGAGTTTTTTCATAATTCGACTCCCATTACATTTTGATAATGTATATAACTTCCGGTTATAATATACACTAATGCGCACAAAGTTATAAACCTACAAATAAATTATAACAAAAATTCATTGCACGGTCAAGTATTTTCATTATTTATATTTTTTAATTATATATTTTGCTATCGTTATATAGCCTTTTATGCGCGGTTAATAATCACGCCTTGTTATGTTGTCGCCGTTATCCCACAGTTTTTCGAGACGGTAAAATTCGCGTGCCTCGACATGCTGAATATGCACTATTACATCGCCGTAATCGAGTACCGCCCACTTAGGCGAAATATCGCGCCTTAAAGGCTCGATGCCGTAATCTTTACTGAGTTTTTCGTCTACATAGTCTGCCATTGCTTTTACGGCGGTTGTAGAACCCGCACCGGCTATAACAAAACAATCGGCTATAACGGTTTTCTGCGCAACGTCGATTACAACAACGTCGCGTCCCTTTTTTTCGCAAAGTCTGTCGGCAATATATTCGGCAAGAACTCTGCCGCCGCCCTCTTTGAGATTTCCGTATTCTTTTTCGGTTTTTGCGGCAGGCGCATTCGCCTCCGGCTTTTGTATAATCGCCGAGGTTAAAACCTCTTTAAATACGGGCTCGGCTTTAAGCGCGGCGCGTTCGGCACGGCAAAGTGCGGCAAAATATTCGCATGCTTTTAAAGTTTCGCCGAATACGGGTTTGTTTTCGGCTTTAAGCTGTTTTACCGTGGCTTTAAGCGAGCGGAGCATTGCTCTGTTAAGATTATTTGCGGCAAGACGGCGCAACTTGTCCGCACCGTCGTAAGTGCGCCCTTCCTCGGTGGCGTCGGCAAGATAAACTATTTTATCGAGCACGCTCATTTTATCGCTTCCCGTTGTATGCTTTTCAATCGCATCTACTATATGTGCGCCGAGTTTGAAATAGTCGCGCGCTATCGCCGCCGAAACGTAGGCATGCAAAACCGAGGGGGCTGCCTTATAAAGCGCGTCGTAATTTTCAACCGTAATTTTATGCTTATTTAAATCTTCCCGCGTAGCGTATTTGCCTATGTCGTGAAGTATAAGCGCGGTGATAACGTCGGAAACGTCCTCGTCGTAAATCTTGCACAGCTTAATTCCCATGTTTACGGCACGGAAAGTGTGCTCTGCACGCTCCTGCTTTAATCCGAAAGTTTTAAACGCGTTTACATACTTGACGTATTCGGTGTAAAGTTCGTGCTTATCTATATATTCCGCAATCTCCGTCGGCACAAGTTCCGCATGTTTGCCGAACGCCACCGCGGCTCTTACTCCGCTCGAAGAACAGTCGGGTGCGGTGAATCCCGCCGACTTGAACTTAAAGCCGAACTCTCGCAACGAGTCGAGCGTTTTTCTGCTCACCGAAAAACCTGCGCGGCGGATGAGCAAAAAGGTTACGTTCGCCGCAAGATAAGAGGCGTCTTTCCATTCCCGCAATCCATTCAAACAATCGGAACCTATTACGAAATACAGCTCCGAATCGGGATACTTTTCTTTGTAGTGGCGCACGGCGTCTACCGTATAACTTACGGTTTCGCGCTTAATTTCCCATTTCGACACTTTAACATTCGGAAGCTCGGCCGTTGCCTTTCTGAGCATTTTAACGCGTTCTTCTCCGCCCGCACTGCATCCGTTTTGTTTGAATGGCGAAATATAGCAAGGAAGCACAACCACGCGAGTAAACTTCTTGCTAAGCTTTTCTATTATTTCGATATGAGCGTTTGTCGCGGGGTCGAAGCTTCCGCCGAGTATTGCCGTTTTTTCTGCTTTGTCTGACATAATAATCCTCTTTTTCGTTTTGAGTACCGTTTTTACACGGAAAACTAATCCATGTATTCGAATTCTATATCCAAGATACGGACGGTGTCGCCCTCGCCCGCGCCCGCTTTTTTAAGCGCTTTTATAACTCCGTCGTCACGCAGACGCTTCTGAAAATAATTGAAACTGTCGTAGCTGTCGAGAACCACGCCGCGGGCAAGCTCCTCTATCATGCCTCCGCACACTTCGAACGCCCCGTCGTCGTCGCGCCGCACGGTAAAACCCGTTGTGTCGCGGTCGGGATAAACGAACGGCTCGTACTCCATCGGAGCAACGGGCGGAATTTCGGAAAGCGTTTGCCACACGCATTTCAGCAAATCGTCAAGTCCTTGTCTTGTAACCGCGCTTATGGGAAAACACGGCACTTTTACCTTGCGCTTAAATTCGGTTATCGCACGGTCGTCGGGCAGAAGCTCCGCCTTGTTAAGCGCGACTATCTGCGGACGTTTTCCGAGTTCGGGCGAAAAGTCTTTAAGTTCTTTATTGATGTTTTTGTAATCTTCTGCGGGGTCGCGCCCTTCACTGCCCGAAATGTCGATAACGTGCACTATAAGCCGGGTGCGCTCTATATGACGCAAAAAGTCGGTGCCTAAACCCGCGCCTTTGCTCGCGCCGTCGATAAGCCCGGGAATATCGGCGACAACAAAGCCGTGGTCGTAATAGCTCACCGCACCCAAATTAGGCGAAAGCGTGGTGAAGTGATAATTTGCGATTTTCGGACGAGCCGAACTTACCGACGACAAAAGCGTGCTTTTGCCTACGTTTGGATAACCTACAAGCCCCACGTCGGCGATTGTTTTAAGTTCTAAGATTACACACTTTTCTTCGGTCTGCTCGCCGAGCTGAGAAAAATGCGGCGCCTGACGTCTGCTCGATTTGAACCTTGCGTTGCCCTTACCGCCGCGTCCGCCTTTAAGCACGGTGATTTTATCGCAGTCTGAAAACAAATCGGAAATAATGCCGCCGCTCTCTGCGTCGGCTATAACCGTACCGCGCGGAACTTTTATAACAAGCTCTTTGCCCGATTTTCCGTTGCAGTATCTGCCGCTTCCCTTTTCGCCGTCGGGCGCGCGAAAATGCGACTCGTATTTAAAATCGAGCAAAGAAGTCATGCGTGCATCGGCTTGAAACACTATATCGCCGCCCGCGCCTCCGTCGCCTCCGTCGGGACCTCCGTTGCTTACGTATTTTTCGGTGTAAAAGCTTGTACAGCCGTTGCCGCCGTTACCCGCTTTTATATAAATCTTTATTCTGTCTACAAACATTATTTTATATTGCCTTTACCTTTATATGTGCCTTTATATGCGTATTTACATATTTAAGTATGCGTTACCGCGGGAGAATTTACGCAATGTACCGATACGGGACATTCGCTGCAAAGCGGACGCTGCGACTTACAGCAATATCTGCCGTGAAATATAAGCAGATGATGAACTTCCGACCAATCGCGCTCGTCGATAGTCGACATTAAATCTTTTTCCACGTCGAACGGAGTTTTACCGCCGCTCAGTCCGAGTCTGCGACTCACGCGGTACACGTGAGTATCGACTGCGATATTATTGCCGCCGAAAGCTACGCTCATTACTACGTTAGCGGTTTTGCGTCCCACCCCTTTAAGCGACAGCAGATTATCGAAGTCGGACGGCACTTCTCCGTTAAAGCGCGCAACTATATCGCGCGAAGCCGATATAATACTTGCCGACTTGTTGCGATAAAATCCGCAACTGAATATAAGACTTTGCAGTTTTTCAATGTCGGCGGAAGCGAAATCGGCGGGAGTGTCATAAACCTTGAAAAGCTCTTTTGTGACTTCGTTCACGCGTTTATCGGTACACTGCGCGGAAAGTATAACCGCAACGAGCAAATGAAACGGGTTATCGTAATTAAGCTCGCACTGCGCGGCGGGATATTTTTCCGCCAAAGCACACAACATTGCGCGGATTCTCTCGTTTTGGGTATATATTGTTATATCGGCACTCATATATAACGATTATACCATAATATTACTTAATTTGTCACGCGATTTTACGCGGCGCAAATCAAGTGCCGATATTAAACAACGAGTATGTTTGAAATTATACCGCAACTTTTGTAAATAAAATTCTTAATATCGTTATTGCTTTAACGCCCGATTGTAGTGTATAATTTATATGAAAACACAAAAGCAAACTATAAATCGGAGGAACTGACTTGAACAACGAAGCACCGCTCAGAATCGGAATAATCGGATACGGCGGAATGGGAAAATATCACACCGACCGTCTGCGCAAACTCGGAATTATGGAAATCGTGGGAGCATACGACTGCGACCCCGTGCGTTTGCAGGCGGCAAAAGCCGACGGCATGATTGCCTACTCCTCGGCAGACGCATTGCTCGGCGACAACAGCATAAAAGCCGTGCTTATCGCCACGCCGAATGATATTCACTGCGAATACGCGATTGCGGCGGCAAAAGCGGGCAAACATATTATATGCGAAAAACCCGCGGCCCTCGGAGTGAGCGAAATCGACGAAATGGAAAAGGTTGCAAAGCAGAACGGAGTTATTCTCACCGTTCACCAAAACAGACGTTGGGACGGCGACTTTATTGCCGCTAAGCAGATAATAGAAAGCGGCGTAATAGGAAAAGTATATCAGATAGACTCGTTCGTATGCGGCGCAAACGGAATCCCCGGCGGTTGGCGCAAAACGGTTAAAGCGGGCGGAGGCATGATGCTCGATTGGGGCGTTCATCTTCTCGACCAGATTTTCTGCTACAAAACCGAATCGCCCGAATATTTGTACTGCGAATATTCGCACGCGCTCGGCTTCGACGTAGACGACGGATTCAACGTAAAACTCGGCTACAAAGACGGACTTACGGTCAACGTGCGCGTAGACACAAACACATTCGCAACTCTGCCCCGTTGGATTATTTACGGGCGCGACGGCACGGCGGTTATAAAAGATTGGGCACTGAACGGCGAAATAACTTTGCCCGTGTACGGCTCGGAAGTCGAAATCGTGGGTATAGAAGCGGGAAACGGTTTTACCAAAACAATGGCTTACCGCCCGCACGAGAGCGTTCGGACGCGCGAAATTCCGAAACCCGTTGTGGATTACGATACCTTTTACAAGAATTTCATTGCATCGATTCAAGGTAAAGAAAAGCCTTGTGTAACCGTGGAAAGCGTACGTAAAATTCTGCGCGTAATGGAGCTGTGCAATCAATCGGCAAAAACAAATACCGTTATCACAAAAGAATTGAAATCGTTATAAACGGAGGGTAAACAATATGAAATTAGGCGTATTCAGTCCGGTGCTTGCCGACATGAATCTGAGCGACGCGCTTGCGTTTCTGCATAAAGCGGGAGCCGAGCAAATGGAACTCGGTTGCGGAGGTTTTCCGGGGACGGCTCATGCCGATATAAACGAGCTGTACAAAAGCAAAACCGCAATCGAAAAAGTAAACGAGGCATTTAAGAAAAACGAAATGAGCATATCCGCTCTGTCGGTTCACGGAAACGTGATTCACCCCGTTAAGGCGATTGCCGAAAAAGCTACGAACGAGCTTATATACGCAATTAAAACCGCCAAAAAGCTCGGTTGCGACCGCGTTGTGACTTTTTCGGGTTGTGCGGGCGACAAAAAATCGGAATATCCGAATTGGATAACCTGCCCTTGGCCGAACGATTTTTCCGAGCTTTTACAGTGGCAGTGGGACGAGGTGCTTATTCCCTACTGGAAAAACATCGCGCACATTGCCGAAGACGAAGGCGTAAAAGTTTGCCTTGAAATGCACCCCGGTTTTATGGTATACGGAGTGGAAAGCATGCTTAAACTTCGCAATGCCGCAGGCAATTCGATAGGCGCAAACCTCGACCCTTCTCACCTAATTTGGCAAGGCGTAAATATTGCCGACGCGGTGCGCGCACTCGGCGACGCAATATTCTTCTTCCACGCAAAAGACACCGACGTAAACAGAACAAACACGAACGTAAACGGCGTACTCGATACAAAGTCTTATGCCGACGTTCTGCACCGCTCGTGGGTATTCCGCACCGTAGGCTACGGCAACGGCGATTGGCGTGCGATTATAAGCGCGCTTGCCTCGGTAGGCTACACGGGCGCAATATCGATAGAGCACGAGGACAGCCTAATGCCTCCAAAAGAAGGATTGCTTAAAGCCATTAAATATTTAAAAGAAATAATAATCTCCGAAAACAACACCGTAGCCGCATGGTGGATATAGACTAACCGCGCAAGCTTGAAACCGTAAAACATATTACCGTAAAACATATTATTAACCGCAAAAAGACGGGAACTCTGTTTCCGTCTTTTTTCAAGTTTATGCGTATAATTATGCGATTATCTGTAACGCACGTAGCCTGAGCCGTTGCGGTAAAATATGCCTATAAGCGTATCGGGATGGTAATGGTTGTACATGTTAAGCGCAGGCTCTGCCTGCTCGTTTTCGACTTTAACGCTTAATCCGCACGATGCGGAAATCTCTCGCGGAGTATTTATTATTTCGCACATTATACCGTTTGTGCGAAGTAAATCGTACATTTTCATCGCCTGAGTTCTGCTGCGGAACGCAAATAAATACATGCCGAATTCTCTCCTTTTGTAACGATTCTTGTTATAATGCCGCAAATTTGCAAGTATACTATATTACATTATATTGTAAACAAATTAAAAAGTGCGGACGGACGATTATGATTTATTTCGACAATTCGGCAACAAGCGGCTTTAAACCCGATTGCGTTATCAATGCAACCGTAAATGCGTTAAAGCATCTCAGCGCAAACCCGGGGCGTAGCGGACACAGCCTGTCGCTTAAAGCGGGCATGTTGGTTTATTCCACTCGGAAAAAAGCGGCAAGCTTACTCGGCGTACACGAACCCGAGCGCATTATTTTTACACGCAACTGCACCGAAGCCCTGAATATCGCCATTACGGGAACTGCGATTTCGGGCGGAAACGTAGTTACCACGGCAATGGAACACAACAGCGTACTGCGCCCGTTATTCGAATTGCAAAGGGCGGGCAAAATCACCGTAAGCGTAGTTGCTCCCAACGAAAAAGGCGTTGTTACCGCCGATGCAATCGAGCGCGCGCTTACGCCGCGCACATACATGGTTGCGGTCAATCACATAAGCAATGTAACGGGCGCAATAAACAATGTGAGCGAAATAGGAAAAATGTGTCGCCGACATAACATTAAACTGCTTGTAGACGGCGCGCAAAGCGTAGGTTACGGCGACGTAGACGTATCCGAGCAAAATATCGATTACCTCGCCGTTGCGCCGCACAAGGGCTTACACGCCGTTCAGGGCGTGGGGATTCTTGCATTAGGCTCGGACGCGCAAATAAAGCCGATAATCTTCGGCGGAACAGGTACGCAGTCGGAAAACGTATTTCAACCCACCGAACTGCCCGAATCTTTGGAAGCGGGAACTCTCCCCACTCCCGCCATTGCGGCACTCGGTGCGGCTATTACATACAACGAAAGCACTCGCGGCGAAGCGCGGCGAAAAACGCGCGAGCTGAGCATGTACATACTCGATTCGCTCACGCGCACACGCGGCATAACCGTTTACACCGCACCCGATACGTTCAACGGAATGATTTCTTTTAATATAGAAGGCATCGGCTCTATGGACGCAAGCAATCTTCTCAGCTCGCATTACGATATAGCCGTGCGCGGCGGACTGCACTGCGCTCCCCTTATTCACAGGCATATGGGAACGCTGAACAGCGGAATAATACGCGCCTCGATAAACTCCGACAACACCTACGGAGAGGCGGACTTTTTTTTAAAAGCCGTAAAAGAAATAGCCGAAACCGAACGGCAAGGACGTATGTAAAAAAGGCGTATTACGGCAGTCGGCGGTGCGTCAATCGTATTGTCGGCTTTACGTTGCGTCGCGTAACCCGCGAAATAAAAATCACTCGTCGTCTATCATGCCGAGAACGCTCTCCAACTTAGCGCGTTGTTCGGCGTTTAAGTGAGGCGTGACCGTATTGACAAACCCCAAAAGCTGCACCTCGTCGAAGGTGCCGCTTTGTTTTTGCGCGTGCACCATTTGTATAAGACGGTTAATAAGCGCGTCTTCGCTCATATTGCCGTACTTGCGCATTGCCTCGCCGTACATCTGTTCGGCGGCATGCGAATCGGAGTTATTTCCCTGAAAACCTCGTAACTGTTTCATAATTTTTTTCGCTCCTTAGTTACTATTATAAATATGCCGACATATAAATAATAGTGACTCGGAGGAATAAATTTATGGATTTAAGTTCGCTTTTACCTCTCCTTATGGCAAAATCGGGAGCGGGCAACGACAAAATGAGCACGTTGCTTAAAATGACACGCGGCGAAAAACCCGACATTAACACCGTTATGAATATGGCGATGAACAACAAAAAAAACACGATTTCGGGGCTTTCGCCGGTTGCCGAAATCGCGTCGTATGAAATTTTGGGAAAACTTACTAAATGCTTTACCGCAAAATAATTATTTGCGCTTCTCTCTTTCTTCGTCGGTATGAGTGTTTACGAGCTTACTGAGAACGGTTAAAAGTCTGAATGCAACCGCATCGTTAAAATGACGCAGATTAAGTCCCGTAGCCTTTTCGATTTTATCGAGTCGGTAAATGAGCGTATTGCGGTGCATATACATATTACGACTTGTTTCCGATATATTGAGTGAATTTTTAAGAAATTGCTCGGCGGTCGTCATAAGTTCGGAATCGTCGAGTATTTCCGCGCCGTCGCGGTCTATGAGCGTATCGAGATACTTGGTAAGCGACTCCATGGGAATATCGCTGAGCATTTTTATCATTATATATTCTTTATACGAATATATCCTGTCGGACGGAGTGAGCATTTGCCCGAATGTATACGCAAGCACGCAACGGTCGTAAAAAGACGGCAAATCGGCAAAAGCATGCACGGTTCCGCCCACGTTTACGGTTACGTTTATTCTGAGTTCCTCTTTTATACTGTCGTAAAGAGTGAACGCAAAATCCGTTGCCGACTGATATTCGTCGTCTTCGCCGCAATGTTTTATAAAGGCAACGCCGGTGTTCGAAAACGGAACTATCAAATCCCCTTTCTCACGCATTGTTTCCAAAAAGTTTTTGAGCTCGCCGAGTTTATGCGCCGAATCGGTTATAAGCGTAAGTACGTAACCGTCGAACGCGCCCGAATATTTGTTCAGTAGCTCCGTCTCGCGTTCGGCGTCGAGCTCGCCGCTTAAATAAAGTCTGAGCTTATCGGTAGAAGTAAGCTCTTTTTTGTTTTCTCCGATTCCGAGTATTCCCGCACGGATAATCGCGGCATAAGTGCGGAACTCATCGCCCGAACCGAGCAGAATCACGTTAATCCCGCCCGAAAGAGGAAGCACTGTAATCCCCTCGCCTTCGGGCTGATAAATATCGCTTTGTGTCGGCGAAAACGAAAAATCGTTGCGCGGCATTTGCGCCGTGCGAAACAAAACACTGCCGTCGGCACCGAACATAACGGCGTCGATACCCGCCGATTCTTTTACCGATTTCAAAATTTTTATTATATGGTTAGTCATTATAAATTCCCGAGCCCGCGCTCTATGTCACGCATAATATCTATTTTCGACTCGATTCCCACAGATAATCTGATTGTACCGCCGCTTATTCCCGCGGCAATCAACTGCTCGTCGGTAAGTTGGCGATGCGTGCTCGATGCGGGGTGAATTACCGAAGTGCGTGCGTCGGCAACGTGTACCACTATTGCGGCAAGTTCGAGCGCGTCGGTAAAACGCACCGCCTTTGCGCGGTTTTCGAGCTCGAACGAAATTACGCCGCTACCCATTCCCTTACAATATTTTTGACAAAGGTCATAACTTTTATCGCCGTAAAGTGCGGGATACTTCACCGATTTTACATGCTTACTGCTTTTTAAAAGCCGAGCCGCGTCCAAAGCGTTTTCGCTGTGTACGGGCATGCGCAAGTGCACGGTTTCCATGCCGAGATTAAGCAAAAACGCATTCATCGGACTCGGCGCAGTTCCGAGATCGCGCATAAGCTGAACGCGCGCCTTTACTATAAACGCCTGCGAACCGAAATTTACAGTATAGCTAAGTCCGTGATAGCTCTCGTCGGGCTGTGTGAGATTCGGAAATTTCCCGCTCGATTCGTAATCGAACTTGCCGCCGTCGACAATCATTCCGCCGAGCGAAACCGCATGACCGTCGAGATATTTAGACGTGGAATACGTAACTATATCCGCGCCGAAATCGAGCGGTCGGCATATGACGGGTGTGGCAAACGAGTTATCTATTATAAGCGGAATTTTGTGCGCATGCGCCACTTTTGCCGCTTTTTCTATGTCGGTAACAGTAACCGCGGGGTTGGCTATCGTTTCGCCGAACACCGCTTTTGTGTTGTCTTTAATTGCCGCGTTAAGTTCTTCGGCGTTGTTTATATCCGCAAACGTAACATCTATTCCGAACTTTTTAAGAGTTACGGCAAACAGATTAAACGAGCCGCCGTAAATCTCTTTCGCGGCTACAATATGGTCGCCTTTTTCGGCTAAGTTCGTTACAGCCAAAAAATTTGCCGCTTGTCCGGAACTTGTCATTAAAGCCCCTACTCCGCCGTCGAGTTCGCATATTTTTTTCTCTACCGCCGCAACCGTGGGGTTACTCAAACGCGTATAAAAGAAGCCGTCTTTTTTAAGGTCGAAAAGTTCGCCTACGTCGTCTACCGACTCATACTTGAAAGTTGTGGACATTGCAATGGGAAGCACGCGCGGCTCTCCGCTTTTAGGCTCGTATCCCGACTGTACGCATTTTGTTTCGATTTCCATTACGCTCTCCTTACAGATATGTTTTTACTCATTGGCGTTTAAAAATAAATAAGCGGATTACAGATTGACGTTAAAAAATCAAAGGTGCAAGCTCGCGCGAAGCAAACGTAATAACGTAAACAAAGCTTGCGCCTCCGCTTAAAAGCACTTTTGCACATTCGCCCGAGGTCGCCCCCGTTGTAAGCACGTCGTCGACGATAAGAACCGATTTGCCCTTTATATCGGCATCGGGTTTCAAGGCAAACGCATTTTTAACAACCGATTGCCGCTCGGCTCGTTTCAATCCCACAAGCGTGGGAGTTTTAACGGTTTTATTCAGTAAATCGGCATACGGCTTGTTTATAAGCCGAGCAAGATTTTCGGCAAGCAATGCCGACTGATTGTAGCCGCGTTTACTCAGTGCGCTTTTGTGCATCGGCACGCAAGTTACAATGTCGACCGCGAACTCCGACTGAAAGTAAGTGTCCGCCATAAACTCCGCCATGTCGGCGGCAAGATACTTAGCACTGCCGTATTTCAACTTATGAACAAGCGTTCTTGCGGTGTCGCGGTAAATAAAACTCGACCGCGCCGCTGTGAACGGAGGAGAATATTCTTTGCAACGGTCGCACAATAAGTTCTGCGCGGGTATGCTCCGCCCGCAAACCGAACAGTAAGTGTCGTTATACGGAAGCTTGCAATTTCCGCAAACCGCATTACGTGTAGCAGAAGGCAGTTCTTCATCGCACACAATACATTTTATATGCGACGGAAAAAGCATTTCCTTTAACGCATCTTTGAATTTCACGGTTTGTATATAACTTCAACCCAACCGAACGGGTCGGGTAACTTACCCGTTTGTATTCCCGTAAGCTCGCCGTATGCAAGTGCGGAAAGCTTACCCATTTTGCCGCCGCCGACTACGTATTCTTTGCCTCCGTAGCAAACTTTGCCTACGGGCGAAATTACGGCGGCAGTGCCGCTTCCGAATATTTCGGTGCATTTCCCGTTCTTTATTCCGTCGATAACTTCTTTAATGGGCACAAGACGTTCTTCCACGCAAACGCCCTTGCTTTTAAACAGTTCGATAACGCTTTTGCGGGTGATACCCGGCAAGATACTGCCGCCGAGCATGGGAGTTACAACCTTGCCGTCGAGCACGAAAAATATATTCATCGAGCCGACTTCCTCCACGTATTTATGCTCTTTCGCATCGAGCCACATTACTTGGTCGTACCCCATTTTAACGGCTTTCTCGCCCGCCTTCAAGCTTGCCGCATAATTGCCCGCAACCTTGTGGTGACCGGTGCCGCCCTTAGAGGCGCGCACGTATTCTTCTTCTACGTAAAGCCCCACGGGTTCGAGTCCGTGCGCGTAGTACGCACCTACGGGACTTAAAATTATAAAGAATATGTAATTGTGCGACGCATGAACGCCGAGCATGTTATCGGTGGCTATAATGCTCGGGCGGATATAAAGCGCGGTTCCTTCGTCCGACGGTATCCACTCTTTGTCGATTATTACAAGCTGTTTTAACGCGTCGATTACAAAGTCGACGTCAATCGGCGGAATACAAAGCCGTTCGCCCGAATTATTAAGACGCAAAAAGTTTTCGCGCGGACGGAACAGGCGTATTTCTCCGTCTTTGTTTTTATAAGCTTTCGTTCCCTCGAATATGGCTTGCGCATAGTGAAACACCGCAGTGCTCGGGTCGAGCGAAAACGGTTTGTACGGCTGAATCCGCGCGTTGCCCCACTCGCCGTTACGGTATTCCATTACAAACATATGGTCGGTGAAGTATTTGCCGAATCCGAGTGCGCCCGAAGGCTTTTCCTTTCTTTTTTCGACCGATTCTATTTTAAGTTCCATAGTCGTTTCTCCTTTTTCTAAATTGTTTCGTCGCGCTCTACTCTGCATGTTCCCGCAAACTCGCAAAAGCATTTCCCCTGCGTAAGCGAGTTCATTTCTTCCGCAAAAAGCCGACTGTCTTTAACAGCATATAAAATATCTACGCAATCATTATACTCCAACCCGATTATTTTATAAAGCGATTTAAGAGGTCTTTTTTCGATTTTTTTCCATACCGCGTAATCGAGTTTTACCTTAAACATTTCACAGTCGGCTACCGTAACTTTCCGAGCCGCGCCTATTGCGCCCGCCGCAGTGTGCGTATATGCTCGAAGCAATCCGCCCGTTCCGAGCTTTATTCCGCCGAAATACCTCACCACCGCAACCAAAGTTTCGTTTAATCCCGCCGAGCGTATGCACTCGGCTATCGGCACTCCCGCCGTTCCCGACGGCTCGCCGTCGTCGCTGCTACGCGCACCCGAATCGGTAATGTATGCGTAACATATATGCGTGCAATCCCGATAAATCTTGCGCAATTCGGCTAAAATGCCCGAAACCTCGTCGTCGGATTTAACTCTGCGGCAAAAGCCTATAAACTTCGACTTGCTTATCTCGTACTCGAACTCCGCGCTTTTAACCGTTAAAAAGTCGCTCATTTGCGTGTAACGCGCAAATGCACTTTTTTGCCTTTGTGCAACACAAATTCGTTCTCGAACGTATAGCGGTCGAGCGTGTCGGTAGCTCCCGTAACTTTATCGTCGTTTATTTTTACTCCGCCGCCCTCGATTAGTCTGCGCGCCTCCGACTTACTCACCGCAACGCCCGCCGCAGTCATTATATCGGCTATAAGCGCGTTTGCGGCAATGCTCACGGTAACCGACGGCATATTTTCCGTCGAGCCGCCGAAAGCAGCTTCTGCCTGCCTTTGCGCTTCCTCGGCGGATTCCTCGCCGTGAATAAGCTTTGTAACTTCGTAGGCAAGACGCTTTTTGGCGTTGTTTATGCGCTCGTCGCAGTATTTTGTCAGGTCTGCGATTTCGTCGAGTTCCATAAACGTAAGTAGTTTCATACATTCGGCAACCTTGACGTCCTCTACATTTCGGAAATACTGATAAAATTCGTAAGGCGTGGTTTTGTTTCCGTCGAGCCACAACGCGCCCTTTGCCGTTTTGCCCATCTTTTTGCCTTCGCTCGTAAGCAAAAGCTTAAACGTCATTGCGTACGCGTCGGTTTGCTCGAATCTACGTATCAAATCAGCTCCCGCAAGAATATTGCTCCACTGGTCGTTTCCGCCTATTTCGAGCCTGCAACCGTATTTGCGGAAAAGCACCAAAAAGTCGTATGCCTGCATGGGCATGTAATTGAACTCCAAAAAGCTGAGCCCTTTTTCCATACGCGTTTTAAAGCAGTCGCTTGTAAGCATTTTATTTACAGAGAAGTACGGACCTACTTCACGCAGAAAATCTATATAGTTGAGATTAAGCAACCAATCGGCGTTATTCACCATAATAGCCGCATTTTCGCCTTTGAACGTAACAAAGTGCGAAAGTTGCTTTTTAAAGCACTCTACGTTGTGCGCGATTGTTTCTTTCGTCATCATCTGTCGCATATCCGTACGCCCCGACGGGTCGCCCACCATTGCGGTGCCGCCTCCGATTAACGCAATAGGCTTATGCCCCGCACGTTGCATATGCGCCATTGCCATTACGGGTATGTAATGACCTATGTGCAGGCTGTCCGCCGTGGGGTCGAATCCCACATAAAACGGAACACTCTCGCTTTCAAGCAATTTGCGCATGTCGTCTTCGTAAACCGTCTGCCCTATAAATCCACGTTCGTAAAGCGTGTCGAGTACGTTTTTTTCAGCCATTTTTTTTCTCCTTGTAAATGATTTCTTTAAAAAATTCGCCGAGCGATTTTATGCCTTTTTCTATGTTAAGCTCACTCGCATTCGAATAGTTGAGTCTTATTGTATTCGAGCCGCCGCCGTCGGCGTAAAACACACTGCCTTGTATATAAGCCACGTTTCGCTCTACCGCTTTGCCGAGAAGCTTTGCGGTATCGAGCTTGCATCCTTTGAACTCACCCCATATAAACAGTCCGCCGTCGGGTTTTGTGTGCTCGTATTCGCTCGGCATGTATTTGTCTATCGCGCTCATCATTGCGTCTTTGCGGCTTTTGTACAAAGGCAGACTTTTTTGCACCGCGGGAACAAGAAGTCCGCGTTTTAAATACTCGGCGGTGATTGCCTGCGCAAGCAAGCTTGTGTGCAAATCGGTTCCTTGCTTGCATATAGCCATTTTGCGTATTATTTCCGCGCTTCCGACAGCCGCCCCCACGCGAAGTCCCGGGGAAAGAATTTTGCTGAACGACGTTATATAAATTATGTTATCCGCCTTTGCGTACGAATAAAGCGCGTTTATTTTGTCACCCGAAAACCGCAGTCGCGCATATGGGTCGTCCTCCACCACGTAAACGCCGTACTTTGCCGTAAGCGCGGCGATTTCTTTGCGATTGCTCTCCGAATATGTTTTGCCCGTGGGATTGGAAAACGTAGGAACAAGATATATGAGCTTAGGCTTGAACTCGACAATCTTGTTTTCCAAATCGGATATATCGAGTCCGTCCTCGCCCGCGCGGACGCCCACCGCTTTTGCCTCGTACGAATTGAATATTTGCAGTGCCGCAAGGTAAGTCGGGTCTTCCACCAACACGGTGTCGCCGGCATTTAAAAACACTTTGCAAACAAGGTCTATTCCCTGCTGACCGCCGCTTATAACAAGCGTACCGCCGTTTTCGCACTTAATGCCGAACTCGCCGACAAGCTCGGGAATACGGTTAAGCAGAGGCACGTACCCTTCGGTTGTGCCGTATTGCAAAAGCGAATACGCATCGGGACGCGACAAAAGTTCCGCCGCAATATCGCCCACGGCGGCAACGGGCAAAGCCTCGGTTGCCGGAAGTCCGCCCGCAAACGAAATTATCTCGGGACGGGACAAAAGCTTGAAAATTTCACGCGTTGCCGTTCCGTTAAGATTCGCCATTCTTGTGCTGTAAACTTTCATTTGTTCTCCTGCGTTTTTACGTAATCGGTAAATAATTTTTTGGGCAGATATTTTATTATTAAAAACGCCGCAATGCCTACGGCTATTCCCGCTATTATGCTTGCAACAAGCATGGGTGCAAGCATAACCGAAAGATTAACCTTTACGATAATGCTCGCCACAGCCACTTGCACGGCGTTGTGCGCTATCGCGCCCAAAAGGCTTATGCACGGTATACTTATTATTTTAAATAAAAACCGATACAAAAGCAACTGAATCGCAAGGCTAATTACGCCGGCGGGCAAGCTGTACATAAGAGAAGTAACATTACCCGCAAACACACTGCCCAAAAAACACCTTAAAAGTAAAATCAGATATGCGTCGCCCGCACCGAGCAAGACTAACGCAACAAGCGTTATAAGATTACTCAAACCGATTTTAGCTCCCGGTGCATAAGGCATAAACGGCGGAAGCATGGATTCAATCAAATTCAGCATTAAAGCCGCCGCGGTAAACAGCGCGATTTTCGTTATCCGTTTTGATTTCACGCCCACCTCCTATCCTTGTCCGACCGTGCCGGCGGTGCCGTCGAATCCTATCACGGTAATGACTACCCGATATTGCGCACAAACTATGCTTTCGCCAATTCTGCTTATTTCACCCGTGCGCACGCACACAAGATTGCGGCAATCCGATTCGGTTACGCTCACCTTTCCGCCGTTTATCGTTACGGTAAGATGCCCGCCCACGTTTAATCTCTTATCTTCGCCGAGCGGCAAAACCGTGCGCGTTCCGTCGCATATTATTTCAACGCCGCTTCCTTTTTCGCCCGTAAGAGTGAACGCAAGCGTTACGGTAAGCGCAACTGCGACTATCAGCACAATAAGGTCGCCCCAAGCAAACGGCTGACGTTTGCTTTTGATGTAGTCTATTTTAGACTCATTCAACGGCGTATTCCTCGATTTTGTAACTTTTGTAGCCGCCGAACTCGTTCTTTGCCGTAAAGAACTCGTCACCCGAATTATCGCTTTCGGTTACTCCGACAAGGCACATGCGATTGTCGGCGGTGACAAGTACGGCATGCAAACCGCGCTCGGATAAAAACTTCACCGCGTTATCGGCGTTCATTAAGCATACCGCCGTTGCGTATGCGTCCGCCTTGCACGAATCGCCGCATATGATTGTTGCGGAAATTATGTGATTATCGGTGTTTGCATACTTTTCTCCGCTATACGTCACTCCGAGCGGCATTCCGCTTACCGTGCTTACGATGTGCGGAACGTACAGCGTGTTTTCGTCGGAGCCGTACAAAACGTAACGCTCGTAATCTCCGCTCGTAACAAGCGTTTTATCGCGTCCCGCGCTCAGTGCGCACATGCTTCCGCCGAATCCGTTTCGCGGGCGCGGCGAGGTGATTCCCAAAACCCACGGCACGTATTTTTTTTCGTCGGGGTGATACCACTCGCCCATTACGCATATGTTACCGCTTATATCGATTAGTGCCGAACTTACTCCGTTGCGCTCGGCAATCTCTATGCACTTATCGGCGGCAAATCCCTTTGCTATCGCTCCCAAATCGATTTGTAAGTAAGGGTGAGTTTTGTAAATGTAAAATTTACCGTTTTCGGAAAGCGTTTTCAGATTACTTAAATCACAACTGCCGAGAGTATTTAAAACCGCATCGTATTCGGGGAGCTCCGGCGGCGCGGTCGGCGACGGAAAGCCGTATTCGTTAAGTCCGTCGGTGTCCACATGCCAAAGCTTTACAAGCGGATAAGCCGCAATATTGAACAGCCCGTCGGTGTCCGCATAATATTCGGTCGCCTTTAAAATAACCTCGTAAGTGTCGGCGGAAATTTCCACTCGCTCGGATTCGTACCCTGCGGCGCTCTCGCCTGCGCCGAGCGCATTGAACCTGCTCAGCGCGCTGCTTGAAAGCGACAGGCTCATGTCGGAATTTATGTCCTCCATGAGTTCGAGCATTTCGTTTAATGCCGCTTGCTCGTTGCCGCCGCGAACCGCCGCCGAAAACGTGATTGCGTTGCCGAAAACCCGTTTATCGGCAAATCGATAGTATTTGAAGGCTTTGGGCGAATCGGAATATCCGCCGCATCCCGCGGCGGAAACTGCAAAAAGCAAAGATATTAAAATAAGTACGATTCTTTTTATAAACAACTTATTGCCCTTTTATTCGGCGGGTGTTTTATGTGCGCATATTGCACATCGCCACTGCACCGCCCTTTTATTCGGCGGACACAAATATCATACCTATGGTGTCGGGTCCGCAATGACAACCCACAACGGGTCCCACAAGCTGTTGCCATATATCCGCCTGCGGGTACTTTTCGCGTATCATATCTATCGTTAATGCGGTGTCGGCATCGGTATCGGCGTTCATAATCGATATGGGATAATTCAAGTCCACTTTGCCGCTCTCTAAATAATTCACAAGCGTGTGTATCGCCTTTTTGCGCCCTTTGGCGTTAAGTATGTTTACAAGCTTGCCTTCGGCAGAAGTGGATATTATCGGCTTAATGTTAAAGATTGTGCCCATTGCGGCTTTGAACGCGCTGAGCCTGCCGCCGCGCTTTAAGTAAACCAAATCGTCTACGGTAAAGTAAACCTTAATCTTCTCGCGGAACGATTCCACAAACTTTACGATTTCGTCATCGGTCGCGCCTTCGGCATGTTTTTTAAGTGCGTAATACACAACCATGCCCGTACCCATGCTTATATTTTTTGTATCGACAGTAGTGATTTTGCGCTCGGGGTATTTTTCTTTCAGTTCGGCTATTGCTTTTTCCATGCTGTCGAACGTGCCGGACATTGCGCGTGAGAAATGCACGTATATTATATCTTCACCCGATTTCAGCACCGGCTCGAAGTATCCCATGTAGTCGTGCTGATTAAGCGCCTGAGTTTTGACCGTAGCTCCGCCGCGCATTTCGTCGAAAAATTTGCGGTTATCGGTTTCGCGCCCGAGGTCGTAAAACGCCTCGATTCCGTTTACCGTGTACGGCATTTTAATACAAGTTGCGTCAAATTCGTCGAATCGTGTATACCAAAGCTCGCTGTTTGAATCGCAAAAAAACTTACTCATAATTCTCTCCTGAATTTATTCGGCTATTCGCACGTAAATTAAAAATACCGCAAAATTTTTACAGTATATTATAAGTATAGTATAATCCGCCGCAAATATCAAGTTATTTTGTTTGCGTATTTTCAAAAAAGTGGTATACTATATCCGTTATGGATTATGCTTTATTTGTCGTTTTAGCCGCCGCCGTGGTGTTTTTGTCGATTAAATTGTCGAAATACGTTGATTTACTCGATAAAACAACCAACGTATCGGGCGCGTTTATAGGCGGAGTTATGCTCGCCGCGGTTACAAGTCTGCCGGAGCTTTTTACGTCGCTTTCGGCAGTGCTTTTTTTGCGTGAAAACAGTTTGGTTACGGGCAATATTTTAGGCAGTAACATCTTCAATCTTGCGGTACTCGGCGCATGCGCCGCAATCATGTTTCGCGGATTTTCACGCGCAAAAGTGGGTAAAAGCAATATTTTCACTCTGCTTTGCGGCTTAGCGGTTTACGCGCTTATAGCCGTTGCGCTGTTTGTAAAAAACATTCCCAAACTCGGATTTATAAATATCGTATCCCCTTTTATTCTGATTCTTTACGTTGTGGCGATAATTCTCACTCCCAAAACCGAAGACGCCGATGACGAAGCAAAATCCGACATAACTCTTAAACAGCTTATAGTGCGCTTTATTATCTGCGCGATTTTGCTTATAGGAGCAAGTATATGTCTTACGTATGTTGTAAATTCGGTTTCGGACAAGCTAAACTTGGGCAAAACCTTTGCGGGTGCATTGCTCCTCGGACTCGTAACCTCCCTGCCCGAACTCGTTTCAACCGTGTCGCTTTGCAGACGCGGAAACTTTAACGCTTCAATCGGCAATATTCTCGGCAGTAACATATTCAACTTCTTTATACTGTTTCTTGCCGACTTGCTCAGCTTTACAAAGGGCAACACGAATATTTACCCCTACTTTAAAGACGGCGCGGCGGGAATGCAGTCAATGCTCCTGCTCGTGCTCGGAGCAGCGGCTTCGGTGTTTGCGCTTATCATGATAGCGGTTAAATCGCAAGCCCCGCAGAAAAAATTGCTCGGACACGTTACAACGATTTCATCGGGCACGATTATGACCGCCGCATATATTTTATTTTTGGCACTGTCTACAACGCTAATATGATTTAAATATCGGGGTGTAAAATAGGATTCTTTTACTGTGGCGGCTGCTTGAACGCTCGGCACAGCCGCGCGTTCGTTTATTCTGTCCCCCCCGGTGCCATTTCGAGTTTATCTATAATTTTGTTGAAAATAAAGTAAAATTTTGGTACAATTATATTATGATAATTTTAATTTCGGGAACAACTCATACGGGAAAAACCGCTTTATCTCAACGGCTTATGGAAAAATATAAAATTCCGTACTTTTCTATCGACCATTTAAAGATGGGGTTAATAAAAAGCGGCAACACGTCGCTTTCGGTAAACGACGATGAAAAACTTACGCCGTACCTTTGGGCGATTGTAAAGGAAATGATAAAAACGGCAATCGAGAATAAGCAAAATATAATAATAGAAGGTTGCTATATTCCATTTGATTGGCAAAAAGATTTTGACGAAAGTTACTTGCGAGAAATCAAATTTTATTGTCTTATTATGACCGCCGAATATATTGAAAACAAATTTTCGGAAATTTTGAAATTTGAAAATGTTATTGAAAATCGTATCACAACCGACATAAATAAAGCCGATTTAATAGCGGACAATAGGCTAAATTTACAGATGTGCAAAAAATTTGGTTTGGAATATATTTTAATTGATAAAAATTACGGAATAGATATTGAGTTATGACAATACGACAATATAAAAATGAAGATTGCGATGCTGTTGCAAAATTATTTTATGAAACGGTCCATTCCGTCAATGCAAAAGACTATACGGCGGAACAACTTTCAGCTTGGACAAATAATGCCGACAGCTTAAAAATACGGCGCGACTACTTATTAAAGCAATATACTTTAATAGCCGAAATAAACGGCGAAATCGTCGGGTTTGGAAGTATTGATAAATTAGGATACTTAGATTTACTTTTTGTACATAAAGATTATCAAAGACAAGGTATTGCTACGGCATTGTGCAACGAATTGGAAAAAGGTTTTTCGGTCATAAATACTTTTGCATCGATTACTGCAAAATCATTTTTTGAGAAGCGTGGCTATTCTGTAATAAAATCACAACAAGTTGAGCGTTTGGGCATAAAACTAAAAAATTTTGAAATGCAAAAGGAAAACGCAACCTAATTCGAATATTAGGTTGCGTGTGGTGCACCGACTTACCGCAAAAACGAACACGGTAATATACAAGGTGAATAGACGAGAATTATATTGCGCGGTGGAATTGCCGCTGTCGGACTATAAACTGTACGGCAAGCAGTTAGCGGTGCGGTAATTGCTCACGGCTTGCAAGGGCTGTCATGGCGTGTTTATAGATACGTTTTGACAGCCTTTTTGCTTGCTCTTTATCGGGCGGCAATTCGGTGTATATGTTTTTGCTTTGGTCGTCAAAGTAGATGACCGATATTCCGAGCGGTATTTGCTTATTCATATTTGAAACTCCGTTAATTCTCGATAACCCCACCCAAACCCACCAACAGCAGGCTTGTTTTTTGTTCCGTGTTCCGTAGTGCCAATAAGGTAATAGTAACTTATTGCCACACGGGGCGGCTGTCGCCGCTCCGTATTGTGCCGTATTTACCCCAAAAGTGTTACAGTGTTACGGGGTGGACTAAGGTAATACTATGTCCACCCCGTCGGCATAACGCTTGAATTTACGTTACACGTTACGGGGTGAACGGGTAATATTATATACTGCAATCGCGTAATTGT